>JAFUUX010000203.1 GCA_017471325.1 Lachnospiraceae bacterium | reverse complement strand
CAGCAAATCCAGCATCACCATAGATAACTTCCGTTTATTATCACGGATCAGCGCCTGCGCCTGTTTCCCGTTTTCCGCGTAGATCACATCATATTCACGGCTTAAGATATAGCCAAGCAACTGACGGTTGACATCCTCATCATCTACCACCAGTACCTTGCGTCGCATGTTCTCCTCGTATCGTTCTTTTCTGTCCATATCCTGCCCTCCTGCGGCTTCTTTCAGCGCTACAGAGTTATAGTAAACGACAAAACTATTTTCGTTTTGTCGTTTACTGCGCCGGATTTTGGCCGCTGAAAGCGGCATATTTCCTTACAAAATCCGTGCGCATCCTCGCGGAGCGTTATAGTAAGCGCAATTATTTATTGCGCTTGCTATATTTTAGCACATTTTAAGAAAAAGAAAAACTGTTTTTCCGAAAATCAGTATATAATCCACAAATATCAATGCCGTTAACGATACCCCAGCGCCCCCATGGGCTCATCATAGATGCTCCGTGCCAGATAAGAGCCGTCATCAAAGATCGCATACAGGTAATTGTTCGGATCCCAGTGTGAAAATATCTGATACAGATCCTCCAGTTCCGGATCCACATCCTCCCCTTTGGCATAAGCCTCTTCCACGGTTTCGATCAGTTCCTGCTGCACAGCATCCGAAAGACTGCCCATGTCGATCGTTATTTCCGTCTGCTGCCAGGGTGCCGTTTCATCATCCCGCTTTTCAACGATAAAATCACCGTCTTCCAGACCGTCCACAAAATTTCCGGTATAACGTTCCTCATACCCGTACAGTTCCACGACAGAAGCCGTTCCCCGGCCGTTTGGCGCATCCAGGTTCCATTCCCCGTCATAGGTCTCATAGCCATGCCCGTTCCACCAAAAGGAAACACCATGCCCTTTGCGCTCACCGTTTACAAATTCGCCATAGTAAAAGAAATATCCGGACGCCACCCGGTAAACGCCGGTTCCGACACCCGTGCCCCTGCTCTGCTCCTCCGGGATGTAGATCACATGATCGCCCTTCAGTTCCGCGATCACCAGATCGGCCTCCTCCGAGCCATCCACATCGCACATGCCTTCATAATCTCCCGCGGAAAGCAGTTCGTATGCCTGCTGCAGCAGCGCGATCTGACGCTGCCGCGGGGTATCCTCTGTCCCGCCGTCATCCCCTCCGCTGCCTGTATCGGTCAGGATCGGAGACATATCCTCTGCCATTTTCTCTATTTCTTTTTCGATCTCCGCGTCCTCTGTTTTCCGATAGCCTTTCTCCAGCATGTGATAGGCCGCGTCCACATCCCCCTGCTTATCATAGGCTTTGGCAATGGACAGGTACAGCTGCGCATCCATGGGATCCTTTTCCAGCGCTTCTTTATAGTACGTGATCGCTTCCGCATAATTTCTGTCTTCCAGCGCTTTGTCCCCCATGGTCTTTGGATTTGCCAGTTTTGCCTTTCCAAAGACCACGACCAGCACGACCGCCAGCACTGCAGCCACGGCCAGTACCATGGTGAGTATCAGTGCCCATGTTCCTTTTTTCTTTTTGCCATCCGTTGTTTCCATATCTCCTCATCCTCCCAAAATGCGCCCGTACCGCCGCTTCGCTGCGTCCCGTCCGCAATCTGCCACCGTTATTCCCTGATCTGCAGTTCCCCAAAGCACGCCTGCAGGATCCCATACGAATCCTTTAACCGTTCCGTATACTCCACAGTATCCCAGTCTGCCCAGGTAAAACGTGCCATCTGCGCCTGCTGCCCTTCTGCGCACACGCCCAGCCAGATCTCCGATACCGTTCTGCCCTGCAGCATGCCCTTCGCCCAGAAATCGTCCTCGATCTCTTTGCTGCTGGGATCGCGGAAATTCAGCAACCCCCAGGGGATCCGCAGTTCCACGCAGTCCTCCTGATAGCAGAAATCCGCCAGCGAATCATACGCCTCCTCTGCCGGATCCGCCGTGCCGCAGCGCAGCAGGCCGCTGTCATACTTCGTTGCATCGATCACTTCATCGCTGCCCGGCAGTTTCAGCATTTTATTCAGCGACAGATATACCGGTCCGAAAGCAGTCCCGTCCGGATCATCATAGCCGCTCACATCCAGCAGGTTATCGTATTTCCGATAGAAAAAAGCATACCGGTCATAATAGTGCTGCACATAAACATGGCTGTCCTCCGTACCGTTTAAGTCGATCACAAAATCCACCGCTCTCGGAAATGCCATGCCGTCATATTCTGCCGCGCCGGACGCAGGCGTGATATCAAGCGGCAATACCAGCCGCCGCTCCTGCAGTCCTCCCTCCTCTGCCTGCACCGCCAGCCACAGATACCGTGCATCCGCCTTTGCCCACAGCGTATAGCCGTCTGCCGACAGCAGCCGGTCCGTTTCCTGCCAGTCCGAAAGGCTGCCGTCCAGCACGCTGCTCCCGTCTCCCGGCAAAAATTCCATCAGGCCAAACGCCTGCTCGCTGGTCTGCACATCGTTCCAGAAAGCGCGCCGGTCCGCATTGCTGTAATCCATGGTATTCCAGGTGCGCTTGAACCACTCATCCTGCCAGGAAAAGACCAGCCCTCCCGCAAAGCCGTTATTGCAGATATCCCTGGCCATGGAATCCAGGCACCAGCCCTGCTCCGTTTCATTCAGATTGCCCTGATCCAGCCCGGTCAGCGGATTGATATGGGTGCAGCCTCTGGAAGACGGCACGCCAAACTCCGCCACCAGCACCGGGATATCGTGCAGGCCGATCAATTCCCGCAGATACGCTTCATAAGTATTGATATTTCCGTTGCCGTCCTGGAAACTGCCATAGGATGGCTCCAGAAACATAAAATCCGGATAATACGGATACACATGGTACGACGCAAAAATACCGGGTGCAAAACTCTCTTTTGCCCGGATCAGTTCCACATTCACGGACACTGCATCCTCTTTCTCCGGCGTAGGCTCTGCCGGGTGGGAAAGCGCATCTGCCGTGGGCCAGTTGGTCCAGCTCACCGGACGCTGCATGCCGTAGCCTTCCGTTTCATACGCGATCACCCGCTCGCCCAGTTCGCACAAAAAGGCATGAAAAGCATCCGTTCCCTCCGTCATCAGATAGGTGCCGTCAAAACCGTCAATCTCCGGATACTTTGCGTTGGTCGTTCCTACCAGATGCGCATCCGGCTCGATCCCCAGGATCCAGCCCAGCACGTAGGGCGAAACATCCGCGGTATACTTTCCCCAGGCCTTGCCGCTGCGCTGCGGGATCTCCGCCTGCCCGTGGATGATGTCGATCTGTTCCTGCGCTTCCGCCACGGCCCCATCCAGCAGCGCAAAAGCATCACCTTCCTCCGCTGCCGTCTCTTCATCATACCATACTCCCATGATGAGGTACAGGGGTTCTTCCGCTTTCTGGTTGTGCTCTAAAAGCGCCTCGTAAAAGCAGGGCATCATGGTGGTATAGATACGCACGGTATTACAGTGCATCTGCGCGATCTCATCCAGCCAGCGCGCGTAAGTCTCCTTTGTGATCGCCAGTTCCCCCGGGAAATGCCCCGGCACGCCGGAACCGATGTTCACGCCTTTTAAATACACGGGCCGGAACGCCTCCCCGTCATACACCTCCAGGTACTTTTCCCCTGCGCGGAACCCGTACGCGGCTGCCTGCTGTTCTTCCTGATAAAGATCCGCAGGTGTCTCCTGCTTTTGTCCGCAGCCGGCAGACAGCGCCATGGTCAAGCACAGCACACCTCCGGCGATCCTGTTATGATTCCTTTTTTCTCTCCGCATCCTTTTCAAAACACCCACTGTATCCCCTCAGAAAAATCAATCAATCCCTGTCTTTTGTGTTTCTGCCGGCAGCACCAGTTTTTCATAGCAGTCCCCCAGAAGATAATAGGATTTCTTCAGACGCTCATGAAACTCCACGCTATCCCAGTTTTCCCAGGTAAAATAAGCCATCGGTACCATCGGTGCCGTCCTGGTGACGCCCAGCCAGATCCCGTCGATATATTTCTCCACCAGATCGCCTTTCTTCCAGAAATCCCCCTCCACCTCTTTGGTGCTGGGATCCCGGAAATTCAGCAGCCCCCAGGCTATGCGCAGTTCCACAAAACCCTCCTGCCCGCCTTTCCCGTAACAGAAATCCGCCAGGGAATCGTACTCCGGCGCCTCCGGATCCGCATTCCCATAGCGCAGCGCTCCCGTTTCATAATGCATGGCATCCTTCACCTCTCCGGTGGACGGGATAAAGAGCTGCTTGTTCAGGGACAGGTAGATCGGATTGAAACGCATGCTGTCCTTTACGGCATAGCCCGTCACATCCAGCAGATTATCGATATCCTGATACAGAAAAGCGTAGCGGTCATAATAACTCTGCACATACACATGGCTGTCCCCGCGCCCGTTTAAACTGATCAGGAAATCCGCCGGCCGCTCAAAGCGGTAATTCCCATACGCCGCCGAACCCGAGATCTCCGTCTCATCCACCGGGATCAGGATATGCTCCTCCTCCGGATCCAGGTCTTCTCCCTGTACGGCCAGATAAAGATAACGCTGGTCATATTTTACGGACAGGCGCAGGCCATCGTTGCTGCACAGCACATCCTCCGCGCTCCAGTCCTTTGCATTTCCATCGATCTTTACGATCACGTTCTCCGCGCCGGGATCAAAAGCCAGCAGGCCGAAATTCTGCTCGCTGGTCTGGATATCACTCCAGAACGGCCGCCGCTCCGGATCGGAATACTCCATGGTATTCCAGGTACGTTTAAACCATTCATCCTGCCAGGTAAAAACGATCCCGCCGGCATAACCGTTGCGGTAGATGTTTTCCGCCAGAAAGCACAGCCCCTCCCCCTGCTCCTGTTCGTTCAGATGCCCCTGGTTCAGGCCGCTGTACGGATTGACATGGGTACAGCCGCGGGATGCCGGCAGTCCGTATTCCGCTACCAGCACGGGCACATGATGTGTTTCCAGCAGCTGCTTTAAATAGGCCTCGTAGGGATTGATGATCCGGTCCGCATCCACATAAGATGTGTAGCGTTCCTCCAGCACCAGAAATTCCGGATAATACGGATAGATATGGTACGATGCAAATATCCCCGGCGCATAGTTATCCCTGGCATGAAAGCGCTCCACATGGATCGTCACGGCATCCTCCACCTCATAAGAAGGCTCATCCGGGTGCTCCATCACATCCGCCGTAGGCCAGTTTGCCCAGCTCACCGGCCGCTGCATGCCGTAATGCTCCATTTCATAGGCAATGGCCTTGTCCCCCAGTTCGCACAGGAAACAATCAAAGGCCTGTATATCATCCCCGCCGGTGTAAAGATATTCCCCCTCATAGGATCTGCGCTCCGGATGCTTTTCATCCGTTGTCCCCACCAGCCAGGCATCCGATTCGATCCCCAGGATCCAGCCCAGCACATATTCCGACACATCCCTGGTATACGTTCCGTAAGCCCGGCCGGAACGTTCTTCAATCACGCAGTTCCCGTGAATGATATCGATCTGCTCGCAGGCTTCTCCCACGGCGCCCTCCAGCAGATCATACGCATCCCCCGTGCGCTCTATCGTATCCTCATCATACCAGACGCCCATCAGCAGATACAGTTTCCGCCCTGCCGCCGCGTCCCTGTTGTATTCATACAGGGCATCGTAAAAAGCCGGCATCATCGTCGTATATACCCGTACCACATTGCAGTGCATGTCCGCGATCTGTTCAAACCAGCGCAGATACGTTTCTTTTGGGATCGCCAGTTCCCCCGGAAAATACCCCGGATAGCCGGAGCCGATATTGACACCGTTTAAATAGACCGGCCGGAACTGCTCACCATCATAGATCTCCAGATACTGCTCCCCGGACTTAAACGCATAATCCGCCCCGGTCCCGGCATCATGAAAAACACTCTGCGGTGCCACGGGCTCCGGCTCCACGATGACATTTTCCGAAACCGCCTCTTCCGCGCCGGCATCCGCGGATACGCTGCCGGCCGCGCGTTCCTCCGCCGGCACCTGCCACGGTGCCGCGCATCCGCACAAGAGTATCCCAAAAAGCAGCGCGCCGGACAGTCTCCTCCATATCTCTTTTCCCAAAGCCGGTCTAGCCCTCCGCTGCATGTTTTTGTTCTTCCCTCCATTTACGGTCCAGCCGGCCGCCCAGAAGCACGGCCAAAAGCTGCACCACCATACCGGCTGCGCTGACCGCCAGCCCTTTCCAGAGATACGGGTTCTGCAGCCGGATCAACGCCTCTCCGTTTGTGACATGCACCAGCCGGTTCCTTACCTCTGTCCCCTCCGGCAGCACAAAACTGTCATGCGCCGCAAGCGTGATATCCACATCGGCATTCTCTGTACGCACCGTGATCGTGTCTGCTCCATACTCCACCTGCACCGGTACCGGACTGCGCTCCGGCATCGCCCCGATCTCCATATGAAAGATCTCATACAGCAGCGCCTCAATGGACGGATCCCTGGTCAGGGCATAATGATAGGTCAGGTTGATCCCCAGCACATAGATATTATCATTCTTTACGGTTCCATAGAAATCCAGCTGCACGCCGTCTTCCTGCGTATATCCGTATACCTTGTACAGACCGGTCACATACACGGTACGCCAAGTTGCATGCCCCCGTGCAAACAGATCCGTGTTGATCGTCCCGAAATGCTCTGTCTCCAGTTCCGGATAACCGTTGGAAAACACCACTTCCTGGGAATGCACGCCCAGAAACTCCCTGGCTTTCGTGGTGGGATCCTGCGGGATGCCGTCTGCCAGCAGCACGATGCGCGTGCCGTTTTCCGCCAGACGGATCAGCATATCTTCCGCCGCATATTTATCCGAATACGTAAAGCCGTTTAAATAGACCGTCTGGTATTTCGACAGTTCCTCGTATGTGTAATCATTGATATTGGTGCTTTCCACTTCCTCCACGGTCGGAAAATCCAATGAGATCTGCCCTGCCCCGCTGCCGATGCCGATCGCGCCGAAGTGACTCACCACGCCAAAGTTTCCGTCCACGTCCCTGTGGTACAGCCGCCAGCGCTCATTCGCATCTGCCAGATAATAACCGGACAGAGCCGCTGCCGCATCCAGTTCCTCTATGGCATCCGAATTCCACGCCACGTGCTTTAACTGCAGCAGCACGCTGTCGTTGCCCAGTTCCAGCGTGCGGTCAAAGAGATACTTAAACTGGCCGCCGGAATATGCCCGTTCCAGCTGCGTGATATTATATGTGGTCGATGCCGCGGTGATATCCGCGCCGAAACTGCCCTGCAGCGGCACCTGATACGCATTCACCAGATACATGCCGTCTGCTTCCATCTCGCCCAGATCCAGAAGCGCCAGGCGCTGCACCGTGATCCGCTTTGCCGTATCCAGCAGCATTTCCGCTTCTTCCGCCGCAAAACGCCGATCCGCGGGATCGCTGTCCATCACGCCGCTAAAGAGCGGCACCGACGGCAGGCAGTCCAGCAAAAGCAGCGTACATATCACGATCTGCACTTTATATTTCAGCCTCCGCCAGCAGACCAGCCCGTAGAGCAGCAGGCACATCGCCAGCGGCACATACTGCAGCATCCACAGATGGCTGTTCCCCGGCAGCATCTTCAGCACCAGATAGGCAGATTCCGTTGTCCCGAAAAAGAGAAGCAGTCCCGTTCCGAAAGCCGGCGTGCTCTTTTTATCCGCGCAGAGCAGCCCGAAGATAATGAGCATAAACGCCGCCAGCCCAAAATACGGCAGATACACATCCTCCACGCTGCGCACAAAAGGATCGATAGAACGCAGACCACTCTGAAAAGCCTCTGCCATCTCCTCTGTCAGATCCGCCGGCGTGCCCCTGTTTGTCAGATAGGGCACCAGCCAGAAACCGGACAGCAGAAAAACGCCCAAAAGCATCAGCACCACCTGTCCGAAACGGATCCAGCCGTGATTTGCCGCCGCATAAAACAACAGATACAGCGTAAGCGCGATCGCCGCCATCACTGCCAGATCATGATCCGTAAAGATCAGCAAAAAGAGGATCCCTGCTGCTGCAAGCAGGCGGTATGCCCTTCCCTCCCGCAAAAAACCTTCCAGGAAAAAGACCAGCACCGGCAGCCAGACCAGCGCAAATGCCCGTGCCAGATCCCCCTCTCCAAATACCAGCAGCAGATTAGCCGGCTGCAGCATCCACAAAACGCCCAGCGCCGCCCCCAGATACGGCCTGCCTTTTGCTGACGCGATCGCAAAAAAAGCAAACGCGCCTGCCGCAAAGATCACGCCGCAGTACAGGATATAGCCGCCAAACACATTGCCCCCCGCTGCCGCCTCACACAATGCCAGCATATATGCCGACACCGGCCCGTGATAACGGAACGGTTCTATGCCGTTGTACCAACAGGGATCATAGGACGGAAACAGATCGCCCGCCCTGATGGCACGATAGAGGAAATCCCCTCTGTACAGATGCCCCATCACATCCGCGCCTGCCGGATAGATCCCGCTATGCGAGATCAGCGTCATCAGCACCCATGCCAGCAAAAGATATACCGCTGCCACGATGAGCGGCCGGATTTTCCTTCCTGCCGCCCTCACCGGTTTTTTCCCTCCTCGATCAACGTCAGTTTATATCTGACCGGTTCCGGTCGGATGCCGATCCCGTAACCTGCCAAACTGCAGCCGCTGACGGTATCCGGCTCCCAACACCTGCTGCCTGCAGTTTTCATGAATTCATGTCCTCCATGATGTCCGTCAGTACGGCATCGATCACGTCCTTCATGACGTCCTCGGTATAGGCTTCCATCTCAAAACTGTCAAAAGCGTCATTGAAATTAATGATATAACTCCGCGTCGGCGTTTCGCTGCCCTCAATGGAAAGCAGCCGCCCGCCGATTTCCTTGACGATCTCCTGCACGCGCATTCCAAAATACTCCACCTGGTTTTCCAGCGTGGGGACGATCGCGTCAAATGGCTCTACTTCATTCAGCACCCTGTTCTGATACGGTTTCAGCATCGCCTCTATCGCGCGTTCATAATGGTTGAACTCCACAAATGTTTCACGGCCGATCAGTATGTTTAAGGTAAACTCCCAGGTATGCGGATGTGTCTCTCCCCGCTTATTGTTAAAGATCAGATAATGGTTCGCATTCAGATAAAATTTCAGCCTGTATTCGTGGAACAGGCGGTTTTCCAGTTTGTTCATCGGTTCTGACTCCTTAATTCATCCGCAAACGCGGTAATGCTGCCCAGTTTTGGTTCCCACTCCCGTATCACACGCAGCGTGACCGATACATTCAGCAGTGCCCGCAGGTTTTCGTAAGCCGTGGTCCGGCTGCAGTTCAAAAAGACCAGCATCAACTGTCCCGGCACGCCGGAATCCGTATATGCCTGTTCCCCCATCAGCCGAAAGCGCAGCACGCTCCGGTCCAGCAGCACCTGCGCACGGTCCAGAAATGCGCCCTCATTGGAACAGTTCAGTATCACAAAGGTGACCGGCGCGATCCCCTTGCTCTCGATCCTTGCCAGAAAATCCGCCAGCATGCTCTCCTGGAACAGGGTACGCCGCATGTCGTAGGTCGTCTTGACCAGCAGCCGCTCATTCAGTTTGGCGATGCTGGCATTCAGTTCGGTCGTTACCCCCGCTTTTTCCGCGATATCCGCGTGCAGCAGGCCGATCCTGTGCGCGTACAGCAGCGCGCCCACCACGATCAGCGCCACTGCCAGACCATAACATAAACTGATGTTGATCTTTGCGCCCAGAAAGGCATTGTTATCCAAAAAGACTTCCTCGTTGGAAAGCAGGCACAAACGGTATTCCGCGCCGCCGTATTCAAAGATCACGCCGCTGGCGATATATTTCCGGTCCTCGATTTCGATCCGTTCATGCGTGACGGAATTCAGCCGCAGGGATTTGAGAAAATCCGCCGCGCTGTCGGAAATATAATAAGTAGCCGTTGTGAAACCCTTGTATTTATTGGTCTCCGTTACATCCTTCACAAACAGCATGGTTTCTTCCCTGGAAAAAGTCCAGTATTTATTGCTGGAAGCATCCAGGCTGCCCAGGATCTCTTCGATGATCGCCGCATCATTGCGGTTTTCACGCACATAGATCTGATCCAATACCAGCTGCACATAAGCATCCTGCTGCTCCGCGCAGACCTCCAGCACGCCTTCCTCATACTGGTTCATAAAACGCCAGCCCGCCAGCACCAGCAGGATCGCCAGAAGCGATACGCCTACCGCTGTCGCCGCAAAATAATGTTTTTTCAGAAATTCCTTCATGCCCTGCCTTCTTCCTGCGTCTCTTCCTCATTGACCAGACGGCGCAGGCGGCGCACCCAGCCGATGGGCTTTGCAAAGTCCTGTTTTACCACATCCATAAACGCCTGCCCCTCCTCTGTCAGATTGCGTGTCTTCCAGGCGCTGTCCGTACCGATGCTGTTGACGATCCCGGCCAGCCGGATAAAAAATACCGCAAAATTAAAGAACGGCAGCAGTATCACTACCCACCAGTGTCCGGCGTAATAACTGCGCAGATCCGGAAAGTCCCGCAGGAAATACAGCACCGTTCCGTAATACATGAAACCGACAATGATATAGGTCAAAAAAATGAACACGGTCGATAAGATGATCATCTTTGATGAATAATTCATAAACAGCAGGCACAGCAGCGCCAGATACCAGATGGCTCTGGGAAACGCAAAGGTATGGTCATACAAAAGCGTATGCACATTGACATCCAGAAAACTCTTCCCGAAGTTGTTCTTTTCATCCAGAAACTGCCTGGCCACCTCCAGGCTGCCCCGCTGCCAGCGCTGCCTCTGGGTATACAGTTTGTTGATGCCCTCGATGGGATCCACATAAAATAAAGCATTCTCGCAGATCTCCACACGCTCCTTCTGCAGGTAGCGCATCTGGAAGGTGATATGCGTATCCTCGCAGATGGTATTGGTATTGTACATACGGGATTTTAAGATGGCGGATTTCCGGAACGCCGAAAAAGCACCGGACAGCGTATAGACCGCGTTCAGTTCCGACGCATAACTGCGCCCTGCCAGAAACGCCTGCGCATACTCCATAAATTCCAGTTCCCGCAACAGGCGCGGAAAGAAGTGCTCAAACTGGTCGATCAGCCGCGGCTCCGTCAGCACGGCTCCCGTCATACAGTTCAGATCCTGCCTTACCTCAAATTTCTCCACTATATTCTGCAGCGCATGGGGCTCCAATATCCCGTCGCTGTCCAGATTGATGATATACTTGCCCTCACTGTTATACAGCGCCAGGTTCAGCGCGCGGGATTTGCCCTGCTGCGCATTCAGCCACTGCATGTGCAGTTCGGGAAAAGCAAGCTGGCAGCGCCTGAAAATATCAAAACTGTTGTCCTTCCCCTGATTGTTGACCAGAAAGATACGGATCTTGTCAGAGTCATAAGTGCTCAGTTTGATCGAACGGATGCAGGCAAATAAGGTCTGCGCTGAATTATACACCGGGATGATCACGGAAATCTCCGGATAGACCTTTAACTTCTCCGGCTTTTTCTTCGCCTTGGCCCTGCGGAACAGCAACAGAAAAAAGCCGCCAAAAGCCGGCAATATCTCCATCAGCACCGGAATGATGATCCAGGCTCCCCAGAATATGAAGGAATGTAAAAAACGGTTAATCATACTTAAATGTACCTACCCGCATCTTCACGATCTGCGGCTTTGTAAACACATAGAAATACAGCAGCACACTCAGTACATAAAAGAAAATGCGCCCGATATAGGTATGCGCCATGTGGTAATAGCCGCTGCCCCCCATGTGGATGATCTCGCAGATCAATATGATCCGCATGGCGTTTGCCACCAGGATATAAAAGATGCCCAGAAGCGATACCAGGATCTTCTCCTGGAAACTGTATACATCAAAAAACACTAACAGCGCCATAAACGCCATGATCTCGAGTATGCCGGAACACTCCATGTCGATCTGCAGCGTCATGGCTCCCGTAGGTGTCTCCACAAAGATCGTACCGTACTTAAAATACGGCGTAAATGTTCCCGTTGCCCTGCCAAAAAAGCCTGCCAACGCAGAAACGCCCTGCGCCAGCGGTTGTGTCAGCACAGGACGTATAAAAACCATCATCAGGATAAACAGGCCTGCGCCGCCCCAGAAAAAACGCCATGCCGGCAGTTTCGCCTTTTGCATCACATGAAGCACGTAGAGCCACAATCCTGTCCCCAGCACTCCGATCAGCGGCAGCATCACTCATTCCCCTCTGTGAAACGTATCTTTTTTGTATCCGGCCATGTCAGGATGCCGGTACCAAAACAGCCGCTAACGGCCTCCGTATCCTTTTTGCGGCGAAGCACTGCCGCAGCCGTTCCGGCCACTGCCATGCTCAGCAGGATACCGGCTGCCGGCCCGGTAGACGCTCCGGCCGTCTGCAGCCAGCGGTCTCCGATCCGCTCGTACTTCACCTCCAGCACCTGCATATCTGTCTCTTCCAGCCCGAAATGATCCGCGAGCAGTCCCAGATCCAGTTTCCACTCCGCTTCATCCGAAATATCACTCTTGGTGATGCGGATCTTTCCGTACACGTTATTTCCCCGGGTGATATCGCTTAAACTCGCGGCATTCGACCAGCCACGGGTATCCACGATATAATACTCATGGGTGCCGTTTTCCTGGTCTGCCACATTTACGTTCCAGTTGATATTTCCGGCAGCATCCACATCCACCAGCCGGAACTCAAACCAATAGTCATCATCCTGGTTGATCCGCAGTACCACGCCATACTGCATTTCCTCGCCATGCTCCGTCAGGTGCGCCGCCATACGTGTCACCACATGGCCATACAGCGTATCCCCGTCTACATACAGGGCACCTTCCCCGTCCACATATTTCTCATGCGTGCCGGAGGTCGCATACTGGATCAGCGTGTGCGGATAAGAGTTCCAGTCTCCATACAGACCGTCATAACCGATCCCGTCAAAAACATCCGCCTTCTTCTCCGTGCCTTCGCTCACCTCGCCGGTCACATCATCTTTTTCCCGCTTGTCCGCGATCTCACCGATAAACGGCTCCGCCTGATAATAGCCAAACGCGTAACTGCCGCGGTTATGGGGCAGTTCGGAAAGCGGAATGGATACCTCCCATTCACCGTCATAGCCCCAGCCTTTTGTGTGATAAGCACACTCCGCGCCATCCACGCCGGAAATACTCACCGCCGCGCCGTTATTCTGAGCGTGCAGCTGGAACAGCACCGAATACCCCAGATCGGTCACGATGGAAAACTGCCCGTTTCCGTGCGGACCGGACCAGGCCGCCGCGCCGATGCCGGTATCCCTGATATATACATAGATATAGTCGTCTTCCTGAACGACTGCTACTGCCTTTAAGAAATCCTGATACTCGGAAGATCCGCCGGCATCTGTCTTGCTGATCGCTTCCCAGTCCGCGAAACTGCCGTCAATACGGATACCGTCATAAACCGCTTCTTCTTCCTCTTCTTCACTTTCCTCTGCCGGCAGTTCTTTTCCCAGCGGTTCTTTCACATGCAGCGGCTCCGCGGCATTTTCCGATACGGTTTTTTCCATATCCGCCGCTTCTTTCAAGCCTTCCGCATTTACGGCTTCCCCTGCATTTTCTTTCAGGCCTTCTGCATTTACGGCTTCCCCTGCATTTTCTTTCAGGTCTTCTGCGTTACCGGCTTCCCCTGCACCTTCTTTCAGGTCTTCCGCGTTGCCGCTCTCACCGGCATCTTCTTTCAGGCCTTCCGCGTTACCGGCTTCCCCTGCATTTTCTTTCAGGTCTTCCGCGTTCCCGCTTTCACCTGCATCTTCCTTCAGGCCTTCCGCGTTTTCAGTTTCCCCGGCTCCTTCCTGATCGCCTTCTGCTGCCGTTTCCTTTTGTGCGGTTTCAGCCTCTTCTGCATCACTTTCCGAAGCATCCCGGCCATCACCGGCACTTTCCGCAGCATCTTCCCCGGTTTTTTCTTCTGCCGCATCGGTATCTTCAAAAACAGGCTCTTCCGATCCCTCTGTTTCTGTGCTTTCCGTTGCATAAACAACAGCCGCTTCCGGAACAAAGGCAAACGCCGTCACCGCTGCCGTCAGCAATGCCGCCGCATTTTTCCGTAACCTTCTGCCGTATTTTCTTCCCGAATACCTTTTCTTCATCATGTCCCTGTCTCCGCTTCCATGCTGATTGCCCGTTTCATCCGATCCATGCTCTCTTCCGCGACCGGCCTGCTGCCTTTACGCTCCATTCCGTTGAAACGCTGTCTTATATTGCAATGATCGCTTTTATACCCGCAAGCGTGATCAACTGCTGTTTCTGATCTCATCCGCCCTGTATAGCGTTTTACTATAGTAAACGACAAAACTATTTTCGTTTTGTCGTTTACTGCGCCGGATTTTGGCCGCTGAAAGCGGCATATTTCCTTACAAAATCCGTGCGCATCCTCGCGGAGCGTTATAGTAAGCGCAATTATTTATTGCGCTT
>JAFUUX010000202.1 GCA_017471325.1 Lachnospiraceae bacterium | reverse complement strand
GCTACTGTTTAACGTCCCCGCTATGTTAATGGCTTCTACCCTTGTTGTCCTGCTTTTATCATCAGTGATCACTTTATAGAAATCATTTCTCCCAAGCAGATATCGTATCAATGCTTCGGGAATACCTTTGTTTTCATCTGCTATCCGCTTAAGTTCTTTCATAAAGGCTTCCAACAAAGGTTTATAATAGCGCTCGGCTTTATCTTCTATTTCCTCCCAAAGCATGGGGGTTCCTGCCTCTTTGCTATCATCCCGATATTTCCTCAGCTCTGTAAATAGCGGAACCACCACATCAAAATACTCTTTAGAGCATGAAACACCAACCCATTCTTTACCGAAGTCAATCGTATCAGACAATCTGCTGTGCTTCACTGCATGATGATTGTGTTTGCATGAAAAACCTATTTCCCATCCATTCTGCTTGCGCAAACAAACAACATCACGTACATCACCTCTCATGCCTGCTGAGTCAGCTTGTATTGATAGATAAAGTGGCTCATTACCATTAGGATTCCATAACTGTGGTTCCAATCTCTTCACAACGCGTACCGCTGCATCAGCTGCTTTATCAAGAGATTTCTTCATTTCTACATCTACTGTTTCATAAGTAAACCGTTTGCGGCATGCTCAGTTCAGTACCCTATTAACATAATCCCTTTAAGTGGTAAATGAATTCTATTAGAAATGTACATAGTCTCAAGAAATGCATAAACTCTATCGAAATCAAAATGTTTTCTATACTGGTTTCTTACCGCTAAAACAAGGTATTCAACATTGTACATCATACTTGCTTGAAAAATATCCTTTAAGAATTGATTGTTCTCTGTTGCTCTGCCTGCCTCAACTTCTATAACGATCTTTCCATCGTTGCTCAGAGCATCTGCAAAAAAGCATTTATCTACATTGTTGTTTTTTCCAAATAGCACCGGAACGTTTATTTTATCAGCTTCCGATTTCCCTTTCTCAACCACAAATCCCAGAGTCTCCAATTCAGGGTATAATAAAGCAAGTACTTCATTTGAACTTTTCTCATTATTCTCTGAAGAAATATCACTGTATATATGCTCGAAACAATCGATAATATTCCTCAACTCACTTGAAATAGCTACCGATCTTGGAAATAATTGAAAATTCAACATTTTGCATTCTTACCTTTATTATTAACAAATACAACATTCCACATATGATCTAATAATAGTTTCTTCTGCCTCTATTAAAGAATCCGGAATATAGAAAAAAACCGCTTCATCCATATTTCGCGACTCGGATGAAGTATAACTGAAACCTTCACGGAATAGTTCTTCTTGAAGGCTCTCCGTTCCAATCAAATAGGTGTTATCAAATACATAAATCCATCTGCACGGATACTCTTTTGAATTGTATATAAGTTTTTCTTTCATAGTAAAGCGAGAGATTAAACAAAAATAAGCGGCTGCTTTTCCTTGACAATTCTTACATAGTGCTTGTAAAGAACATTCCTTGAATCGTCAATCTTACGAGGACCGCTTAATGAAAAACCTTGGCACGGAAATCCGCCCAAAATAATGTCAGAATCTGGAATCTGCGAAATATCAACCTTACCGATATCTCCGCATACCACCTTTGTTCTGCTCCAGTTCTGATGAGTTTTACAAGCGTCCTTGTCGAAATCGTTTGCCCAGATTGTTCTGAATCCGGCTCTCTCAAATCCCATATCGAGACCACCAGCTCCACAGAACAAGCTGACTGCTGTAAATTCTCTCATCGTCAACTCTCCTTTATGAAATTGTATTATTAACTGTTTCACCCATAGTTGGTCGTACAGTCTGTCTTATTATACCAAAAAGCCATGTAAAAATCCACCTATATTTCAGATTCCATGCGGTTTGAATAGCTTTTTGATGTTACTTTCACGGGTAACGATTTCCTGTACGATCCAAGTTTGTGATGGATAGCAGGCAGGGCACAACGCAGAACCCTCCACCAAAAAAGGCGCCCCATAGTGGAAGCGCCTTCTTTTGCAATTTACACTATTAAAATTCCAGTTACATCTTGAAATAACTGATAATATCCGCCAACTCGTTGGAAAGCCCCTGCAGCCTGCCTGCCGCCTCACTGATGATCGTAAAGGTCGCATTCAGTTCTTCCATGGAAGCATTGGTCTCCTCGGTGGAAGCCGCGTTTTCCTCTGAGATCGCGGACAGGTCAGAGATAATCTCCATCAGCCCGTTTTTTGCATCATTCAAAGAAGCGATACGGCCGGTGATATGGGAAGATGTATCCTTTACATGCGTCACATTACCGGACATCGTCACCATGTTTTCCTTGGTGGAATCCAACTGCTCTGCCTGCACCCCGAAACTCTCGTTCAATTTCTCCAGCACGCTTACGGAAGATGCGGAATCTGCCAGCAGCTTCTCCACGATGCCCTTGATCTTGTCCGCGCTGTCACTGGACTGGTCTGCCAGCTGGCGGATCTCATCTGCCACGACCGCGAAACCACGCCCTGCATCACCTGCACGTGCCGCCTCAATGGAAGCGTTCAGGGACAGCAGGTTTGTCTGTGTCGCAATATCCGTGATCGCCTGTGTAAACTCGGAAATCGTCTTGGCGGACTCGTTCGTCGAGGTAATGGTATCTCCGATATCCTTTACGGATGCAGTCACTTCTTCACTGTGCTTAATGAGTTTCTCCAGAGAATCCATTGCCTTATCGCAGGCTTCCTTCATTTCTTCCGCATAGTTGTCCATTTCACGGACATCCTCTGTGATATTCTCGATATTCTTGCCGATCTCGTCGGTATCACCTACTGCACTCTCCACGCTCTCGGCCTGCGCCACGGCACCCTTGGAAATCTCGGTCACGGCATCCGTTACCTGATCGGAAGCCTGGGATGCCTGGGATGCGGAATCCGCCAGATCCCTGCTCTGATGATCCAGTTCACCTGCTGCCGTCTGTGAACGGCTGATGACATCCTTTAACTTCCCTTCCAGGTTTGAAACACCCGCAGCGATGATCCCCAGTTCATCCTTTCTGGCAACCAGCATCGGATCCACGCTCATGCTCAGATCCCCTGCTGCCAGCTTCTCCACGTCTTCCGCCATTTCTTTCATTATCCTGGAATACTTATTGGAAATCAGTATCCCCAACACGACAAACAGCAGTACTACCACGACCGTGACCGCGAGCATAATGCCGACTTTTTTATTTAACTGTGAATTGATATCCGTAGCGTCCCGGCCGGCAAAAAACGCGCCGACATACTGGCCGTTCACCATTTCCGGTGCGTAATAAACATAATAGTTCTTGCCGTTGATAACCGTCTTAAAATCCTTATAAACATTCCCGCTTTTGAGCGCGTTATATGCCGCATCCCCGATATCCTTGCCCAGCATGCCATCGATGGATGTCATCACCCGCTTTTTATCCAGGATCAGTGTGTACTCCAGACCGGTATCGTTTGCCAGATCCTCCAGTGTAGCGCTAAAGTGCTCCGTCAGATTATAATCGCCCTTGTACAGTTCCCCGTCCCTGTCATTCCATTCGCCTTCATACAGATCATCCAATGTGCTTTGCAGTTGGATACAGGACGCTTCCAGCATCTCCTCACCCATTTCATGGTAACCGTTCTGAAGTTCCACATAAGCCACCACGCACAGAAGCACGGCCATTACCGCCAGCCCGGCTACCGCGATCGTGATGACGTGCCCGATCAGGTGACCGTTCTTGTTTGTCTTCGCATTCATAAAATTCCCTCCTCAAAAAAATTTTAAGTGTATATCTTATGGATATTTTCATATTATACTAAATTTTGTCAAAAAACACAAGGAAATGCATTGAATCAAAAAAAACTTGTGATATTTTCACAAGTTTTTCATGCTGCCGAAAGACATAATCACATAATTTCCGCCCTGGAAAACGCTTTTTCAGGATATATTTTACCGCAGCTGCACCGTCTGGATGCCGTTCTCCGTGACCAGTTCAAATCTGGATGCGTAAGAACTCGGGATCATCAACAGCACCTTTTCCTCAAAACCGCCTTCAAATTTCACCTGTCCTTTTGTGGTAAAGATCGTACAGGAGGTCGCATTGTAAACCACCACATGATCCCCCGTAAAAAGGATATCATCATACTCCGTATCAAAATACAGGCTGCCGCTCTGGTTTCCCTTTTTGTCATACACATCCATGCGGTAACGCGCCTGCCCGGTCTTATCATAATACACCAGCCCCACATACCCGCTGCCATGATAGACGGCACGCACTTCCTCATGCAGCAGGATCGTATTGGTATTGACCGGCCTCTGGCCGCCCTCATAAAACATCAGCCCCTCATTGGAAACCGCAAATGCCGTTTCATCATCCAGAAAATCCACCAGCGGCACCAGTTTTCCCTGATAATCATACCCGCTCACCAGATTGTCCGTTTCATTGCGTCCTACATCCCCGAAATTATAAAACGCGACCTTGGAAGTCATCTGCCCGTTATCCACATAGAGATAGGAAATCCCCACCAGGCGCCCGTTTCCGGATATGCCGATGGTCACCGGATAGCCGCTGCGCGACATGGTGGTACGGAAATAAGAGATCTGCGTTCCGTCTTTATAATACAGATGGATGGGTGTTGTGGTGGTATCATCCATGACCGCCGCTACCACGCCGCCCGCAGACAGACAGATGCGCTGCACCGGGCTGTTTGTGGAAATCTCCCCCGTCAGCCCCGTCTTATCATATATATAAATCGCACGGCCATTGGTATCTGCCACCGCCACATAGTCACCGTTGACCGCCACCATGGGTGCCTGCATCGTGAACGGAAAACTCCATACATCCGTCCCCTTGCTATTGGTACAGTGAATACCGTCCGGGCTGTAAGACAAAAATGTATTGCCAAAAGGAACAATGGTCGTGCCCGAAGACGGATGCCACTCCACTGTCCCTACGATCTCGTAGTCCGTATATACATGATTGCGAATGGAAGAATAGACCACCGCGCCGACTACCACCAGTGCAGCCAGCACAATGATCACCGTCAGCGCTCTCTGCAGTCTGATCTGCCGGCGCCGGTTCCTGAACTCCGACCGGTCGATCGGCGCTTTTTCCTCTTCCGCTTCTCTGTTCTTACGCTCTCGCATCTTTCAAAAACTCTTTCCTACCAGCTGAACTGATAGACCGTGCTCGTCTTGTATTCCTTCTCCGGCCCGAAAACAGGCTGCGGGAAATCCGCATGATTGGCAGCATCCGGATAGTACTGCGTTTCCAGACAGAAGCCCTTGCGCGGTCCGTTCGGATAACCGCCCTTGCCTTTGTTCTTTCCTATAAAATTACCGGCATAAAACTGCACCCCCGGCAGATCGGTATAGACCAGCATCTTACGGCCGGATCTCGCATCCGTTGCTTCCGCCGCCAGTTTCTTCTTTCCGTTGTATCCGTCGATGCAGTAGTTATGGTCAAAGCCGCCGCAAAGTTTGATCTGCGTAAATTCCTTCTTTCCGATATCCCGACCGATCTTTTTTGCCTTGGTAAAATCCATCGGCGTGCCCTTTACCTCCGGCAGATTTCCGGTAGGAATGGCCTCCCCATCCACCTCGGTATATCTGGATGCGTGGATCGTCAGCATCGTATCCAGCATTGACGCGCTGGCCGGTCCGGACAGATTAAAGTAGGAATGGTTTGTCATATTGATCACCGTCTTCTTATCCGTAGTGGCATGGTAATCGATCTTTAATTCATTCTTATCCGTCAGGGTATAGGTCACACTTACCTTCATATTGCCCGGATGCCCCATATCCTTATCTTTCTTAAATAAAGAAAATGTCACGCTGTTCTTTCCGGCTTCCGCCTCCCAGACGCGCTTATGAAAGCCGTTTACCAGATCGGAATGCAGATTGTTTGCGCCATGGTCATTCACAGGAAGTTTCACTTTTTTTCCGTCTACTTTATAGGCAGCTTCCCTGGTCCGATTGGCGATCGGTCCGATGGTCGCGCCAAAACAGCTGCCGTTTTTAAAATACATCCACAGCTTGTCATACCCCAGCACCACATCCTCCGCTTTTCCTTTTTTATCCGGCACAAAAAGGCTCTTTAAGATCGCACCGTAGGTGATCACCTCGGCACGCATACCGTTTTTGTTCGTGATCGTGTAACAGTCCACCACCTTGCCGTCCCTTGTTTCCCCGAATACTTCTTTGCTTACCGCCATTTCCTTTTCCTCCCGTTGTATTACCGCCTTTACGTTTATAATTCCGTTCTGCCCTCAAAAGCCCGCAGCAGTGTCACTTCATCGATATTTTCCAGATCACCGCCCACCGGCACGCCGCTTGCGATCCGCGTCACCCTGATCCCCGCCGGCTTGATGAGTTTGCTGATATACATAGCCGTAGTCTCGCCTTCCAGGGAAGAGTTGGTAGCAATGATCACTTCATCCACCTCGCCCTGCAAGCGTTGCAGCAGTTCCTTTAACTTTATGTCTGCCGGTCCGATGCCGTTCATGGGCGAGAGCGCGCCATGCAGCACATGATATACCCCTTCATACTTGCCTGTTTTTTCATAGGCTGCCAGATCCCTGGTATTTTCCACCACCATGATCATACGATGGTTGCGCCTGGCGTTTGCGCACACGGGACAATACTCTGCATCCGTCAGTGTACAGCACTCCTTACAGTACTTCACGTTTTCCTTTGCCCGTATGATCGTGTCCGACAGACGTTTTACCCTGTCATGCGGCAGGTTGATGATGTGAAACGCCATGCGCTCCGCGGATTTATGCCCGATCCCCGGCAGAGCGCCCAACTCATCGATCAACTGATTGATGTCACCTGTATACAGTTCCATGATTTTCCTTAAAACGGCAGACCGTTCAGGTTTAATCCGGAAGAGATATTGCGCATCAGCGCATCGCTCTCCTCCTCTGCCTGGCCTAACGCGCCATTTACCGCTGCGATCACCATATCCTGCAGCATTTCCACATCATCGGGATCCACTGCGTCCGGCGAGATCGTCAACCTGGTCAGCACCTTTTTACCGGTCACGGTTGCTTCCACCGCACCGCCGCCTGCTGCCGCAGTATATTCCTTCTCCTCCAGTTCTTTCTGTTTTTCCTCCATCTGGCGCTGCATCCGCTGAGCCTGCTTTAACATATTGCTCATGTTGCCCGGCATACCGCCGCCGAATCCGCCTCGTCCTTTTGCCATTTTCCTTAATCCTCCACTTCGTATTTGATATGTAATATTTCCGCAAGATCCGCATACTGCGCGTCAAACTCGCGGCTTTTGTCATACGCTGCCGCTTCAAATGGCACCTCTTTTCCGATGTGCTCATTCAGCAGCGACTGCACCTGTTCCTTCATACCGGTCTCCCGCAAGGAATCCGCCTGAAAACGATCGTCAAAACACAGCAGCAGTTTCCCGTTTTCTCCCATGGACAGTTTTGCCTTGTTCAGCATGCTGCGCAGCAGATGATCTGCTTTCCCCCGGATCATCGGCCATTCCTTCACGATCTGTTTGATGTCCTCCGGCACGGCCCTTTCCAGCCTCACTTTTTCTTCCACAGGCTTTGCCGCCATGACGGGCTGCGATGCTGCTGCCGCCGGTATCCCCTGCTCCACCTGCTTCTCCACCCTGCGCACACGCTCCAGCACCGCCTGTCGATCCTCATCCATCTGCGGACGCATCAGGCGGATCAGGTACATCTCCAACATAATACGCTTTTGTCCGGCAAA
The DNA here is from genome assembly GCA_017471325.1 of Lachnospiraceae bacterium. Lineage (GTDB taxonomy): Bacteria > Bacillota > Clostridia > Lachnospirales > Lachnospiraceae > NK4A136. The sequence continues at coordinate 7,662 of JAFUUX010000202.1, read as the reverse complement.
ACGCAACCTTCCGGACAGTTCCGTAAAAATATCGATATAACGCAGTATCGTTCCCATCTCCAGCTGCTTTGCCTCTTCCTTCAGAAGCAGCAGGTGTTCCGCAGATACATTCAGCAGATCTTCCATATCCCCGTGATCCGATGCCTTTAAAAGCATCAGATTGCGCAGATACCAGATATATTCCATCACAAACTGGGACAGATCCCGCCCCTGCATCACGATCTCTTCCACCAGAACCATCCCGCCGATGATGTCATCCGCAAGAATGCAGCGCGTCAGCCGGCTGAACACCTCCGTATCCACGGCTCCAAGGATCTCCAGCACTTTTTCATAGGTCAGCGTCTCCCCGATATGAAAGGCGATGCACTGATCCAGAAGGCTTAAGCCGTCCCGCATGGAACCATCGGCGGCTTTTGCCACATAGGTCAGCGCTTTTTCCTCCACATCCACGCCCTCCGCATCCGTCAGCTCCCGCATGCGGCCGGCGATCGTTTCGATGGAAATACGCTTGAAATCATAACGCTGACAGCGGCTCATAATGGTAATGGGAATGCGCGGCGCCTCCGTGGTCGCCAGGATAAAGATCACATATTTCGGCGGCTCCTCCAGCGTCTTTAACAGCGCATTGCGGGCACCTTCCGTGAGCATGTGAGCCTCATCCAGGATATAGACCTTGAACCTTCCCTCTACCGGCGGGTATGCCACTTCGTCGATAATGGTACGCACATTTTCCACGCCGTTATTTGAAGCGGCATCCAGTTCGATCACATTCATGCTGGTGCCTGCGGAAATGGCCCTGCACATGGCACACTCCCCACAGGGGGAACCATCCTGCGGATTTTCACAATTGACCGCTTTTGCAAAGATCTTTGCTATGGTCGTCTTGCCGGTGCCCCGCGTACCGCAAAACAGGTACGCGTGGCCGATCCGGTCTGCTTTCAGCTGATTTTTTAAAGTGGTAACGATATGCTCCTGACCACGCACATCCTCAAAGTTCTGCGGCCGGAACTTCCTGTATAATGCTGTATATGACATAATAAACCTGCCTAATCCCCGAAACTGATCCCCAGCATCTTCGCCTCTTTTACAATGGTCGCCTCCGGATCTACGGTCTTTAATTTGCCCGCCACATCTTTCAGCGGCACTTTCACTACTTCACGGTTTTTGTAACCTACCATGAATCCGTATTCCCCTTTCAGTATCAGTGCGCCGGCTTCTGCGCCCAGACGGGATGCAAATACCCTGTCGTACGGGCAGGGTGCACCGCCGCGCTGCATGTGCCCGGGCACGGTCACGCGCACCTCCAGACCGGTCTTTTTCTGGATCGCGTCCGCCACTTCATAAGATACACTGGGGAACGGATACTGCTCCATCTTCTTCTTGTAATCTTTCTTGGAAAGTTTTGCGTCTTCTTCCGAGATCGCGCCTTCCGCTACCGCCAGGATCGTAAACCTCGCGCCGCGTTCCTCACGCTTACGGATCGCCTTGATCACCTTGTCGATCTGGTAAGGGATCTCCGGGATCAGGATGATGTCCGCACCGCTGGCCATGCCTGCATTCAGCGTCAGCCAGCCTGCCTTGTGTCCCATGACCTCCACGATAAATACACGCCCGTGGGAATCTGCGGTGGTATGGATGCAGTCGATCACATCCGTGGCGATGTCTACCGCGCTCTGGAAACCAAAGGTCATATCCGTGCCCCACAGGTCATTATCAATGGTCTTGGGCAGGGTGATCACGTTCAGCCCCTCTTCACGCAGACGGTTTGCCGTCTTGTGCGTGCCGTTTCCGCCCAGGATCACCAGGCAGTCCAGATTCAGTTTATGATACGTATGTTTCATCTCCTCGATCTTGTTGCGCCCCTTCTCATCCGGCTCATCAATGGTCTTGTACGGCATGCGGGAACTGCCCAGGATGGTGCCGCCCTTTGTCAGGATGCCGGAGAAATCAGCGCTGGTCAGCATACGGAAATTGCTGTTGATCAGCCCCTTATATCCGGAAAGGAAACCAAAGATCTCCACCTCCTCACCACTGTTGTAAATGGTCTTGACCACGCCGCGCATGGCTGCGTTCAGTGCCTGGCAATCCCCGCCGCTTGTCAACATACCGATCCTCTTCATACCCCGATACCTCCTGTTTTATATTTGTTTGGGTGTTATCCCAGCATATTCATGTTTAACGGCGTTCCAAAAGGAATATCCTCTGCCGCTGTCTTTCCCAGAACATCCCCCAGATACTTCGGTTTCAATCCATTGCCCGGCCGTATGCTGCGCACATTTTCCTCCGTTAGCGTCTCGCCCTTGCGGATATCCTTTACGGCAAACAGGCTGCGCCTGAATACCGTGGAGGCCGCTTCGCCTTTGGTCAGCGTATAATCCGGCCCCTGTGCGATCCGCTTTGCACTGCGCACATCCGCTGTCATGCGTGCAAAATCCTCCATCTCCATGCTGAAGGCACTGTCCGCACTCTCCACACCGGCCAGTTTCACGTGCTTTTCCACCACGCACGCCCCCAGGCTCACGCCCACGACCGCCCCCAGGCTGCCTTCACTATGATCGGACAGACCTACCGGCACGCCAAAGCGCTGCCTCATATCCGGGATATTTCCCAGATGCATATCCTCCCAGGGTGCCGGGTATTCGCTGCAGCATTTCAACAAGACGATCTGCTCATTACCGGCCTTGCGGCAGGCTTCGACAGCCTCCCCGATCTCCTCCGGCGTGGCCATGCCCGTGGAAATGATCATCGGTCTGCCCTTGGATGCCGCATAAGAAATGAGCGGCAGATCCACCAGTTCAAAACTGGCGATCTTGTAAGCACCGGTCCCCAGTTCCTCCAGGAAGTCCACCGCACCCTTATCAAACGGTGTGGAAAGGAAATCCACGCCGCACTTTTCACATTCCTCTTTGATCCGTGCATGCCATTCATACGGCGTCCCGGCCTCCCGGTACAGATCATAGAGCTTATACCCGTCCCACAGTCCCCCATGAATGCGGAAATACGCGTTATCACAGTCGATCGTGAGCGTATCCGCCGTATAGGTCTGGATCTTGACACAGTCCGCCCCGGCCGCTGCCGCCCGGCGCACCACTTCCAGCGCATTCTCCAGACGCCCGCCGTGGTTGGCGCTCATCTCCGCGATCACATATACTTCACCCTGCCGGATCTTTTCAAACAAATGAAATGCACTCATGTTTTAGATTTTAACAAGTTTCAGGGCATAATTCAAGAGATTTGTGGGAAGCCCCCCCTGTTGCCAAAGGGTAAAAAAAAGATTATGCTTGCATTCAATACGATTTTCCCGTATAATAGAAAATTGTTCAGAGTTGCAGCCGAAAGACCGGCCGCAGAACATGTTTTTCAATATATGCAGACGTATCGAAGCGGTCATAACGGGGCGCACTCGAAATGCGTTTGCCCTTCGGGGCACGAGGGTTCGAATCCCTCCGTCTGCGCGCTTTGGAGGAGAGCTGCTGGCATAATGTCGGCAGCTCCTTTTCCGCCTCATATCGCAACCACTTCATCTGCCAACGCGATCGTGGATTCCCGATGAGCGATCATCAAAGTCGTTCGTCCCTTACATGCCCTGTTCAAAGCATCGTTTACCAGACGTTCCGATTCATTGTCCAATGCAGAGGTTGCTTCGTCCAACAAAAAGATCGGCGCATTTCGAATGACTGCCCTCGCAATCGCGATACGCTGTCTTTCGCCACCGGACAGGGTATTTCCGCGTTCGCCCGGAATCGTCTGATAGCCTTCGGGAAGCTTCTGAATAAACTCGTGTGCATTGGCAATCTTGGCCGCTGCTATGATCTCCTCCATCGGCACGTCCTCGGGATGAACACTGCTCTTTCCATATGCAATATTTTCCGCGATGGAAACCCCGAACAGGTACGGCTCCTGCGGTACATACGCGATCTTCTCCCGCAGCCCGGATATCGGGCATATATTGGAGTTGCAACCCTCTACCTCTATGCGTCCTGAATGCATGGGATAAAAGCCCAAAAGCAGCTTTGCCAAAGTGCTCTTTCCGCGTCCGGATTCTCCGGTGATCGCCACGCATTGTCCCTCCGGCACCGTCAGATCAAAATCGGAAAACAACTGTCTGCCGCCCTCGTAGCCAAAACTGATCTTCTCCAGACGGACAGCTTCCCCGTGTGCTTCCTTTTCTGCTTCTGTACATGACTCTGTTCCATCCTCTCCATACACACAGCTTACCTCTGTGCCTTCCCTGCGTTCACTTGCTGCAGCCTCGCTATCACTTCCTCTTTTGTTGCGTTCTCCTTTGCGCAAGCCACATTTTCCGCTATACTGACGGGTAATAGAAAGGTATTTTGTGATACGACAGCGAAGCACTCCCGCAGTTTCGAAAGTTCCCACCTGCTCACCGGTTTCCCATACAGACGATATTCACCCTCTGCATGTGTGTACAAGCGGCTGAGCAATTTAAAGATTGTGGTCTTCCCCTCTCCAGAGCCTCCCACAAAAGCAACGCGCTCTCCTCTCCGTATGTCAAAAGAAACGTCCTTCAGAACCGGCGCACTATCGTGGTAAGAAAAACGGATATGCTCCCAGGAAATGACAATATCGGTTTTTTCGACTCCTGCAGCAGGAGCCGCCTCTCCCATCGCATGCAGCATCTCTTCCGGTTCCGCGACAAAAATCTGTTCCAGCCGCCCCAAAGAAACGCCTGCCGTCCGTATATCACTCAAAGCAAATACCATATCTCCCAGAGGATAGATCACCCTCTGCAGCAATACGGCAAATGCCAGCATGGCGCCGGCCGTGATCTGTCCACGCATCACCTCATGCAACGCAAACAGGTAACAGACCACCACCGGAATGGTTGTCATCACCCCTTTTAACAGCCATCCCATGGAACTGATCCGGGTACTCCTGCACCCGTGATCCGCCACTTCATCCACTGCTGCCCCAATACGCCTGCACATGATTTCATACAGACCATAACTCCGCACCACCTCTATGCCCTGTATTGCATCATACACCGCCTGCGTTCTGCCATCCATTCCCATTCTGTATTTTTTGACGATGGCCGCCAGTCGCTTCGACAACCTGTCCGACACATACACCATCACAGGGTAAGTTGCAAACAGAACCACCGCCAGATAGCCATCCATAGACACAAAATAGATCGTGGTGGTGACAACTGTAATCAGATTGACCAGAAATTCCGGCAAAACTTCCGAAAAAAAGCGCTCCGCCTCTTTCATATCGGAAGACAATTTTGTCATAATGCTGCCGGCTCCCTGCTCGTCAAAATAGGAAAACGGAAGTCTTAGCAGCCGCCCGGATATGCTGTTTCTGACTTCCCTCTGCACCAATGTACTGTACTGATCTCCGCAATATGTCCTGATAAAAGCTGTAAACGTCCCTGCCAGGATCATCAGCGCAAGAAATCCCGTCATCCCGCCAAACACGACTGATGGCGCAGTTTCCGTGGCGGTATCCGCAAGCAGGATATCCGCCATGCCCGCAACACGGTCATTACAGATAATGATGATCATATTCAAAAGAATCGCCGTAATGATATATCCCGCAAGTAAGCCACCATAGCGTATAGCGGTCTGCCGGAAAATACTTTTTCCTTTTCTTGCCTGTTTTACTTCCATTTTAGTTCTCCCGTCTCCAGACTTTTCCATGCTTTTCCGTTCTCACCTTCGTTTTTCACGATTCGTCCGATCCTCCAGCAGTTTTCGGTCCTGCCTATCAGCTCCATCGCTTGATCTGCACACTCCTTTGGCACGACGGCGATCATACCGACCCCCATGTGAAAGTGATACTGAAACACTTTCTCTCCCACCATATCCTGGTCATGCAGGAATTGATAGAGAGGACGGATCGGAAGCGCGGAAAGCTCTATATTTGCACTTAAGCCATCCGGCAGATCTCTCCACAACTTCTCATTAAACAGGTGATTGTTCACGCGATACAACGCCCGCACACAGTGATACTCCTGCAACGCCTCCGCCGCCTTTGTATAGATCCTGTTTGGTTTAAGCAAAAGATCTAAAAGGGATGTGTCGCCTTCTACTTTCGTATGGATCAACTCCGGTTTTCTGTCCATCATCACTTTCAGCATGGGATAATTTACACCGTCCATACCGCTTGTTTCTATGCCGATCAAAATATCTCCTTCTTGGATATATTTTCTATCAAGATAGTTACAACTGTCCGCGACACCGCTCACCGTCACGTTCAAATGGTATGTATCCACATCGAAATTCACCGGCTGCGCACCGATCTCCATCCCGGCAAACATCACATCATTTTCCTTACAGCATCGCTGCAATGTCTGCGCCATTTGGTACAGCTTTTCATAATTAAAGTTTCCACAGATCACCATTCCGCGCAGGATCATGGGCTTTAAGCCGTATTGCAGGATATAGTTTATCGCGCTTGCTGCTGTATCTTCGCAGATCTCATTGTGATACCCATGCTCTCTGGCAAGCTTCTCTTTTGAACCCGGAATACAGGTGATGGTGGAATAGATCGGCTCTTTCATGTGTGCTGTATCCATTTTAAACAGTACAGTGTCCGCTTAACGTGCGGAAATCAACCTCTCATCTTGGGAATTTAACTCTTGGATCCTTGTTTTCAAATCATATAATTTCTGCGTATTCAGTCCCGTATCCTGATATCCGATCCATCTTTGCTTCCACCAATCCTCATTTAACAGGGAATCTACCGAAACATTCAGTATGGATGCAATTTCATACAGGGTGTCAACCGTGGGCAGACTGCTCCCGGCTTCCCACGCTTCTTGTCAATAGGGGACAAAAAATATTTTCACGAATCTCATTCATCCCATCACCCATCCCACAGTATAACGAAAATCCGCCGTTTTCGCCACCAAAACATCCTCCCCTAAACCGAAAAAAGCAGCCGCCCTCACAGCGACTGCCCTCTTCTCTGTTTCTATTATCCCGCAGGATCAAATTTCCAGTGAATATGTATCCTGTCACCCTCGAACACGTCCACGTGATCGATAAACGCATTCATGATCTCCTGTGTCAGTTCCGTTGTTTTCAGCACTTCTTCAAATCTCCCGGCATCATCCACTTCATCAGCTTTCATCTGCCTCTTCCGCATTTCAGCCGTTTCAAGCCTCTGTTTCAGTTCTTCAAGCCGGTCATCGTATTCCCTCTTATACTGAAGAAAATCCTCGCGGCTCATCTTTCCGTCTGCGTATTCATCATACAACTTCATCCATGCCGTCTTTTCCTTCTCAATGATTTTCTGAACCGCCTGGATCTCTTTCTGTGGATCATTGTCAGCCAATCCTGCCTTCCGTCTTTCCTCCGCATCCATATATGTCCGTATCTTCTGCTGGATTGCCTTCAGTACACAGTCCATAGCCTTCACATTCTTCAGGCTGACTTTGGCGCATGCTGTGTCATCACTTAACTTTCCCCTTCGGCATTTCATGGAACAGGTCTTCAGATTTTGATTATTCAGCGTGCGTCCGCAATAACCGCACTTGAAGAACCCCTTTTGAACTGCCGGTCTCACTCCTACTCTTTTAGTCATTTTCTGTACTTCGGCAAATATCTCTTTCGTAACTATTGCCTCATGCGTACCTTCAACCACGTGCCAATCCTCTTTATGATAGAATCTTTTTTTACACCCCGGTCCTTTAGACTC
>JAFUUX010000201.1 GCA_017471325.1 Lachnospiraceae bacterium | reverse complement strand
TTGGTGGATGCGGATGCAAAGGTGGCGGATATGCTCAGGCGCTCGCACAAGCCCATTGTGCTGGTCGTAAACAAGGTGGACAATTTTGAAAAGCAGATGCCGGATGTATATGAGTTTTATAACCTGGGGCTGGATGAACCCTATCCGATCTCGGCTTCCGAAAAGCAGGGGCTGGGGGATCTGCTGGATAAGGTGATCTCGTATTTCCCGGAGGGCGGGGGAGAGGAAGAGGAGGATGATACCCCGAAGGTAGCGATCATCGGCAAGCCGAATGTGGGGAAATCATCGATCATCAACCGCCTGATCGGGGAAAAGCGGCTGATCGTATCGGATATCGCGGGCACGACAAGGGATGCGGTGGATACCCGGCTGAAGCGTAACGGAAAGGAATATGTCTTTATCGATACGGCAGGCCTGCGCAGGAAAAACAAGATCAAAGAAGAACTGGAAAAATACATGATCGTGCGTACCGTGAGCGCCGTGGAGCGCTGCGATGTGGCAGTCCTGGTGATCGACGCGCAGGATGGCGTGACCGAGCAGGATGCCAAGATCGCCGGGATCGCGCATGAGCGCGGCAAGGGCATGATCATCGTTGTCAATAAATGGGACCTGATCGAAAAGGATAATAAAACCGTAAACGAGTATACAAAGAAGATACGGGATACCTTATCCTTTATGCCATATGCGGAACTTCTGTTTGTATCGGCGGAAACGGGGCAGCGGCTGCCCAAACTGTATGAGATGATCGATGCCGTGATCGAAAACCATGCGATGCGGGTACAGACCGGTGTATTGAATGAGATCATGGCGGAGGCCGTAGCCCTGCAGCAGCCGCCCACGGATAAGGGCAAGCGGCTGAAACTGTTCTATATCACGCAGGCCTCGGTAAAGCCGCCGACCTTTGTGATCTTTGTCAACGATAAGGAACTGATGCATTTTTCGTATACACGTTATATCGAGAATAAGATCCGTGAGGCTTTTGGCTTTGCGGGTACACCGCTTAAGTTTATCATACGGGAACGAAAAGAGAACGAATAAAGAAAGAATATAGAAAGAATATAGAAAGAATATAGAAAGGCGTTCGGCAAATGAACTGGGAAATGTTGGGAATAAGAGCACTTTGTGTGGTGATCGGCTATGCTTTCGGGCTGTTTCAGACGGCTTACATCATCGGAAGATTAAATGGCATCGATATCCGCGAAAAGGGCAGCGGGAATGCCGGCACGACAAATACGCTGCGGGTGCTTGGCAAGAAGGCCGGGCTGATCGTGATGCTGGCGGATATCATCAAGTCCGTACTGGCAGTGGTGGTGGTGTCCCTGATCTTTCGCAGCCGCTATCCGGAGTATGTGTATCTGCTAAAACTGTATGCGGGTTTAGGGGCGATCCTCGGGCATAATTATCCGTTTTACCTTGGCTTTAAGGGGGGCAAGGGGATCGCGGCCATGGGCGGCATGATCTTATCCTTCCACTGGCTGTATGTGCCCATTGACCTGCTTTTGTTTTTCGGTACCGTGGCCGTGACGCATTATGTGTCGCTGGCATCGCTGCTGCTGGCGGTGAGTTTTCTGCTGCAGACCATACTCATGGGGGAACTGGGAATGTTCCAGCCATACCGCGCGCCCGGCGTGGCGCTGATGATCCCCGCGATCCCCAATCCGATCCGCTATGAGATGTATGTCATGGCACTTATCATCGCGGCGCTGGCATTTATCCGCCACCACAGCAATATCAAAAAACTGCTGGCGGGGGAAGAGCGGAAGACTTACGTGTTTAAAAAGAACAAAGCGGAATAACATGCAGTTGCGTTCCGGCATGTTTTTTAGTAAAATACTGCTTATGGAGACACCGAAGGCTTTGATGAAAAAACGATATGCCGTGGCGGGTGCGTCCGCCGCGGTTTTCTATTTTCTGGTGCATGGCTACCGCTTTTTTAACCCCCTGTTTTCCGGGGATGCTTTGCTGATGATCTATCAGAATGATGCGGCCTGGCAGATCGCGTTGGGAAGATTTGCGCAGGGGGCATTGGTATTCTTGCGGGGCGGGATCACCAGTCCGTTTTTGATCTCGCTGCTGGCAGTGCTATGGACGGCGCTGGCGGTATGCTTTGCCGCGGATCTGCTGCAGATAAAAAGCATATCTGCCCTGGTGCTGAACGGCGCCATCATGGGGGTGAGCCCGGCCATGATCTCGGCCAATGCAAATTTTCTGCCCTGGGTGGATTTTTACGCGCTGGCGCTGTTTCTGGCGGTGCTCGGCGTATGGCTGGTGCGGAAGGGAAAACTGCTGTTTGTGACCGCGGGGATCCTGGCATTGTGCGGCTGCATGGCGATCTATCAGGCCTATATCTGCGTGGCCATCGGCCTGTTTATGATCGGTATCCTGATGGA
>JAFUUX010000200.1 GCA_017471325.1 Lachnospiraceae bacterium | reverse complement strand
GCTGTATGCTTATTATATCTCGCACCGCGCCGAGATGCCGGCGGAATTCCAGCATCTGATGGAGCGGGGGGAAAGCGTGGAGCGTGTCGTTTGTGACTATATTGCTTCCATGACAGATCATTTTGCAATCGCAACGTATGAGGAAATCTATATCCCGAAGTCCTGGCATGGGTGATCCGTATCCATGGGAAATGGCAGGAATGGGCGTGAAAGGATCTATAACATGTTTTATCCGGAGGAGTTGATCGAAGAAGTGCGTGTGAGAAATGATATCGTGGACATCATTTCTCCATACGTTTCTTTGAAAAAAAGCGGCAGCCGCTATACCGGTCTGTGTCCGTTTCACAATGAAAAGACACCCTCGTTTTCCGTATCGCAGAGGGATCAGTTGTATTACTGTTTCGGCTGCCATGCGGGAGGGAATGTATATACCTTTCTGCAGAAATATGAAAACATGACCTTTCCGGAGGCCATCAGGGTACTGGCGGATCGTGCCGGCATCACGCTTCCGGAAATGGAAATGACAGAAGAGATGAAGCAGAAGCGGAACCGCAGGCAGCGTCTTTTCGAGATCAATAATGTGGCTGCAAAATATTTTTACTACCAATTGCGCAGCGAAAGAGGGGAACTGGGAAAGCATTATTTTGAAGAACGCAAGCTTTCGGCCGAAACGCAGAAAAAGTTCGGGCTGGGATATTCACTGCAGTACAGTGATGACCTGATCCGTTATCTGCGGAAGGAAGGGTATACGGATGATGTGATCCGGGATGCCGGATTGGGGATCTTTGAGGAGCGGGAAGGCATGCGGGATAAATTTATCAACCGCGTGATGTTTCCGATCCAGGATCAAAACGGAAAGGTGATCGGGTTTGGCGGCCGCGTGATGGGAGAAGGCGAGCCAAAATACCTTAATTCACCGGAAACAGAGATCTTTGAAAAAAGAAAAAATCTGTACGGGCTGCATCTGGCAAGAAGTTCGAGGGCAAAGCAGTTTATCCTCTGTGAAGGGTATATGGATGTGATCTCCATGCACCAGGCGGGATTTACGCAGGCAGTGGCATCGTTGGGAACCGCGTTTACCCCGGAGCAGGCGATGCTGCTCAAGCGTTTCGGCAAAGATATCTATCTGGCATATGACAGTGACGGCGCGGGAACAAATGCCGCGCTGAAAGCGGTGGCCATTTTGCGGGAAGCGGGCATCAGTGCCAGAGTGATCGATATGCGGCCATACAAGGATCCGGATGAATTTATCAAGAATCTGGGGCAGGAAGAGTATCAGAAACGGATCGATGAGGCAGAGAACGGGTTTCTGTTCGAGATCCGTATCCTGCGAAAAGGGTATCAGACAGATGATCCCGCAGAAAAGACAAAGTTTGAAACGGAAGTGGCAAGAAAACTTTGTGTATTTACGGATGAACTGGAGAGAGGGAATTATCTGAATACAGTGGCGGAGCAGTACGGTATTCCGAAAGACAGCCTGAAAAAGAAAGTGATCAGCGAGGCATCCATAGGGGGACTGAAGGATGACAGGGAACGCTTTGTAAAAAGAGAGCGGGACCGTCAGCGCGAGTCCGGTGCGCAGGAAAACGCAAAATATGCCCAGCGTCTGCTTCTTACCTGGCTGTCGGAGGAGCCGGAGCGGTACAGCCGTATCAGGGACTATATCGGTGTGAACGATTTTACAGATCCGCTGTACCGCAGGATTGCCGAACGGATGTTGCCGGGACTGGAGGACGGCAGTTTTCAAGCGGCGGCGATCATAGATTTGTTTGAGGAACTGGAAGACCAGCAGGCGGCAAGCCGGGTGTTCCATACCAGGCTGGATGTGGCAGACGATGAAAAAGAGAAGGCTTTCAGGGATATCGTGATCCGGATAAAGCAGGACAGTGTTGCGCACGATTCGGCAGATCTGGGCGTGGATATCGGCGCACTCGACCGTGTGCTGGCGGCAAAAAAGGTGTTGGAGAAACTGCAGCGGATGGAGCGTTTATAAGAGTTTAAGGAGGTTGCTGATGGCAGCAAAAGAAACAGAGAACAAAAGTGAAAAGAAAACTGTGAAAAAAACCGAGGAGAAGAGCGTGGGGAAGAGTACGGAAAAAAAGACCGAAAAAGCGCCGGCAAAAAAAGCCGCTGAAAAAAGTGCAAAAAAGCAGCCGGAGAGCAAAGCGGCTGTCGAACTGACAGAAGAGGAAGAACGCGATGCGAATGTCCAGGCGCAGATCGATGAAAAACTCAAAAATCTGCTGGAGAAGGCGAAGAAAAAAGGTTTCATAGAGTACAAACAGGTTTTGGATACCTTTTCAGAGTTTAATCTGGACAACCAGCAGTTTGACCGGATCTGGGATGAACTTGACAAAAACCGTATCCTGATGCGGATGGAAGAAATGGAGGATGACATCCCGGCAGATGATGAACTGGCTCTGGTTGAGGAGGAAGAGATCAATCTGGAGATGGAAAGCCTCGAGGAAGGCTTTACGGAAGGCGTCAATACGGAAGATCCCGTGCGCATGTACTTAAAGGAGATCGGCCGTGTTTCCCTGCTTTCCGCGGAGGAAGAGATCGAACTGGCCAAAAAGATGGAAGACGGCTTTGAGGCCTCCAGAAGAAATGAGGAATTGGAGGCGAAACTGAAAGCGCTTCAGGCACAGGCAGAAGAAGGAAACGGAAAGAAAAAAGCGGAAACGGAAAAAAAGATCGAAGATATCGAAACGAAGATGGCGGAGAACCAGAAAAAGATCGATATCGGCAAGCGTGCCGGCAGGGATCTGTCGGAAGCAAACCTCCGTCTGGTGGTTAGTATTGCGAAGCGTTATGTGGGACGCGGCATGCTGTTTCTGGATCTGATCCAGGAAGGCAATCTGGGACTGATCAAGGCAGTGGAGAAGTTTGATTACCGCAAAGGGTACAAATTTTCCACATATGCCACCTGGTGGATCCGCCAGGCGATCACCAGGGCGATCGCAGACCAGGCCAGGACGATCCGTATCCCTGTGCACATGGTAGAGACGATCAACAAGATCGTGCGAGTGAACCGTCAGCTGCTGCAGGATCTGGGCAGGGAGCCGTCCCCGACCGAGATCGCAGAGCGTATGGATATGCCGGAGGAGCGGGTGCGCGAGATCTTAAAGATCTCTCAGGAACCTGTTTCACTGGAAACGCCGATCGGTGAGGAGGAAGACAGCCATCTGGGGGATTTCATTCCGGATGACAATATGCCGGTACCGGCAGAGGCTGCAGCGTCCACACTGCTTAGGGAGCAGCTCAATGAGATCCTGGATACCCTGACGGACAGGGAGCGCAAGGTGCTGACGCTGCGCTTTGGACTGAATGACGGCAGGGCACGCACCCTGGAAGAGGTCGGAAAAGAGTTTAATGTGACGAGGGAGCGCATCCGCCAGATCGAGGCGAAAGCATTGCGGAAACTGCGCCATCCCAGCCGCAGCAAGCGGATCAAGGATTTTCTGGACTGATGGTCAGGCTATCGGAACGCATGGAGGCATTGCTGCGCCTGTGCGGAACAGGGGGATGCGGTGCCGATGTGGGCTGCGATCATGCGTATCTTTCGATACGTCTGGTGCAGGAAGGGCGTTTTGCGCGGATGATCGCGATGGATCTGAGAAACGGACCGCTGCAGGCGGCAGCGCAGCATATCGCGCAGGCAGGGCTTGTGGAGGCTGTGGAATGCCGTTTATCAGACGGTTTGCAGGCTCTGCAGCCGGGAGAAGCGGATACGCTGATCTGCGCAGGAATGGGCGGGCAGCTGATGCAGCGCATCTTAGCGGCAGAGCCGCAGAAGACGGCTGCTTTTCAGCGGATGATCCTGCAGCCGCAGTCGGATATCCCTGTTTTCAGGCACTGGCTGCGGGAAACGGGGTTTCTGATCACGGCGGAGGATATTGTCTGTGAAGACGGCAAGTATTATCCGATGATGCGTGTATGTCCTAAGGACGCCGGAGAAAGCGCCGTTGCTGCGGACTGTCCGGAGGAACTGGCAGACACTTTTGGCGGCAGCCTGCTGTGCGGGCGTCACCCGGTACTGAAGGCCTGTCTGGAACAGCAGATGCACATCTTGGAAAAGCCATGGCGCAGCTGGCAGAGGCCGGCACGGAGAACGGGGATGCGCGGCGCAGGCAGAGGTACGCTGCGCTGGCAGAGGAAAAGGAGCGGGTAACAAAGGCATTATCGTATTTTCATTAAGGGAGGGGAGCCTTATGGAACTTGGAGAAGTCATTGCGGAACTGGAGCAGTTGTCACCGCCGTCCTTTGCAGAAGCCTGGGATAACAGCGGGCTGATGTGCGGAAGGAAGAAAAAAGAGATCAAAAGCATCCTGCTGTCTGTAGATGCCACGGATGAAGTGGTGGAGGAAGCGGTGCTGTCCGAGGCGGATCTGCTCTTGACACATCATCCGCTGATCTTTAAGTCCGTATCCCATATCACGGAGGATGATATCGTCGGGCGCAGGCTTTTGAAACTGATCCGTTCGGATGTGGCATGTTATGCGATGCATACCAACTTTGACGTGATGGGCATGGCAGATGAGGCGGCGGACCGGATGGGGCTGCTGGAGCGGGAAGTACTGGAAGTGACCTATGAAGACGCCATCTCAAAAGAGGGGATCGGGCGTGTGGGGCTGCTGCCGCAGGAGATGACGGTCAGGGACTGTGTGGAAATGGTAAAAGAGGTCTTTTTGCTGGATCATGTGAAACTGTTCGGGGATCCGGCACGCAGGATCAGAAAAGTGGCGGTCTCGCCGGGCTCGGGAAAGGGCATGATCCGGCCGGCTCTGGCAGCAGGTGCTGAGGTGCTGGTCACCGGAGATATCGGGCATCATGAGGGCATCGATGCCGTCGCAAACGGGCTGACGGTCATTGATGGCGGGCATTACGGGATTGAAAAGATCTTTGTAAAATATATGAAGGATTTTTTGCGGAGCAGATATCCGGAACTGGAGGTGCACAGTGCATCCCAGAAAGAGCCGTTTATCATGATCTGAAAGCAGGAATCAGGCAAGCAGCAGGAGGTATCGGGGATGGCAGAGGTTACATTAAAAATCGGAGAAGAAGTATGCAGGGTGGAAGCGGGCACCAGGTTTGAAGAGATCGCAAAGCGGTATCAGAAGGATCATGACGCGCGCATCGCACTGGTGCTGGAGAATGGAAAGATCCGGGAACTGAACAGGGCGGCAAAGAAGGATGCGGAACTGAAATTTATAACCCTGAAACAGTCCAGCGGGCATAAGTCCTATGTGCGCACGGCTATCCTCATCATGGTAAAAGCCATTGATGATGTGTGCGGGCATGACAAGAGCAGGCAG
Source organism: Lachnospiraceae bacterium (assembly GCA_017471325.1). Classification (GTDB taxonomy): domain Bacteria; phylum Bacillota; class Clostridia; order Lachnospirales; family Lachnospiraceae; genus NK4A136. Next base: position 18,160 of record JAFUUX010000200.1, on the reverse strand, counting down.
GTCAAGGTGGAGTTTGCCATCGGAAACGGCTATTATATCAGTCCCAAGGGCGGGCTGAAGGCAGATGCGGATTTCCTCACAAAAGTGGAAGCGCGCATGCATGAACTGGTGGATGCCGGACTGGAGATCAAAAAATCTTCCATGCCGACAGATGAGGCCAGAAAAATGTTTGCCGCTAACGAAATGCATGACAAGGAACGGCTGTTCAGATTCCGCAGGAGTTCCTCGGTAAATGTCTATGATCTGGACGGGTATAAGGATTATTATTACGGATATATGCTGCCCAATACAGCGTATGTGCGGGATTTTGCGCTGGAAACGTATGAGGACGGCTTTATGCTGGTACTGCCGACCGCGGAAAAGCCTGAGGAACTGGAAGCCTTTGTGCCCAGAAAGAAACTCTTCGGTGCGCTCAAGACTGCGGATGACTGGGGGAACAAGCTGGGTGTGGATACCGTGGGCGATCTGAATGAGCGGATCTGCCAGGGCGGCATCGGCGACCTGATCCTTTTGCAGGAAGCGCTGCAGGAGCGAAAGATCGCGGAGATCGCAAGGGATATCGTGGAAAGGGGCGGTGTGAAGTTTGTCATGATCGCCGGACCGTCCTCTTCCGGCAAGACGACCTTTTCCCACCGGATGTCGGTGCAGCTGGCATCATACGGTTTGCGGCCGCATCCGATCGCAGTGGATGATTATTTCAAAAACCGGGTGGATACACCGAAAAACCCGGACGGAAGTTATAATTTTGAATGCCTTGAGGCGATCGATGTGGAACTATTCAATAATGACATGGTGGCATTATTGGAGGGAAAGACGGTGGAGATCCCTTCGTTTAACTTTGTGAACGGGCGCAGGGAGTATAAAGGGAATTACAAGACCTTAGGGCCGGAGGATATCCTGGTGATCGAGGGCATCCACGGGCTGAATGACAAAATGAGTCATGCTTTGCCGGTAGAGAGCAAGTATAAGATCTATATCAGCGCCCTGACCAGTTTAAATATCGATGAGCATAACCGCATTCCGACGACAGACGGGCGGCTCTTGCGGCGTCTTGTGCGGGATGCGCGCACCCGTGGGGCTTCAGCGCAGCGTACCATCAGCATGTGGCCTTCGGTGCGCAGGGGGGAGGAGGAAAACATCTTCCCCTTCCAGGAGAGCGCGGATGCTACCTTTAATTCGGCACTGATCTATGAACTGGCCGTGCTGAAGCAGTTTGCAGAGCCGCTTCTGTTCTCGGTGCAGCCGGATGAGCCGGAATACTATGAGGCAAAGCGGATGCTGAAATTCCTGGAATACTTTCTGGGCGTGAGCAGTGAGCACCTGCCGAACAATTCCATCGTGCGGGAATTTGTGGGCGGTTCCTGTTTCAACGTATGAAGCGGTGTGCGCGCAGGAGAAAATATCCGGCGGAATACAGTATGGCAGTAACTTATCAATCGTGTTAATTACCAAGAGGGATGGATGGTCGCGGGGCGCAGACGCGCCACGAGGAAAGTCCGGGCTTCGCAGGGCAGGATGCCGGATAACGTCCGGTGGAGGCGACTCCCAGGCCAGTGCAGCAGAAATGATACAGCCGCGCAAGCGGTAATGGTGAAATGGCAGTGTAAGAGACTACCGCTTTTCCGGTAACGGAAAAGGCAGATGTAAACCCCATCCGAAGCAAGACCAAATAGCAGAGCGATACGCCGGCCCGGCGTGCTCTCAGGTAGGTCGCTTGAGCCGTGTGGCAACATACGGCCTAGACAGATGATCATCCCGGTCCGCAAGGACTACGACATAACCCGGCTTACAGTCCCTCTTGGTGATAATATGGGGCTGCGAAAAAGGTGAATGAATCCCTTGATTCGCAGCTCCTTTTCTTTTTGAACATAAGTCTCAGAAAATAAGGATAGATACGACTTTGCAGTACGCAATGGTAAAACAAAGTAATGTGAAGATATAGTAAACGACAAAACTATTTTCGTTTTGTCGTTTACTGCGCCGGATTTTGGTCGCTGAAAGCGGCATATTTCCTTACAAAATCCGTGCGCATCCTCGCGGAGCGTTATAGTAAGCGCAATTATTTATTGCGCTTACTATAGCACATAAAAAAATAAGGAGAATTTTCGGAAAAACTATGGATTTTTTTGATCAGCTGATATATACTCATAAGAGTTGACATAATAATTTTACATAAAACAGGGAGAGAAAAAGTTAGGAGGTACAGGGAGATGCACAGGAAAAATGCATTGCGCGGAGTGAAAGTGCAAAACCTGCTGCAGAAAGCATTTGTGCTGGTAATGGCAGCCGTGCTTTATGTAAATCTGTTTGGCGGTACGTTTGTACTGCAGGCAGAGGCAGCAGATCCTACGGTAGAAGGTACCGTGGAAAAAGACACAACGGATGATCTGTTGAAACTGAACACATCCGGCGGCATCATGTCGATCAAAATGGACAGCGATATCAAGATCACGGGGGCAGGCGTGCTGACACAGGGCATGAAGGTAAAGGTCAGTTATACTTACGGTTCGGATAAGTACCTGCATACCAAATATATCGAAGCACCGTCAGGAACGACCTGGGGGGCGACGATCAATACGGCAAATACCGTGACGGTTACCGGCAAGGTATTGGACGGGACAGACCGCAGCACGATGGTTCTGGATTATTACGGCAGTGCTTTGAAGATCCGCCTGGATTCTACCACCGTGTTTGAAAATTGCCGTTATCTGTACAAAGACCGAACGGTAAATGTTACGGTAGCACAGGGTTCGGATGCGTATCTGCACGCGGTAAAGATCGGCACGGAAGTGGTGGCGCTGAGCAGTTCTCTGATGGGTACGGTAGACAAGACTGCCGACGGCAAAACACTAGCTACGGTCAGCGGTACGGTACAGGATGGCTGCACGGATGAGATGTTCAACCTGAAGGTAAGCGGCAACATCATGAAGATCAAGATCGATGCAAACACGGATGTGAGCCTGATCCATGCGCTGATCCCAGGGACAACGATCACGGCAGCAATATATACCGGAGATGACAGATATCTGCACGCATACAAACTGGCCGGTTCCATCGCTTTGCAGAACAGCGCTGTAAGAGACACCAGCAACTCCATCACCGTGACCGGCACGGTACAGAAGAATACCACGGATAATATCCTGTATCTTTCCACCAACGGCGGCAACATGACGATCAAACTGGATACCGATACCAACATCAGCAAGAACGGCCTGCTGGTGATCGGCAAAAAAGTAAATGTGACTGCACAGCGCGGCTCCGATGCATATCTGCATGCAGTGACGATCAGCAGTGATTCCACCTACGGCGCAAGCATCGGCAGCGTGGTGGCAATGTCCGAGACCACCGGCAAGACTTCTGCCGATATAAAGGTAGAGGGTACGGTAAAGAAAGAGACCACCAATGCCGTACTGCAGCTGAGCACCAGCGGCGGGGATATGACGATCCGTATCGATGCAAATACGAAATGGACAGACAGCACGGCTGTAAAGACAGGCGAGAAAGTAACAGCAGTGGTGTACCGCGGTGAGGATAAGTACATGCACGCAGCCAGCGTGACCTCTAAACTGGATACACCGCCGGCAACCACATTGAACGGTGCTTCCCAGGTGGCATTTACCGGTACGCTGCGCAAGGTAGACGGATACACGCTTACCGTAAAGACGGCAGAAGGAGATCAGATCTTCCGCTTTGACAACAGTTCTGATTTCAAGGAATACAGACTGCTGCAGGAAGACAGGACCGTTACCGTGATCGGTGTAGTCGGCGCAGACGGATATTGGCATGTAAAATCCATCAGCGGGTGATCATAATTATCAGAACATCAGTATTTGAGGGCGGCAGTATGTGTCGCCCTCTTTTGTATAGATCTGGGTTGCGGGCGGGGGGGCAAAGAAACAGATTGCACAAAACGGCTCTAAAATGTATAATGAATTCAATATTGTTGGTTTACATAAATTTAATATGTGGTATTATAGTGATAACGGGCAGGTATAAAAAACGTGGATAACATGGATATTTTTTCCTATATGCAGGAGCAGCAAAGTGAGCAGGAGGCACCGCTGGCGGCGCGGATGCGGCCGACCACGCTGGAAGAAGTGGTGGGGCAGCAGCACATCATCGGAAAGGATAAACTGCTGTACCGTGCGATCAAGGCGGACAGGCTCAGTTCGGTAGTTTTGTACGGTCCGCCCGGAACCGGAAAGACCACACTGGCAAAGGTGATCGCGCACACAACCAGTGCGGCATTTAAACAGATCAATGCCACCATAGCCGGCAAGAAGGATATGGAGCAGGTGGTAGAGCAGGCAAAGAATGACCGTGCAATCTACGGAAAGCGGACGATCCTGTTCATTGACGAGATCCACCGGTTTAATAAGGGACAGCAGGATTTTTTGCTGCCTTATGTGGAAGACGGTACCGTGATCCTGATCGGTGCCACGACGGAGAATCCATTTTTTGAGGTAAATGCAGCGCTGCTGTCCAGATCGCAGATCTTTGAACTCAAACCGCTGGCGAAAGAGGATATCGCCTGCCTGATCCGGCGGGCGGTCAGCGATGAAAAAAAGGGACTGGGCAGTTTTAAGGCGCAGATCGATGAAGATGCTGTGGCATTTCTGGCAATGGCAGCCAACGGGGATGCCCGGAATGCGCTCAGTGCAGTCGAACTGGGTGTGATGACAACGACGCCCTCGGAAGACGGCAGGATCCATATCACGCTGGAGATCGCGGCGGAGTGCATTCAGAAAAAGGTGATCTCTTATGATAAAAAAGGGGATAACCACTATGATACGATCTCGGCGTTTATCAAGAGCATGCGGGGGTCGGATCCGGATGCGGCGATCTATTACCTGGCGAGGATGCTCTGCGCAGGCGAGGATATCAAATTTATCGCCAGAAGGATCATGATCTGCGCATCGGAGGATGTGGGAATGGCGGATCCGCAGGCTCTGATGCTGGCAGTGAGCGCATCCCAGGCAGTCGAGAGAGTGGGAATGCCGGAGGCCAGGATCATATTGGCGCAGGCGGCCTGTTATGTGGCCTGCGCGCCAAAGAGCAATGCGTCTTATCTGGCCATCAATCAGGCAATGCAGATGGTAGAAAACGGAGGTGTTTACCCGGTGCCGAGGCATTTGCAGAATGTCCATGCCGATTCGGCGGGCGAAGAAAGGGAACAGGGGTATCTGTACGCACATGATTATCCGAATCATTATGTGAAACAGCAGTATCTTCCGTATGAACTGACAGGGACAGAGTTTTACAGACCGGCGGAGAATGCGCTGGAACAGAAGATCAAGGAACATCTGAAGAAGATCAGAGAGGCGGCTGACGGCAACTAGCGTTTTCAGGAGGCAGGGGGATGATCCGGATTGCTGTTTGTAATGATACAAAAGCTTTTTTGGATGAGTTCTCTGCGGCCATAAACGGATGGAAGGAAAGTGTACGCCTGAATGTGCAGTTTTTTCCCTTTCTCACGGAAGAGGAAATGTTTTTTGAAGCAGAGCGGGTAGGTCAGCTGGATCTGGTATTTATCGTGATCTGCCCGGAGAGGGAAAAACATGGGATCGACATGGCGCTGAGTTTAAAGGCCGAATATAAAGGAACGGAAGTCGTATTTGTATCTGCCATACGGCGGCTGTTTGAGCGGATCTTTGAGGTGCGCCCGCTGGATTTTCTGAAGAAGCCGATCTACAGACAGGAACTGTATCATATACTGGAACGGTATCTTGAGATCAGGAAAAAACAGTTTTTTCCGGTATACAGCAGACAGCGGCTCTTTCTGGTGCCCATCATGGATATCGTTTCTTTAAATCATAAGAATAAAGTGTTGTCCGTAAAATGCCGTGACGGCAAGAGTTATGATACCTATATGCGCCTGGGCGAAGCCGAGAGCCTGCTGGCCGTTTCCGACCATCATTTTGAGAAGATCCATAACTGCTGCATCGTCAATCCCTATTATGTACAGAGCGTTTCCAGAAGTGAGATCTGCATGTATGACGGGGAGATCCTGCCGGTCAGCCGGCCAAACAGCAAACGTATTCTGACATACTACAGTTCCTGGTATACCTGTAGTAAACGCAGTAAAATAGTAAAAAATGGGTAACTGTCAGAACCCGGGGGGTTCTGAACAGTTACAAAAATGGCAAAAGTGGGCAAAAAAATGGTAAAAGCGGACAAATGCGGGCACAGAGCCGAAAACGTGCTAGGATATTCCTTGCACGGAGGCGTCGTGAAACGGAACCATTTCGGGGGATCGGCAGGACCTGATCAGTCTGGCAGCATATCACGATCGTTACCGGGAAGCGGCACGCCATAGGTCCATCGGTGTCCTCTCAGTGGTCCCGCCACTGGGAGGTTCCCTCTCATACATAAAATGAGTGATCATAGAATAGGAAAACGGTCGGCACCGGAAAATGCTTTTCCCTGATAACTGCCCAGACGTTCCATTTCTTTGAGAAGCTGGTTTAAAATATTCTTTTTGTCCGTACTCCACAGAGGCGCGATCAGCAGATCACGCGGTCCGTCACCGGTCAGACGATGGATCACGGTCTGCGGGGAAAGATGCTCAAGACAATCGATCAGGAGCTGTATGTATTCCGTCCGGGTAAGTGTCTCGAATTTTCGCTCGGCATAGTCCTTTGCCAGATCGGTTCCCATCAGAACGTGAAGTAACTGCAGTTTTATTCCGAAGATAGGAAAGGTGTTCAGATACTCTATCGTAGTGAGTATCTGGCTGCGGTCCTCTCCGGGGAGGCCCAGAATGACATGCACGATCACGGGGATGTGGTGCGTATGCAGGGTGTGAACCGCTTCTTCAAAGACAGAGGTTTCATAACCGCGGCGGATATACTGTACGGTTTTGCGGTGGATGGTCTGCAGGCCGAGTTCGATCCATAGGGATTTTTCGGGAAAGTCCTCACGCACCGCATCCAGGACGGCCATGATCTCAGGGCCTAAACAGTCCGGGCGGGTGGCAATGGAAAGCCCCACGACTTCCTCATCTGCCAGGGCAGCGGTATAGCAGTCCTTCAGGTAAGCGGGATCGCCGTAGGTATTTGTATAGGGCTGCAGGTAGGCAATGAAGCGGCTGCCGCCGTATTTCCTGCGGATGCGTTCCTTTCCGGCCGCAAGCTGGGCAGGCAGATCCGGTGTCTGGCCGGAAGGTGCGGCGGCAAATTCACCGCTGCCGCCGGCAGAACAGAAGATGCAGGCATCGGAATGGATCGTCCCGTCCCGGACAGGACAGGTACAGCCGATGTTTAAGGCAATTTTATAGACCTTTTCGCCGTAGACGCTTTTGCAATAGGCATCAAAGGAATAATATGGTTTGTTTCCCCATGCTCCGGCATCTGCCATGACCATTCTCCTTCGTATCATAGATCAGTTTAGTTTATCATTTTGTTGGAAAAAGTACAAGAAAACTATTTGCAATTAAAAAAATAATGGTGTATAATGATCTGGAAACTATTCGAGTTGGCAGTTCAGAGGACATTTCAGTTATAAGAAATCCCGATGTTGAATGCAACGTATTAAAACAGTATAAACCACGCTCAGTTTGCATGGTGGAGTATGATACGGTGATCGGTTCTTGTTCAGTACATAAAAAAGGGTTTTGCGGCCCGGTGCTGCAGCGATATTTTTGCGGCATGTTTTTATAATCATATTTTGGAGGAATACGAATGGCAAACATGAGAGAACGCTATGAAACGATTTCCCTTTCCGATCTGAAGGGCATGGCGAAATTCCGCGGGATCAAAGGCGCATCCGCGATGAAAAAATCCGAAGTCATCGATGCGATGGTCGCAAAGGACGAAGAGGAAGAAAAGGCAAAAGCGCAGGAAGCCAAAGAGGCAGCAGAAAAAGAAGCGGCTGCCAAAAAGGACGAAACAAAGAAAGATGAGCCGAAAGCGGCAGCCGGAAAACAGGAAGAGGAAAAGTCCGATAAGGCGGAGAAGTTTGACCGTAGGAAGGATGTAGACCAGCTCGATGAGGAAACGATCCGTGAACTGGACAGCGGGATCACCGTCAACGGCATTCTGGAGGTCATGCAGGACGGGTTTGGCTTTATCCGCTGCGAGAATTTCCTGCCGGGCGCAAACGATGTGTATGTGGCACCCAGCCAGATCCGGCGGTTTGGCTTAAAGACCGGCGATATCTTAAAGGGAAATACCCGCATCAAAACGGAAAAAGAGAAATTCAGCGCACTGCTGTATCTGACCACGGTAAACGGATATGCACCGGAAACAACCATGAACCGGTACAATTTTGAAGAAATGACGCCGATCTTCCCGAATGAGAAGATCAGGCTGGAGCGGCCGGGCGCACCGGTATCCATGCGCATCATGGATCTGATCAGCCCCATCGGCAAGGGGCAGCGTGGTATGATCGTATCCCAGCCCAAGGCCGGCAAGACGACGTTATTAAAGGATGTGGCCAAATCCATTAAATACGCAAATCCGGATATGCACATGATCATCCTGCTGATCGATGAGCGTCCGGAGGAAGTCACGGACATGAAGGAAGAGGTAGGCGGTCCGGGTGTGGAAGTGATCTATTCCACCTTTGATGAGACGCCGGAGCGCCATAAACGTGTGGCAGAGATGGTGGTAGAGCGTGCGAGACGCCTGGTGGAATACAAGAAAGACGTGATCATCCTGCTGGATTCCATTACCCGTCTGACCAGAGCGTACAACCAGGTAGTACCGCCCAGCGGCAGGACACTCTCCGGCGGTCTGGATCCGGCGGCGATGCACCCGCCCAAGAGGTTTTTCGGCGCGGCGCGTAACATGCGGGAGGGTGGCAGTTTAACGATCCTGGCAACAGCGCTGGTAGATACCGGCAGCAAGATGGATGATGTGGTTTACGAGGAATTTAAGGGTACCGGCAACATGGAACTGGTGCTGGACCGGAAACTTTCCGAAAGACGCATCTTCCCGGCGATCGATATCCCGAAGTCCAGCACGCGGCGTGAGGATCTGCTGCTGACACCGGAAGAGTTGCAGGCCATCAGTACGATCCGTAAGGCGATCAACGGCGTGCGGCCGGATGAAGCGGTGGACAAGATCATCGATCTGTTTGCCCGGACGCAGAACAATAAAGAGTTTGTCCAGGTGGTACAGAAAACGCATTTTTATTAAAGCATGTTGATACGGCAGAAATGGGAGCCGGCAAAAATAGGGCTTGCATTCCGAAGCAATCTGTGTTATTTTATAAAAGTTGTTTGTAAATTATGGAGTATTCCACACACGTATAAAGCATCTTGCCTAATTTATCCGTGAGGTGGAAAGAAGGAGTGAATCATGAGAGAAGGAATCCATCCTGAGTATTATCAGGCAACTGTAACCTGCAACTGCGGCAACACATTTGTGACCGGTTCTACAAAGAAAGAGATCCACGTGGAAATCTGCTCCAAGTGCCATCCGTTCTATACGGGGCAGCAGAAGGCTACGCAGGCTCGCGGCCGTGTAGATAAGTTCAATAAGAAATACGGCGTAACCGGCAAGTAGGTTTTACAAAGAGAAGCAAAAAAATTGGGATAGGGTGTTCCTGTCCCAATTTTTTCGTATATGGATTTTTACAGAGGTATTTATGGCAAAAAAGAGAAAAACGGTGTATTCGGGCATCGGCGGTCAGGCCGTGCTGGAAGGCGTGATGATGCGCAATAAGGATACCTATGCCGTGGCGGTGCGCAAACCGGACGGCGGGATCGATGTCTCGACCAAAGTGGTGAAGTACAATCCCAAAAGCCTGCTGCGGCGGATCCCTTTTATCAGGGGCATCTTTAATTTTGTGGATTCCCTGGTGCTGGGTATGGATATCCTCTCTTATTCCGCGGAGCAGTCGGAGGAAGAGGAGGCGCAGGAGAATGGCCTGATGGAAAAACTCTTCCATGAAAAAGCGGATGACGTGACCATGGGCATTACCGTGTTTATCTCCATTATCGTGGCGGTGCTGCTTTTTATGGTGCTGCCTTATGCAGCCTCGGAACTGCTGGGGAGATATATCCGGAACCATTCGCTGGTGCTGCTGATCGAGGGCGGGCTGCGCATCCTGGTGTTTCTGGTCTATGTGGCAGGCATCGCGCTGATGAAAGATATCCGCCGGCTCTACCAGTACCATGGCGCAGAGCATAAATGCATCAACTGTATCGAATGCGGCAGGCCGCTTACGGTGAGAAATGTCAAACGTGCTTCCCGTTTTCATAAACGCTGCGGGACCAGTTTTCTGATCCTGATCGTGCTGATCGGCGTGATCCTGTGCTTTTTCATCCGCACGGAGGAGGTGTGGCTGCGGATGCTGATCCGTATACTGCTGGTGCCGGTGATCGCGGGGATCTCTTATGAACTGCTGCGCCTGGCGGGAACGAAGGAGAGCGTGCTGCTGGATATCATATCGGCGCCGGGGCTCTGGCTGCAGCGCATCACGACCAAAGAGCCGGATGAGGATATGATCGAGGTGGCGATCGCATCCGTGGAGGCGGTATTTGACTGGGAGAAATTTCAGAAGAAGCACTTCAAGACGCGTACCGTAAAAAAGAAACGCGTTGAGCCGGATGGCCGTGAAGTGGAGACCGGAGAGGAGACACTGGAGATCAGTGTGCTGGATATCGATGAAATGCTGAAAATGACGGGCCGCGGGGACGAAGATCAATGACGGCGCTGCATTACCGGGAGGCATACCTGCAAGGGCGGGCAAGACTGGAGGCGGCCGGCGTGCCGGAGGCGGAACTGGACGCCAGGCTGCTGCTGGAATATGTGTGCGGCACACAGCGGCAGACCATGCTGCTAAAGCCGGAACGCGGCCTGACAGATGCAGAGGCGGAAAGATATGGCAAAGCCGTCTCGGAACGCGCAAAGAGGGTTCCGCTGCAGCACATCACCGGCAGGCAGTACTTCATGGGGCTGGAATTTCTGGTGGACGCTCGCGTGCTGGTGCCGCGGCCGGATACGGAGATTTTGGTGGAGGAAGTGCTGAAGGACGGGGCAAACGGGGCACGGGTACTGGATCTGTGCACCGGAAGCGGCTGCATCCTGTTAAGCATCCTGAAATATTCGGTTTCTGCAGAAGGCACGGGAACGGATCTTTCCGCGGATGCCCTTCGGGTAGCGGAGGAAAACGCGAAAAGGCTGCAGCAGGAGGCGGTATTTTATGCCGGAGACCTTTTTGCGGCATTGCCCGGTGGGGAGAGGGGCTTTGACATCATCGTTTCCAATCCGCCCTATATTGAGCGGGAGGTGATCCCGGGGCTGATGCCCGAGGTGCGGGAGCATGATCCCTATATGGCGCTGGACGGCGGGATGGATGGTCTGGATTTCTACAGGCGCATAGCAAAAGAAGCGCCGGCGCATTTTGCGGCAGAGGGCAGGCTGTATCTGGAAACCGGCAGCACGCAGGCGGCAGCGGTATCCGCGCTGCTGCGGGAAAACGGATTTACCGGGATACGAATCGTGAAGGATTATGCCGGACTGGACCGTGTGGTGTGCGGGACTTACGGCGGGTGATAAAGAGCAAGAGGTGAAAAGCAATGTTTGATAAACTGGAAGATTTGCTGAGAAGGTTTGAGGAGATCTTAAACGAACTCTCCGAGCCGGGGGTGGCAAATGACACAAAGCGCTTTCAGAAACTGATGAAGGAGCAGAGTGATCTGACGCCGCTCGTGGAAACATACAAAGCATATAAAAAGGCTGATCAGGATATGAAGGATGCGGTGGCGCTGCTGGAAGAGGAGAAAGATCCGGAAATGCGGGAGATGCTCAAGGAAGAGCATGCCGAAGCCAAAAAGCAGGTCGCGGAACTGGAACAGAAGCTGAAGATCCTGCTGCTGCCCAAAGATCCGAATGATGATAAAAATGTGATCGTGGAGATCCGTGCCGGCGCAGGCGGGGAGGAAGCGGCACTGTTTGCGGCGGAATTATACCGTATGTACGCGCACTATATCGAGAGCCGCAGGTGGAAGCTGGAGTTGGTGAATGCGGACGAGACCGGCATCGGCGGTATGAAGGAAGCGGAATTTATGGTGAGCGGCGCGGGGGCTTATTCGGTGCTGAAATACGAAAGCGGCGTGCACCGGGTACAGCGTGTGCCCAAGACCGAGACCGGCGGGCGTATCCATACCTCTACGGTAACGGTGGCGGTCATGCCGGAAGCGGAGGATGTGGATGTGCAGATCGACGATAAGGATATTCGCATCGATGTGATGCGTGCTTCCGGAAACGGCGGCCAGTGCGTCAATACGACGGACTCGGCAGTGCGCCTGACACATTATCCTACCGGGATCGTGATCTATTCCCAGACGGAGAAATCGCAGATCCAGAATAAGGAAAAGGCGTTCGCGCTGTTGCGCGCGAAACTTTATGATCTGGAGTGCCAGAAGGCGCATGATGCGGAGGCGGATATGCGGCGCAGCCAGATCGGTACGGGGGACCGTTCGGAGAAGATCCGCACCTATAATTTCCCGCAGGGGCGTGTGACGGACCACCGGATCGGGCTGACGCTTTATAAGATCGATAGCGTGATGAACGGCGACCTGCAGGAGATCCTGGATGCCTGCACGACAGCCGACCAGGCAGCGAAACTGTTAAAAATGGGGGAAAGCGCGTAAGGCAGGCACGGCAGAGGGACAGGCATTTGGAGCAGCAGGACAAAAAGAAAATACAAAAGATACGCGATCTTCTGGAGTGGTGCAGGGATATCCTGCTGGTGGTCGGCGGCGTCTCGTTGCTGGTGGCGCTTGTAGTGCTGGGGAAGGGCGTCTTTGATGATGCGCAGACGGAAAAGCAGCAGCAGGAACTGCGGGCGATGGTAGATGCGGCGGCGCGGAAGCGGGGACAAGCCACGCAGGAAGCGCCGGCAGAGGCGGTGCGTGTGGAAGCGGAGGAGCCGGAAAGCGCCGCGGAGGTGGCGGCCGGTATGGTCGGACAGGAATGGGAGCCGGAGGTCTTTGAGGAAACGCCGCTGTCCATGCTGCCGGAGTACGCGGGGCTATATCAGGCAAACAATGACCTGGCAGGGTGGCTCTGGATCCCGGATACCGGCATCGATTATCCGGTGATGCAGACACCGGAGGATCCGTATCATTATCTGCGGCGGGATTTTTACGGCAAGAGCAACAGCAACGGCTGTCTGTTTGCGGATACGGCTTCGGTGCTGGGAAAAGGCAAGAAAGCCTATGACTATGCGGAGGGGAACGCGCCGGGGACAAACCTGATCATCTACGGACATCATATGCGCAGCAGGGAGATGTTTGGCAGGCTGGATCTGTACGCGGGCAGGGATTACGGCATGGCGCATAACATCATCTGCTTTGATACGCTGTATGAACACCGGGAATACCAGCTGGTGTCGGTATTCCTCACGCAGATCTATCATGTGGACGAAGAGGTATTTAAGTATTACCAGTTTTTCAGAGCCGATACAGAGGAACAGTTCTATTATTTTTATGATAATATCAAGCAGATGTCGCTTTATGATACGGGGGTGACGGCGGAATTCGGTGATGAGTTTATTTCGCTTTCCACCTGCGATGACTACACGGAAAACGGGCGGCTGGTGGTCGTGGGGAAACGGATCTTATAACAGAGGGCAGGATGGTTGTTTCAGCCGCGTTCTTTACAGGCGTGCTAAAGATATGCCATAGGGATTCAGTGCATCCCTGTGGCTTTTTTTGATGGCTTCCCGGTATTGCGTGGGCGTGCAGTTTAAGTATTTCCGGAAGATCCTGTTGTAATAACTGGCATTATGAAAGCCCGCGGCCTGCGCCAGCGTCTGTATGGAATCCGCGGAAACATCGGCACGCTGCATGCGCCTGGCGGATTCAAAGATGCGGTACGTGAGCAGGTGATCAAAAGGGGCTTCGCCGGTGGTGCGTTTAAAGCAGCGGCAGCATTCGCTCTTGCTCACATGGATGCTCTCCGCGATGTGATCCAGCGTGAGCGCTTCCTGGTAATGGCTCTGGATAAAGAGCATGGCATTTTTGACGCGTTCCTCATCCAGCAGGGCACGGGTGGAGATATGCCGCTGCGCGGAAGCGCTTTTTTCCAACAACTGCAGCCATAGGCGGCAGAGCATGCCTTTGGTCTCCAGTTCATAACCATAGGCTTTGTTCAGGTTGACCTCCAAAACACCATCCACGCATTCCAGACCGCGGCGGCCGTAAGCATCGCTGCGGTCCAGTACCAGGTGGGTAAAATCCGTGTTTTCGGTCAGCGGAGCGAAATATTTCGCGGATAAAAAAGAGCCGTCCTCAAACAAATAGGATGGATGGAACAGGAAGGAAAGGATCACGCATTTAGCATCCCCTGTCGGCCGGATGGCGTGCAGATGGTTTTGGTTGATCCATACCGCGGCGCCGGCGGAAACCGTCACTTCTTCCTCGCCCACGGAAAAAACAGCCTGCCCCTCGCGGACCAGGTCGATCTCCATCTCATCATGCCATTGCGGACGTACCCGCTGCATGAACATATTGGAGAGATCGATGTAATAAACACCGATGGGATAGTCCGTGTTGGTATGTTCAAAATAATCTTCAAAGACTTCCGTAGCCATGGTTTTATTTTAGAGCAGGCGGGGGTACTTGTCAAACCGGAAAAGGCGCAGATAGCGGTTTTCAAATACAGGATTTTATGATATACTGTATCCTGATGCGGGGGGAGCCGGATCAGGAGGGAGTCAGCTGCCGTTAACGGATGCGAAGCATGGGTTTTACGAAAAGCGGTTCCGGGTGTTGTCAGTCAGATACGGGAGCGTTGCGTGGAGGAGAAGGGATGAGGATTTTTGAGGGCTTTCAAAAAGGCGTCAATCTGGGGGGATGGATCTCGCAGTTTGCAAAGTATGACAAAGCGCATTTCGACAGTTTCATCACCGGGAAGGATATCGCCGAGATCGCGGCGCTGGGCTTTGACCATGTGCGCGTGCCGGTGGATTACAATGTGCTGGAGGATGAAGAAGGCAGGCTGAAAGAAGACGGCTTTGCCTGTCTGGAAAACTGCAGGGCATGGTGTGAGGAATACGGTCTGCGCATGCTCATCGATCTGCATGAGTGCTACGGTTATTCCTTTGACCCGCTGAAGAAGGATATGGACCGGGAGCGATTCTTTTATGATGACGCGCTGCAGGCAAGGTTTTTAAAACTATGGGAGGAGATCGCGGTCAGGTTTCGGGACTATCCCGGACAGGTGGCTTTTGAGCCGTTAAACGAGGTGGTGCTGCAGGAGGTGGCGGATGCCTGGAATAAAGTGGTGGCAAAGTATATCGAAACCATGCGCAGGATCGTACCGGACAGTTATCTGGTCATCGGCGGGGTGTGCTACAATAATGTCATGAGCGTGCCGCTTCTGGATATCCCGCTGGATGAGAAGATCGTCTATAATTTCCATTGTTATGAACCCATTATCTTTACGCATCAGGGAGCCTATTGGGTAGAGAATATGCCGCAGGATTTCCGTATCGCCTATCCGAAGACTCTGGAGGATTACAAGGCGGCGGGCAACAGCCTGTCGACGGATCTGGCGGGAGCGGTCTACAACGAGGGCATCAGCGAGATCGGAGAGGGATTTTTTGAAGATATCTTTGCGCCGGCGATCCAAAAAGCCGAAGCAGACAATGTGCCGCTTTACTGCGGTGAGTACGGCGTGATCGATCTGGCTGCGGCAGAGAGCCGGCTGAACTGGCTGCGCGATATCCATGCGGTGTTTAAGAAGCATGGTATCGGCAGGGCTTTGTGGAACTACCGGGAAAAGGATTTCGGCATGGTGGATGAGAGTTTTGCGGCGATCCGGGACCGGTTTATGGAAATACTGTAAAGCAGTGATACCCGGTGCGCGTTCGCTGTGCCGGGTGTTTTATCGGGGGCGGATTTTTATCGGGAGGTAGATGTATGCGGGCTGGCAGTACGGAGAAAAAGATCGAAGCGTTATTGAAGGAACTGACACTGGAGGAGAAAGCGCGCCTGGTGCATGCGTCGGAGTATTTCCGCTCCGGGGATGTACCGCGGCTGGGCATCCCGAAGATCACGATGTCGGACGGGCCGATGGGCGTGCGGAATGACTTCTATCCGGCGGACTGGCATCCGGTAGGGACGACAGCGGATGCGGTGAGTTACCTTCCATGCAACTCAGCCATTGCGGCAACATGGAACAAAGAACTGGCACGCACCAGCGGTTCCGTGCTGGGGCGTGAGGCCAGAGGGCGCGGCAAGGACATGATCCTGGCACCGGGCATCAACATCAAGCGCAATCCCCTCTGCGGGCGTAATTTTGAATACATGAGCGAGGATCCCTGCCTGATCGCGGAGATGGTGGTGCCGCTGATCGAGGGGATACAGGAGAATGATGTATCCGCCTGTGTGAAGCACTTTGCCTGCAACGCGCAGGAGTGGGAGCGCCTGTGGGTAAACGTGGAACTGGACGAGCGTACCCTGCGGGAGATCTACCTGCCGGGATTTGAGGCGGCAGTCAGGCGGGCAAAGACTTACGGCCTGATGGGTTCCTATAATCTGGTGCGCGGCGAGCATGGCAGCCAGAGCCGTTTCCTGCTCACAAAGATCTTGCGCGAAGAATGGGGCTATGACGGCCTGGTGGTATCGGACTGGGGCGCCGTGCATGATACCAGGGCAGCGGCAGAGAGCGGGCTGGATATCGAAATGGGCGTGACGCCGGACTTTGACGATTATTTTCTGGGCAGGCCCCTGATCGAGGCGGTGCGCAAGGGTGAGATCGCGGAAGCGGAAGTGGATAAGAAGGTACGGCATATCCTGCGCTTTATGCTGCGGGTGCGCCTGATCGAGATCGTACAAAAGGAGCAGAAGAACGGAAAGGGCAAGATGGTGGCAGTGCCGGTGGCGGACCGGGATCCCGGCTATTACAATGGGGATATCATGCACCGCTATGCGAAGGAAACGGCACGCGAAGCGGTGATATTGCTGAAAAATGAAAAACACCGCCTGCCGGTCAGACCGTCGCAGACAAGGAAACTGCTGGTGATCGGTGAAAATGCAAACCATCTGCATGCGAACGGCGGCGGCAGCGGTGAGATCAAGGCGTTGTATGAGGTCACGCCGCTGATGGGGCTGGCCAGGGAATACGGCGGCAATACGGAAGTAAAGTATGTGCCGGGGTATTATGTGCCGGCCAGGCTGGCTACGGATGCGAGCTGGCAGGAGGACAGCACCGCGGAACTGATGACCGATACGAAGCGCCGTGACGGCAGGAAGTACGATGCCAGGGAAAAGGCGCTGATCAAAAAGTACCGGGATGAAGCGGTGGCGCTGGCGAAGGAATATGACGATGTGGTGATCGTGGGCGGCTTAAACCATGATTATGACGTGGAGGGCATGGACCGGAAGGATCTGTCACTTCCCTATGGACAGGATGAACTGATCAAGGCAGTGCTCGCGGTAAACCCGCGTGCCGTGGTGGTCATGATGGCAGGCAGTCCGGTGGATATGCGCGCATGGAAAGACGATGCGCAGGCGATCCTCTGGATGGCATACAATGGCATGGAGGGCGGCACGGCATTGGCGGAAGTGATCTCCGGCACGGTCAATCCGTCCGGGAAACTGCCGGAGTCCCTGCCCGCGGAGTTTGCGCAGACACCGGCAGCAGTCTGTGGTGATTATCCGGGCCGGAAGCTGAGAGCAGCGGAAAAGAAGGTGATGAACGCACACCTGACGCAGACCTTTAAAGAAGGCGTATTTGTCGGCTACCGTTATTATGAAAAGTTTGGCGTGCCGCTGCAGTTTCCCTTTGGCCATGGCCTGTCCTATACGGAGTATAAATACAGCGGTCTGAAGGTGTCGAAAGCACCGGGCGCCCTCTTTGAGGTGCAGGTGAAGGTAAAGAACACCGGGCATGTGAGCGGCAAGGAAGCGGTGCAGCTCTATGTAGGGGAAAAGACTGTATCCGAAGAGAATCCGGTGAAGGAACTGAAAGCCTTTGATAAGGTGGAACTGCAGCCGGGGGAGGAAAAGACGCTGAGTTTTACCCTGACGGAAAGGGATTTCTCACACTACTGCAATGAGGAGAACTGCTGGAAGCGCATGAAAGGCAGGATGGTCATCTATGTGGGCGCATCCAGTGCGGATGTAAGGCTGAAGAAAGAGGTAACGCTTTCCTGACATAAATCCGCCGGGAAGATCATGTAAAGAAGGGGGTTGACAGCCATG
>JAFUUX010000199.1 GCA_017471325.1 Lachnospiraceae bacterium | reverse complement strand
TCCGTGCCGAGGTCGTCGATGATCAGCAGGTCAGAGTTAAAAACAGAATCATACAGTCTGTTTAAATCCGTTTTGTCCGGATTATAGGAGGCGTTCAGTACGGATTGAAATAATTGCTGCGCGCTGAAATACAGGATGGAGTGGCCGCGGTCGAGCAGTTCTTTGGCTACGCAGCCGCTTAAGAAGGATTTTCCGGTTCCGACCGGCCCGTAAAAAACGAGATTGCGGCACCTGGCGTCAAACTCGCTGATGAAGAGTTTGCATTTTTCCACGGCATCATCAAAGCGGCGCAGATCCTCACCGGTATAGTAGTGGCGGGAGAGCAGGGAAAAATTGTTTTCTTCCAGGATCTTATGCAGATTGGAGGCATCATACAGAAAGGAAATCTCATACTGTTTGAAGCAGCTGCATTTTTCGCCATCGATATAACCGGTATCCCGGCATTTGCTGCAGGTATAAAAAGGTTCCAGATAATCCCTGGGATATCCGTTTTCCTCTAAAAGCCGTTTCTTTTCCATACGCAGATCCAATACCTGTGCACGCAGGCGCTTTAAGCGTTCTTCGGGAGCGGTATCTTCCGCGTTTTCGATCAGAGCACGGCTGCAGTCCATGGACAGGCCGGCGATCTTCAGATCCAATTCGTGAAAGGACGGGAACTTCTGATAGACTTCTTCCCGGCGGCGCATCAGTTCGAAATCATTATGCATACGGCGGTCTTCATAGATGCGCCTGATCTTCTGGTATTGTTCATTGCTCAATGCCATGATTCATTCTCCGTTAATTATCCACGAGTTTATTTTCGATTTCCAGAAAGTCATATTGCTGGGATTCCAGATTGCAAAAACCGCTTTTTCTGGACCGGGCTGCGGAGCCGGATTCCGTTTTGGGATACGCTGCCTGATGATATGCTTCGTCTGCCGCATTCACTTCGTCCAGGGTGTGAAGCCCTTTTTCGTGCCAGCTTTTCAGTATTTTTTCGGCATAAGTAAAGCGGTGGTTTTCTACGGCCATTACCGTGCGGCTGCAGGCTTCCTCGATCATTTCCATGGAAAAAGCATACTTATGCAGCCAGCGGTGGATCAGGCGGCTTTCCTGCGGTGCGGGTGTACCGCTGCGTCCCAGCAGGTTCATGATATAACTGCTTTCCGGATCCGGTTTGGGCTGGGTGACGGTTTTTGCTTCCTCTACCGTGGTGATGCCCTGCTCTGCCCAGGCCAAAGCGGTGGCTTCTATATAATGAAAACTTTTCTGGCCGTTTCCGATGCAGTATTGCAGCAGATAGTCTGTCAGTTCGGGAGAGAAGGACAGCCCTTCCGAAAGGAAAAGCAGGGAGCGGAACTGTACTTCACTTAAAGGTTTGCCCAGATACTGCTGTGCTGCGATCAGCAGGCAGGCGTTTTCCGGCTGCGCTTTAAACTGACGCAGATCATTTAAGGTATAGCCGGCCTTGCGGCTGTCCGGATCGGGCAGCATGGGTGCGGCGGGTTGTTTTGCCTGCTGCTGCGGCACGCTGTTAAAGGCAAGGTGTGCCGATGACAGTTCTTCCGGGAAAGGATTGGTGCTGCGGGGAGAAACTGCGGTGAATGGCACCGGCTGCGGATTCTGAAGATAGATCCCGGAGATCCGTCCCTCATAGTAATCATTGCCGGAAACGCGCAGGGCGGCATCCTGACGAAAGGAAAGGATGCCCTGGTTTGACCAGTAACGCAGTGCGCGCGTGATCTCACGCTCGGGATAGTTCAGATCATCCGCAAGCATGTTCAGATCCACGGTTTTGCCCGCAGAAACAGAGCGCAGCAGGTACAGATAAACCTTGATCTGTACCTCGTTTGCATCTTTCATATAATGATCGATAAAAGCATTTGAAAGCAGCGTGACACCAGTACTGCTGTCTATCTTAAAATCAACAGGTAACATTTTATATACTTCCGTTTTCTTTTTCTTGGGATTTGCATAGAAAAGTATATCACTTGAAGGGCGAAAATCAATAGAAGGATATCCACAAGCCCATGTACAATGGGGCTTTGCAGGCTTGTGGATACTGTGGATAAGTGGATAAAACGATCTGTAATGCTTGTAATTGCTATCTATCAAATGAACAAAAAATTGTTGAAAAGTTTTTATCTGCCCAGAAGATGTTCACCGATCTGTACGACATCTCCGGCACCCATGGTAATGATCACATCCCCCGGCAGTGCATGCAGCAGGAGGTAGTTTTCGATGTCATCAAAATAGGAGAAGTAGTGTGTTTCACATTTTTTTTTCTCGAGTTTTGCGAGCAGATCGCGGGAAGTGATGCCGATCGTATTTTGCTCACGTGCTGCGTAGATGTCTGTGAGGATCACGGCATCCGCCAGGGAGAGTGCATCGGCAAATTCATCCAGAAAGGCCTTTGTG
This sequence comes from Lachnospiraceae bacterium, assembly GCA_017471325.1. Classification (GTDB taxonomy): domain Bacteria; phylum Bacillota; class Clostridia; order Lachnospirales; family Lachnospiraceae; genus NK4A136. The sequence continues at coordinate 22,786 of JAFUUX010000199.1, read as the reverse complement.
CGGGTATAGGTATGGGGCTGGAACACACACCATATTTTTTTATGGGGATAATGCTGCGCGGCTGTCAGCGTGGCACGGATCTCTGTGGGATGGTGCGCATAGTCATCCAGGATCGTGATGCCGCCGATCTCGCCTTTTTTCTCAAATCGGCGATCCGTGCCCGTAAAAGCACGCAGCGCAGCCAGTGTGTGCTCACGTCCGATCCCGAGATGATCCGCCAGTGCGATGGCGGCCATGGAATTATAGATATTGTGACGGCCGACAACGCCCAGTGCCACTTCGGCAGTTTCTTCCGTGCCGTCAGCAAGCCGGTGGTGCAGCGTATAACTGCCGCGGCCCATTTCATCATAACGGATATCGGCAGGATAATAATCGCAGGAGGCATCATCGCCATAGCGGATCACGGGGCAGGCCAGACCGTCCGTGAGTTCGCCGACATTGTCGATCGTGCCGTTGATGATCAGCGCACCGTCTTCCGGAAGCAGTTCCATGAAAGTACGGAACGAGGCGCGGATGTCATGAATGTCTTTAAAGAAGTCCATATGGTCTTCTTCTATATTTAAGATCAGACTGATGCGCGGAAAAAAAGAGTGATAACTGTTTGTGTACTCGCAGGCCTCGGCAACAAAGTATTCGGAATGGCCGATGCGCAGATTACCGCCGATACTCTTTAAGATGCCGCCTACCGAGAGCGTGGGATCGCAGCCGGCATGGATCAGGATTTCCGAAACCATGGAGGTAGTGGTGGTCTTGCCGTGCGTGCCGGCGATATTGATGGGTGTCCGGTAATTTTTCATCAGCTGTCCCAGAAACTGCGCGCGGGTAAGCATGGGGAGTTCACGGCGTTTTGCTTCCCGGAATTCCGGATTGTCAGCGGAAATGGCTGCCGTATAGACGATCAGTTCCGTATCATCGGAGATATTTGCGGCGCTCTGGCCGATCAGAACCCTGGCGCCCAACTGCTCTAAATGTCTGGTCAGTTCACTGGCCTTGGAATCCGAGCCGGAAACCGGAAATCTTTTGGATAGCAGTATTTCCGCGAGACCGCTCATACTGATGCCGCCGATCCCGATAAAATGTACATGGATAGGTTTCTGGAAATCGATCTGATACATTTTCTTTTTCTCCTTATGTAACCTGATTTTTATTATTTTATATTATAACGGGGGAAAAATAAAATACAATCCTAAATTTTGTTTAACATAAATAACCAAAAAACCGGGCGGCTGATAATCTACTTTGTGAAAAAGTACAAGGACACGAAACGCTTTTTGTGAAAATATTTCTAAAAAACAGTTCGCAGAATGACATTTTTGTGATATAATAGACAAAACGCATAAGCGGGCGCCTATCCCCATGGGCGCAGGGGGCCAAAAGGGGTATTTATCCTGGGCAAAAGGCTTGAAATGAGCCGGGGTTACAAAAATCTGAAAACAACGAGGTGATTTCATGGTCAAAAAAGAAATGATAGCCATGCTTCTGGCAGGCGGTCAGGGCAGCAGGCTGGGTGTTCTTACCCGCAAGGTTGCGAAACCCGCAGTTTCTTTTGGCGGTAAGTATCGTATCATCGATTTCCCGCTGAGCAACTGCATCGATTCCGGCGTGGATACGGTCGGCGTTCTGACACAGTATCAGCCGCTGCGTCTGAACACACACATCGGCATCGGTATCCCCTGGGATCTGGACCGCAATGTAGGCGGTGTTACGGTACTGCCGCCGTATGAAAAGACTTCCAATACGGAATGGTATACGGGTACTGCAAATGCGATCTATCAGAACCTGGATTATATGGAAAGTTTTAATCCGGATTATGTACTGATCCTCTCCGGTGACCACATCTACAAGATGGATTATGAAGTGATGCTGGATTTCCATAAGGCAAACGGCGCGGAAGTGACCCTGGCGGTTATGCCGGTGCCTTTGGAGGAAGCGAAGCGTTTCGGTATCGTTATTACGGATGATGACCGCAAGATCGTGGACTTTGAGGAAAAACCGGAGCATCCGCGTTCCAACCTGGCTTCCATGGGTATCTACATCTTTAACTGGAAGACACTGAAAGAGGCACTGATCGCCAAGGCAGACCAGCCGGCGCTGGATTTCGGCAAGCACGTGATCCCGTACTGCCATCAGAACCAGTCGCCGATCTATGCCTATGAGTATAACGGCTATTGGAAGGATGTAGGAACACTGCATTCCTATTGGGAAGCCAATATGGAACTGATCGACATCGTTCCGGAATTTAATCTGTATGAAGAGTATTGGAAGATCTATACCAAATCCGACGCGCTCACACCGCAGTATATTTCCGCGGACAGCAAGGTGGAGCGCAGCCTGATCGGTGAAGGGGCATCGATCTACGGCGAGATCCATTCTTCCATTATCGGCTGCAATGTCGAGGTCGGAAAGGGTTCGGTGATCCGTGATTCCATCATTATGAATGATACGGTGATCGGGGAAAACTGCGAGATCAACAAGACGATCATTGCGGAAAATACCGTGATCAAAAACGGCGTAAAGACCGGCATCGGTGAGGAAGCAGAAAATGAGACCGATCCGCACATTTATAATCATGGTCTTGTCTGCATCGGCGAACATACGGTAGTGCCCGCAGATGTGACCATCGGTAAGAATGTGGTGATCTTTGGCGAGACGGAAGCCGCTGATTATCCGGATAAGTCGCTTGCCAGCGGAAAATCTCTGATCAAGGAGGGTGACAAAGCATGAGAGCAATGGGTATTATTTTAGCCGGCGGCGGCATGAAGAACAGCAGGATGGGTGAACTGGCTACCCGGCGTGCTGTTGCGGCCATGCCCGTGGCAGGCAGTTACCGGAGTATCGATTTTGCCCTGAGCAATATGACGAACTCACATATTCAGAAGGTTGCCGTATTAACGCAGGATAATGCGAGAAGTTTAAACGAGCACTTGAGTTCTTCCAAGTGGTGGGATTTTGGCCGCAAGCAGGGCGGTATGTATGTATTTACGCCGACACGTACACTGGACAATTCCGACTGGTACCGCGGCACGGCGGATTCCATCGCACAGAACCTCGAATTCATCAAAGACAGTCATGAGCCGTATGTAGTGATCGCTTCCGGTGACTGTGTCTACAAGATGGACTACAATAAAGTGCTGGAATACCATATCGAGAAAAAAGCGGATATTACGGTTGTCTGCAAAGAAGTGGGCAACAGCGTCAATGTGGAACGCTTTGGCTGCGTGAAAACGGACATGGACGGCAGGATCACCGAGTTTGAGGAAAAGCCGGTAAAGGCAAATTCCAATACGATCTCCTGCGGCATCTATATCATCCGCCGGCGCCAGCTGGTGGAGATGATCGAGAAGGCAGCGCAGGAAAACCGCTATGATTTCGTAAATGATATCCTGATCCGTTATAAGGACATCAAGAGGATCTACGCATACAAGATGACGGATTACTGGAAGAATATCTCTACGGTAGAAGATTATTATGCGACCAACATGGATTTCTTAAATCCGGACATCCGTAATTTCTTCTTTAAGCAGTATCCGGATATTTATTCCAAAGTGGATGATCTGCCGCCGGCAAAGTATAACGTGGGGGTTAGCGTAAAGAACAGTCTGATCGCCAGCGGAAGCATCATCAACGGAACGGTTGAAAATTCGGTCATTTTCAAGAAGGTATTTGTGGGGAATAACTGCACGATCAAGAATTCCATTATTCTGAATGACGTGTATATTGGGGATAACACATACATCGAAAACTGCATAGTAGAGGCTCGCGGGACCATTCGGGCAAATTCTTCACACAAAGGTGAAGACGGAATAAAAATTGTAGTTGAGAAAAACGAGCGTTATGTGATATAATGTGGCAATAAGCACGCCTGCGTCAAAAGGCTGTTTATGCAAGGGTAGCAAGAGAAGGTACCAAAGCAACTGAATACATTGTATCAGAGACTCTTTGACGAATTGACAACTTGGCGGTACGGTAGCAGTTGTACTCAATGAGGAAAGGAGTTGACAGCATGACCATTACAGATGTACGGGTTCGTAAGGTGGACAAAGAGGGCAAGCTGAAGGCTGTTGTTTCCGTCACGATTGAAGACTGCTTTGTGATACATGACATCAAGGTAATCGAGGGCGATCACGGTCTGTTTATAGCAATGCCCAGCCGTAAGGCGCAGGATGGGACGTATAAAGATATCGCCCATCCGATCAATTCTGAAACGCGTGAAGAATTGCAGAAGATGATTTTGGAAGCGTACGATAAGGCAGCAGAGTAAACACAACAAAATGGGGGTTCAGACGACAGGACTTGTCAAGCGACAGGTCCTGTTTTATAATTTCATTGGAATATCAAAAAGACCGAGTCCGGGGCAGCGGCTGTTCCGGACAGAAAGTGTTGTGTGGAAAATGTATATTATCGCAGGATTGGGAAATCCGGGCAGGAAATATGCCGGTACCAGACATAATATGGGATTTGCGGTGATCGAGCGCCTGGCAGAGCGGCACGGGATCGCTGCAGCGGAAGAGAAACTGAAAGCGGTGTACGGGAAAGGCGTGATCGCGGGGGAAAAAGTGATCCTGGCACAGCCGCAGACGTTTATGAATCTGAGCGGGGAAAGCGTGCGCGCGCTGACAGATTATTTTAAGGCGGATCCGGCATCGGAACTGATCGTGATCTATGATGACATCAGCCTGCCGCCGGGGCAGCTGCGTGTGCGGCCCAAAGGCAGTGCCGGCGGGCACAACGGGATCAAGAATATCATACAGATGCTTGGCACGGAAAACTTTGCCCGCGTGCGCGTGGGGATCGGGGAGAAGCCTAAAGGCTGGGACCTGGCGGATTACGTGCTGGGGCATCCGGATGCGGCGGATGCAAAACTGCTGGAGGAAGCATTTGACCGTGCGGCGGATGCGGTGGAAATGATCCTCACAGATGGCGTGGATGAGGCGATGAACCGTTTCAACACGAAAAACAGGTAAAATGCGTTATCAAAAGAACAGGTAAGAGATATGAAATTGTTAAATCATCCCATGGGGGATATCCCCTGGATGGGGCAGGTAAAGGAACGGCTGAAACAGCAGGCGGCACAGATTGCCATCACGGGCAGTGCGGATTCCCACAAATTACATCTGATCAATACACTGGCGGAAGGGCAGGAGGCCGTGCTGATCCTGACCTATTCCGAACGGCGTGCCAGGGAGATCTATGAGGAATATCTTTTTTATGATAAGGATACCCTGCTGTATCCCGCAAAGGATCTGATCTTTTACCAGGCGGATATCAACGGGAAGCAGACCAGCATGGAACGTCTTCGTGTCTTAAGCCGTATCCTGATGGGGAGGCCGGGTACGATCGTGACCACATTGGATACGCTGCTGGGATACTGCCTGCCGCTGGAGGCGATCCGTTCCAATCTGGTATCCGTGGTAACAGGCGGCGTGCTGGATGAAACGGAACTTGCGGCGCATCTGACGGCAATGGGATATGAAAAGAGTTATCAGGTAGAGGCGCCGGGGCAGTTTTCGATCCGGGGCGGCATCGTGGATGTTTTTGACCTGACGGCGCAGAATCCGTACCGTATAGAGTTATGGGGAGATGAAGTAGAGTCGATCCGCAGTTTTGACGTGGAGAGCCAGCGCTCTATCGAAACGCTGGAAAAGATCACGGTATTTCCCGCATCGGAGATGATCCTGACGGAGGAACAGCGTTATGCCGGTTTTCACAGAATAGAGACAGAGGCAAAAGCGCAGCAGAAAAAATTCCGTGATATGATGAAAACGGAGGAGGCGCACAGGATCGGTATACAGCTGCAGGAAGTGGAAAACCAGCTGCTGTATATGCAGGGGATGTTGAACCTGGAGAGTTATCTGCATTATTTTTATTCGGAAAAAGAAACCACGACCTTTCTGAAACTGTTTGGCACGCAGGTACCGCTGGTATTTCTGGATGAGCCGACGCGGCTGCTGGAGCATGTGCAGGGGGTGGAGGCAGAGTTCCGTGAAAGCATGTCCCACAGACTGGAAAAAGGTCTGGTATTGCCGGGGCAGACCACCTTGCTGCGTGGGATCGGGGAGATACTGCTCGAACTGAAGGAACTGCGCAGCGTACAGTTGATGTCGATGGAAAGGGCAGAGCGGCTCTTTGACGGGGAGCTGCGCTGTGAGATGCACTCACGCACGCTGGCTTCCTACAATGGCAGTTTCCTGTCCCTGATCCAGAATTTAAAGGAACTGAAAAAGGAAAAGTATAAGATCGTGATCCTCTGTCCGTCCAGGACCAGGGCCAAACGGCTGGCGGATGAGATACAGAAAGAGGATGTGATCGCTTCCTATACGGAGAATGAGGAAAAGGAACTGCAGCCAGGGGAGATCGTGACCTGCTACGGGCGTATCCGGAAGGGATTTTCTTATCCGGAAATTAAGTATACCGTGATCGCGGAAACCGATATCTTCGGCGCGGAACGGAAAAACCGCCGCAAGAAACCGAAATATACCGGGGGCAAAAAAGTACGGGATTACGCGGAACTGCATGTAGGGGATTACGTGATCCATGAAAACTATGGTGTGGGCATCTACCGTGGCATTGAAAAAGTCGAGGTGGAGCACGTACAGAAGGACTACATGAAGATCGAGTACAAGGGCGGTTCCAATCTGTTTGTCCTGGCGACTTCCCTGGATATGATACAGCTCTATGCGGATAAGGATTCCAAAAAGCCAAAACTGAACAAACTGGGCACGCAGGAGTGGCATCGTACCAAAGAAAAAGTAAAAACTGCCGTGGCCGGCGTGGCCAGGGAACTGGTGAGCCTGTACGCGGTACGCAGCCAGCGCATAGGTTATGCTTATTCGCAGGATACGGTATGGCAAAAAGAATTTGAGGAAATGTTCCCTTATGAGGAGACAGAGGATCAGTTGAATGCGATCGCGTCGGTCAAGGATGACATGGAAAGCACCAAGATCATGGACCGGCTGGTCTGCGGGGATGTGGGCTTTGGAAAGACCGAGGTGGCGATCCGTGCTGCATTTAAAGCAGTGCAGGAGGGCAAGCAGGTAGCCTATCTGGTGCCCACCACGATCCTGGCCGAGCAGCATTTCAATACATTCCGCGAGCGCATGTCGCAGTATCCGGTCCGCGTGGAGATGCTTTCCCGTTTCCGCACGCCGGCGCAGATCAAAAAGACGCTGGCCGACCTGAAAAAGGGACTGGTGGATATCGTGATCGGCACGCACCGCCTGCTGTCCAAGGATGTGGAGTATGCCGATCTGGGGCTGCTGGTAGTGGATGAAGAGCAGCGTTTCGGCGTAAACCATAAGGAAAAGATCAAGCAGTTAAAGGAAAATGTGGATGTGCTCACGCTGACGGCCACGCCGATCCCCAGGACACTGCACATGAGCCTCATCGGGATCCGGGATATGAGCCTTCTGGAAGAAGCGCCGCAGAACCGCCAGCCCATCCAGACCTATGTATGTGAATTTAATGAAGAAATGGTGCGCGAGGCGATCCGCAGGGAACTGAACCGCGGCGGGCAGGTGTACTATGTATATAACCGGGTAGAGACGATCCAGGATATTGCGGCCATGGTGGCGGCGCTGGTGCCGGAGGCCAGGGTAGCGTATGCACATGGGCAGATGCAGGAACGTGAACTGGAAGATCTCATGATGAACTTTATCAAAAAAGAGATCGACGTGCTGGTATCCACAACGATCATCGAGACCGGACTGGATATCCCGAATGTCAATACGATGATCATCCATGATTCCGACCAGCTGGGGCTTTCGCAGCTCTATCAGCTGCGTGGGCGCGTGGGGCGTTCCGACAGGACCAGTTATGCGTTCCTGATGTACCGGCGCAACCGTATCTTAAGCGAGGTGGCGGAAAAGCGCCTGACGGCGATCCGTGAATTTACGGAACTGGGCAGCGGTTTTAAGATCGCGATGCGGGATCTGGAGATCCGCGGAGCCGGCACGCTGCTGGGAAAGCAGCAGCACGGGCAGATCGAAAGCGTGGGATATGACCTGTACTGCAAACTGCTGGAGGAAGCGGTGCGCGAGGAACAGGGACTGCAGGAGACAGTGGAGGTGAGCTGTACCGTGGATCTGGATGTGGATGCGTTCATTCCGTCGGAATATATCGTCAATGAGATCCAGAAACTCGATATCTATAAGCGCGTAGCACTGATCCGCAGTGAAGCGGATGCGGATGCCATGCGCGATGAACTCAGGGATCGTTTTGGCAGCCTGCCGAAACAGGCGGAAAACCTGCTGCGGATCGCGCTTGTCAAAGCAAGGGCGGCATCTTATCATATCACAGAGGTTAAGGGAAAGGTGGGGCGCATCCGTTTTGTGATGGATCGGAATGCGCCGGTGGAGACACTGCAGATCCCCGTGCTGGTCAACGAATATGCGGGAGATCTGCGGATGCAGACCGGGCCGAATCCGGAATTTATCTATATTTATGATATCATTGGCCTGGTGGAACAGGATTCCGAACTTTTGATGGATGAATGTGAAAAAGTGGTAAGCAGTTTCCAGGTGCTGTATCAGAAACCTGCGATCCTGCTTTCCGCGGAGCAAACGGAGTCGTGAGATGGAAAAGGAACAGATGCAGTCAAAAGGATATGGCAGGCTGATCGCGGTGCTGGTATTGATCGGTATCGCGGTGATCGGCGCGGTATTACTGCTGATGGGGCTGATCCTGGGGTGGTTCCGCAGAGCGCCGGCAGTCAGGGAAATGCAGTTGTCCGCGGAGAGCGTGCTGCTGGAGGAGGGGGAACGGTATACGCTGGAGATCGGTAACTACAGGGAACTCGGCGAACCGTCCGTGAAATGGGCAGTGGAGGAGCGGGAGGTAGCCACCGTCCGGAACAATAAGGACGGCACGGCAGAGATCACCGCAAAGGCGGCAGGTGAGGCCACGATCGTGGTAAAGGCGGAAAACTGCGAGGAAGCGCAGTGCAGGGTGCAGGTGAAGAAAGCGCCGATCGCGAGCATTGCGGGGACGGCGTGGCAGACGCAGGATGGATGCTATTATTTTCTGCCGGAGGGGAACTATTACTATTTTATCAGCCCCAGAACGGAGAATTACATCAAGGGCGGTATCGAGATCCGGGAACTGGAAAAAGAGGAACTGGCAGCGACCGAAGCATCGGCACTGGTAAATGCGGTGGACCGTGCGGCATATTTCAGACTGGATGCATCGGCGGATCTGGAACTGTATTTCGGCAGCAGGCGCACCGGCGCCCATTACACGATCTATGTGGCAGCCAATGAAGAAGAAGCAGCGATCTTTGACAGCGGCTGGAGCGAGGCGATGCCGGCGCAGAAGGCGGAACTTCTGCTGGCAGAAGCGCTGGACGCGAAATTTCCCGGCGGGGCTGAACTTCCGCAGGATGCGGCGGCCGGTGCAGGGACCGGGGCGGAGGTCAGTTATGCCGGCAGCGCGTTTACCGTGGCAGATGCGGATTTTAACGGGGACGTTGCTTACAAGGAAAGTTGGAATATCCTGCAGCTTGGAAATGATATCATATTCAAGCAGGGCGATGACAGCGGGAATGCCTTATACAGGCTTTCGCTGGGGGATCTGTCAGCGCAGCCGGAACTTTTGTATCAGCCTGAGGCAGGGAGTGTGGTTACGGTATTTGGCACGGACGGCACACAACTGATCCTGGGCACGGGCAGCACTTCTGATGGGAGCTATACCACGGGGGCACTGTACCGGATGGATCCGGGCGGCAGCAGCCCGGAACTGCTGGTGAATGATAAGGTGCAGGATTTCTGCATCGTGGACGGGGTGATCTATTATACGGATTATTCCCGCCTGGTACGTCTGGATATGTCGGGGAACAGCAAGGTGCTTTGGGAGTACGGCGTGTACTGCTATGAAGTCACGGAGGACGGACTGGTCTTTTTGCATGACGGTGACGCATGGGAACTGTTGGATGCGGAAACGGGTGAGGACTATGGCTATATCCGTGACGGGGATAATTATTCCTATGAATGCGATCTGGCGGAATTTGACGGGGATTACCTGTATTACGTGGCGTATGATTATGACCAGGAAAAGGTTTCCCTGCGCGCGCTGGATATCTGGACAGGAACCGAACTGACCATCGGCAGCGCGTATCACGGCAGCAAGAATGATACATACTGCGTGGCATATTATGACAGTTATGTTCTGTTTACGGCGGAAGACGGCGAAAGTGTGGTGCGGATCGATGTAGCGACCGGAGAGGAGCAGCAGATCTATCTGGAGGATGCCGGCTACTGGTACGCTAATGAGATCATATTGGTCGACGGTCGGCCCGTGCTGAGCCTGCAGGATGATGATGAGAATATCCATTTTGCGATCATGGACGAAAACATGAGCCTTCAGGCACTGGCGCTATAAAGAATAAGTTCTTGATTTGTAACATTTGATACGATATACTATAGGAATGTTTGTAATACAGGGACATTAAAAAAGCGGCCGGGAAACAGCCGCCGGTATGGAGCAACAGAAAAATGCGATCACGCGGTCGCAGAGAGGAACGATCATGGCAGAAAATATATTGGAGATCAAAGGGCTGAGTGCCGGACTTGCAAATGAAGGTGAGGAGATACTGCATGGCATAGACCTGCAGGTCGGCAAAGGGGAGACGCATGTGCTCATGGGACCGAACGGTGCAGGAAAATCCACGCTGGGAAACGTGATCATGGGCAGCCCGGTATATAAAGTGTCCAAGGGGCAGATATTGCTGGAAGGCGGAGAGATCACGAAGGACAGCGTGGACGCAAGGGCGAAGAAAGGCATCTTTTTATCGTTCCAGAATCCGTTGGAGGTGCCGGGCCTTTCCATGGAGGCTTTTTTAAGAAATGCGATCCGGGAAAAGACAGGCAAGCCGGTGAAGATATTCCAGTTTAAGAAAAAGATCGAGGAAACCCTGAAACTGCTGGATATGGACGCTTCTTATGTAGAGAGAGATCTGAACGTGGGTTTTTCCGGCGGTGAGAAAAAGAAAGCGGAGATCTTTCAACTGCTGTTGTTGGAGCCGAAACTGGCGATCCTGGACGAGACGGATTCCGGCCTGGACGTGGATGCGGTACGCACGGTTTCCAAGGGCATTGAGATCTTTCGGCAGAATGGCGGTACGCTGCTCATCATCACGCACAGCACCCGTATCCTGGATGCATTAACGGTAGACCATACCCATGTGCTGGTGGACGGGCGCATTGTGAAGCATGGCGATGGTACGTTGGTAGATGAGATCAACCGGGGCGGTTATGCCAAATATATCGGGTAGGACGGGAGCTGGAACGGATATGGCAGAGATCAGGAAGGACGCACCGATCGACATCTCGGAAGATGCAAACCGCGAACTGCTCAATGATGTGGAGCGCGGTCTGTATGACTTTAAGGATGAAGAGCGGGAGGAGGATTTTTACAAAGTAGATGAGGGGCTGACAGAGGAGATCGTGCGGCAGATCTCGGAAGAGAAGCATGATCCGGAGTGGATGCTGGAATTCAGGCTGAAGTCCCTGAAAATATATCATGAACTGAAGGTGCCGGACTGGGGACCGCCCATTGACGGGCTGAACATGGATCAGATCGTGACCTATGTAAGATCAAAGACCGGCATGAAGGGCAGCTGGGAAGAGGTGCCGGAGGATATCAAGAACGCGTTTGAGAAACTGGGCATCCCCCAGGCCGAGCGGGAAGCGCTGGCCGGTGTGGGAGCGCAGTACGATTCGGAACTGGTCTATCACAATGTGCGCAAGGACGTGGAAGAACAGGGCGTGGTCTATACGGATATGGAGAGCGCGCTGACCGGGAAATATGCGGAGATGGTGCGTGAGCACTTCATGAAACTGGTGCCGCCTACGGATCATAAGTTTGCGGCGCTGCACGGTGCCGTGTGGTCCGGCGGATCCTTTGTGTATGTGCCGCCGGGGACGAAGGTGGATATCCCGCTGCAGTCATATTTCCGGCTGAATGCACCGGGCGCAGGGCAGTTTGAGCATACCCTGATCATTGTGGATGAGGGAGCGGACGTGCATTTCATCGAGGGCTGTTCCGCACCGAAGTATAATGTGGCAAACCTGCACGCGGGATGCGTGGAACTGTTTGTGGGAAAGAACGCGCACCTGCGCTATTCCACGATCGAAAACTGGTCCAAGAATATGTATAACCTGAATACGAAACGTGCCATCTGCGAAGAGGGCGGGACGATCGAGTGGATCTCCGGTTCTTTCGGTTCGCACGTATCGTATCTGTACCCGACTTCCGTGCTGAAGGGGGACCATTCCCATGCGGAGTTTACCGGTATTACCTTTGCAGGCAAAGGGCAGAACCTGGATACCGGTGCAAAGATGATCCATCTGGGAAAGAATACCTCTTCCTTTATCGATACCAAGTCGGTGTGCAAGAGCGGCGGCATCAGTACCTACCGCAGTTCGGTAGAGATCCGCAGGCAGGCGGAGGGAGCCAAAGCATCGGTAAACTGCGGCTCACTGATGCTGGATTCCATTTCCCGCTCGGATACGGTGCCGGCAATGGATATCCGCACGGACAAGGCGGACGTGGGGCATGAGGCAAAGATCGGCAGGATCAGTGATGAGGCTGTCTTTTATATGATGAGCCGCGGCATCAGTGAAGCAGAGGCCAGAGCGATGATCGTGAGCGGCTTTGCCAATCCGGTGAGTAAGGAACTGCCGCTGGAATATGCTGCCGAGATGAACAACCTGATCAAACTGGAAATGGAGATGGGATAAGGAAATGCATATAGAAAAAAGAGTCAACCATCTGCCCGTGCTGACATGGAACAGGCTGGATTTTAACGAGGCTGTCTTTTCGGCGGATGTGGATTTTGACGGAAAACAGTACATCAAAGAGACGGCGCTGCCGGAGGGGATCACGCAGACGGCGGAATTATCCCGGGAAGCATTTGCGGCATGGTGCAGGGCGCATGGCTGCGTGGCCAGGCAGGAGGCAGTGGTAGCAGGCAAGTTTCCGATGTATGCGCAGGAGACCTTTCAGACCGGTATGGGCGCAGAGACGGATGAACTGCTTGCGGAAGCCGGTGCAAAGATACGGCTGTATGAAGTGGCAGAGGGTGTGAAACTGGCGCAGCCGCTGCGTTTTGAAAGTATTTATCCGCAGGGGGCGGCTACAGTGGATGCCGTGCTTTTGCATGCCAAAAAAGGCAGTGAAGTCACGCTGATCCAGTATTTTACAACAGATGCGAATGGGGATGCGGAGCAGGGCTTTGTGGGGACTTCCACGAGGGTGTATCTGGAGGAAGGCGCAAAGGTGCATCTGGTCAAGGTGCAGATGCTGCCCAAGGGTTTTGTATTCTTTGACGATATGGGTGCGAAGACGGAAAAAAATGCGGAATTGACTTATACCCAGCTGGAACTGGGGGCGGCAAAAGCGTATCTCGGAGCCTGCGTGGATCAGACCGGGGAACAGTCCGTGCTGCGTGCCGACCTGGGATATGTGGGCATGCCGGGGAGTTTTCTGGACTTTAACTATGTAGATACCTTCCGCGGAAAAAAGACGCAGGGCGTGATGCGCTTTAACGGTGTGCTGTTTGAAAACGCGCAGAAAGTATCCAGGGAGACACTGGACTTCAGGCAGTACTGCACGGATGCGGACGGGGACGAGGAGGAAGACATCCTGGTGCTCGGAGATGATATCGTCAATAAAGCAAATCCGATGATCCTGGGAGAAGAAGAAAAAGTGAGCGGCCGGCACGCCGTGACGATCGGAAAACTTTCTCCGGAGATGCTCTTTTATATGCAGAGCCGCGGGATGGATGAAATGACGGCACAGGAACTGATGGTGCGTGCGCGTATCCAGGAAGTGGCAAACCGCATACCGGATGAAGAGATCCGCCGGGCAGCAGGCTTTTATGTGGATCGGATCTTTTGTGACCGGGAAAACTGCCATGGGATGTGCAGGATCTGATCGATTCAGGATGCCTGATTTTGGAAAGGAGAATGATATGTTTGATGTAAACGCGATCTGTCAGGATTTCCCTATCCTAAGGGAGCATCCGGACTATATCTATTTTGACAATGCGGCCACGAGCCAGCGCCCGCAGGCAGTACTGGATGCTGTTACGGATTTTTATCAAAAAACGAATGCCAATCCGTTGCGGGGGCTCTATGAGTGGAGTGTGGGTGCTACGGAGGCATATGAGCAGGCACGGCATACGGCAGCCTCTTTTGTGAATGCGAAAGAGGATGCGGAGATCATCTTTGTGCGCAATGCGACGGAGGCGCTGAACCTGGTGGCCTATTCCTATGCGATGGAGCAGGTGGGGGAGGGCGACGAGATCGTGCTGACCGTGCTGGAGCATCACAGTAATCTGCTGCCCTGGCAGATGGTGGCGGACCGGAAGCATGCAAAACTGATCTTTGTAGAACCGCAGGCGGATGGGACGGTCACAGAGGAGATGCTGGCGGCAGTCATCACGGATCGGACAAAGATTCTGGCAATGACCATGGTATCCAATGTGCTGGGCAGGGTGACACCGGCAGAAAAAGCAGCGGCACTGATCCATGCAAAAGGCGGCGTGCTGGTGCTGGACGGCGCGCAGGGTGTGCCGCACCAGGCCGTGGATGTGCAGAAGCTGGACTGTGATTTCCTGGCATTTTCGGGACACAAAATGCTGGGGCCTATGGGGATCGGAGCATTATACGCCAGACGGGAACTGCTGGAGGGGATGCAGCCCTTCCTGCGGGGCGGCGAGATGATCGAATATGTGAAGCGCACGTCCGCAACCTACGCGGAACTGCCGCATAAATTTGAGGCAGGTACGGTCAATGCGGCAGATGCGGTGGGCATGGCTGCCGGCATCCGTTATCTGGCGCAGGTCGGCTTTGAGGCCATCGAAGCACAGGAACAGAAGTTGGTAAAGATCCTGCTGGATGGGATGCGCAAGATCCCGCATGTGCATGTCTATGGGCCGGCGGAGGCGGCGCTGCACAGCGGTATCGTGACCTTTAATATCGAGGGCTGCCATCCGCATGACATCTCTACGGTACTGGATAATGAGCATATCGCCGTGCGAGCGGGGCATCACTGCGCGCAGCCGCTCATGGAGTACATGCAGGAGAAATGCAGCATGGAATTCCGTGCGACGGCCAGGGCCAGTGTGTATTTTTATAATACCGAGGAAGAAGCACGGCGCTTTGTGGAGGCAATGGGCAAGGTCAGGAAATGGCTGGGCTTTGGGGAATAAGTTTTTTGCCGGGAGGTAAGAGGAATTGGAACTGAAGGACTTATACAGGGAGATCGTGAATGAGCATAATCTGCATCCGGCGCATAAGGGGGAACTGGAGCATCCGTCCATGATCTTAAACGGTGTAAACCCCAGCTGCGGGGATGATATCTATCTGCAGCTGCAGTTGGATGATGGCGGTGTGGTGACGGACGGGAAATTTAATGGTTCCGGTTGTGCCATTTCCCAGGCTTCGGCGGATATGATGCTGGACGTGATCATCGGCAAACCCAAAGAGGAGGCGCTGAAACTGGCGGAAACCTTTATGGGGATGGTGCGCAGCACAGTGGATCCGGCAGAGATCGAGGCACTCGAAGAAGCGGCGGCTTTGGAGAGTATTGCCCATATGCCGGCCCGGGTGAAATGTGCAACGCTTGGCTGGAAGACCATGCAGCGCATGCTGCGGGACGGGGAAACCTCTTAAAGATCGTCTTCCTCGATGACCTGGAATTCCAGATAGTCGAAATCAATGGGTTCCATAAAGTGATCCTGGTAAAAGCGTGTCTTTGCGGCACGCTTAAATTCTTTTACATTTTTATCAAGCCAGATGGGAATGCCCAGATCCAGTTCATGGCAGGCATCTTCCAGGGCATGGAAGACCTTATGCGTGCGGGTATCGTTTTCTGACCGCACGATCGTAGTCTCTTTGATCAAATGTGTGTTTTTCCAGATCTTTATCCATACGCGCATGTCAGAAGTATAGCATATCCGGCAGCGGATAATCAAAAGAAATTTATCGTTTGTTCATTTATTTCGGGCATAGAGATGAAAAATTCTCAAATATTTGTGAAAAAGATATACAATCATGATATATAGTGATAAAATATAGGTGAATATATACAACAAGGAGCAAGCGCCATGCTATACCGCCCCTCGCCGGAGGCCGAAGAGATCGACCGGTGGAAAGAAGTGAATCTGATCTATAACTCTGCATTAAAGGAGATTGGCACCAAACTGGAGATTCTGAATGATGAATTTCAGCACGTGCATAAATACAATCCGATCGAGCATATCAAGTCCCGGATCAAAAGTTCGGAGAGCATTGTAAAGAAACTGCGGAGCCGCGGATATGAGTCAACGATCGAAAACATGGTAGAGTATGTGAATGATATTGCGGGGATACGTGTGATCTGTTCGTTTATTTCGGATATCTACCGCATTGCAGAGATGCTGACGGATCAGAATGACCTGACCGTGCTTTCCGTGAAGGATTATATCAAAAATCCCAAACCCAGCGGTTATAAATCCTATCACATGATCGTGACAGTGCCGGTTTTTTTATCCAACAGGGTGGTGGATGTCAAGGTCGAGATACAGATCCGCACGGTGGCCATGGATTTCTGGGCCAGTTTAGAGCACAAGATCTATTATAAATTTGAAGGGAAAGCACCGGCGCACATACAATCTTCACTGGTGGGATGTGCCAGGATCGTGGAGCAGCTGGATGAAGAAATGCTGTCACTGAATAATGAAATACAGAAACTGGATGGACGGGAGCCGGCATAAGGCTCCTGTTTTTTTTGGCAGATGACCTTGCGCGCAGAATGTGGTTTAAGGTGGATGCAAGGGAAACGGTATGCCGCGATATCCGGTCAACAATAAACCCCATGTCTCTCAACATGGGGTTTATCGCATATTACAAAAGTTAGAAAGGAGGTGTGCCCGGGTGGTTGTGGTTAGGAGACACCCGGGCACGAAAACTATGAAAACCTTATTTGTGTCTCTGTTTTTCTTTCGTTTAACTTGGTTAAATTGTAATAAAAAAATATGAATAAGATATGAACAACGGGTAAATATACTGTTAATAATAACAATAAAAGCGGAAATTATATATAGCGATATGGTAAAAATCAACAAAAACAGTATTGAATTACATATTGTAAAAAAGATGGGCATTTGATAAAATATATTTAATTGCGGGGTAAAAACCCGGAGCGTGCGGAGGAGATCGGAAATGGATAATTTCATGGATAAACTGGCGGAAAAGTATAATGCACAGGATATGATCAGAGCAAATTCCCAGGCGGAAACAGCGCAGATGCAGAGCCTGCAGGATCAGGTGGAGGCTTACGAAGCCGTTTTGCAGGAAATGCGCAAACTGAACTATAAAAACACGGAACTTACTGAAAAAATGTATGCCCTGGTAGACGAAAGCATCGAGAAAGTAAGGACGTTACAGATCGAGGCTGCTGCGGGTGATGTGAGCACCGCGGAAGTATCCAGGGAGATGTCGGATGCCGTAAACCGGGCGGTCAGCGAAGCCATGAGCAGCATGGACGAAACCATGGCCAGGACACTGGGGGAGAAACTGCAGCTTCCGGCAGATGAACTGCGCCAATCGAATGCCCAGATGGAAGAGATGGCGGCTGCACTGCGCCAATCGAATGCACAGATGGAAGAAGCGGCGGCTGCGCTGCGCCAGTCCAGTGCGCAGATGGATCAGACGGCGGCAGATCTGCGTGATTCCATGGATACGCTGCAGAATGCAGCGGATGCCATGAAAGAAAACATGGCGGATGCGAATGCGGGACTGCGGAAGGAATTGGCAGAGATCAAAGAAGCCGTGTCCGGAAGCCATGCGGATGATATCATGGCGGCGGCAGACCTGATCATAGATTCATTGGAAAGCCACAAGACGGGGCAGGCGGGGCTGCGTGAGGATGCAGACCGGATCATCAGCATATTGGAAAGCCATAAGACGGAACAGGCAGGGCTGCGTGAGGATGTCAGGCAGCAGGGGGAGTTGGCCGAGGAGATCCGCAGGAAACTGGAGGAATTGCTGGAGTTATCTGCGCAAAATGCACAGGCTGCAGAATTGCAGCGCAGTGTTACCTTTGAAGCAGAGGCACAGAAACTGCCGGAGGTGACCACGCAGGAGGTTCTGGATGTGGTACGTGCTGCGGAAACAGCACAGCGTGAGCGGAATGAAGATATCCTGGATGAACTGCATACTTCGGATAATGCGATAC
Organism: Lachnospiraceae bacterium; assembly: GCA_017471325.1. Taxonomy (GTDB): domain Bacteria; phylum Bacillota; class Clostridia; order Lachnospirales; family Lachnospiraceae; genus NK4A136. Next base: position 4,573 of record JAFUUX010000199.1, on the reverse strand, counting down.
AGGATCGTCTCTTTGCGATACAGCAGTCCAATACCAATACGGAAGAAAGTTTAAGCGCGGTTGCAGCCGCAGTTGCATCGCTGCGGGAGGACGGACGCCGCGAGGAAGATACACGGGAGATATTGGAAGGCCTGCGTGCCTTAACGGAGCAGGTGAGCAGTTTAAAAGATGAGAGCCTGCATACGGAAGCACCGCAGGAACTGGTGGAAGGTCTGCGCGCCTTAACGGAGCAGGTGAGCAGCCTGAAAGATGAGAGCCTGCATACAGAGGCACCGCAGGAACTGGTGGAAGGTCTGCGCGCCTTAACGGAGCAGGTGAGCAGTTTAAAAGATGAGAGCCTGCATACAGAGGCACCCGCGGAAGTCATGGCATGCCTGCAGGCGCTTTCCGCACGTGTGAATGAGATCTATGAGAAGCAGCAACTGCCGGATGCGCAGGGGGCGGAAACTTCGGAGAAGGTGACGGCGCTGGCAGAGGTACTGCAGCAGCAGTCCCGGATGGATGAACTGACCAAAGAAACACTTATGGCTCTGACGCAGTCAAATACGCAGACGCAGGACAGCCTGACGGAACTGCGTGCGGCAGTGGAAAACCAGAACGCAAAGGCGGCGCAGGAAGAAGCGGTCAGGGCAGTGCTGGAAAAACTGACAGAACTGCAGCAGGAGAATAAGGAAACAAAGGAAGCCGTGCTTTCCGCGCATAAGGCAGGAGAAGCGCGGAATGTCGGGATCGGCGAACTGAAGACGATCGGAGATGATACCAAGGCGGCACTGCTGGATATTTACGATTCGCTGGAGAAAGCCAAGGGCGGGATCCGGGATATCAAAGCGCAGCAACTGCAGCCGCAGATCTTCCCGGCAGAGGAGGAACTGCGCCAGATGCTTACAGAACTGCTTTCCGGGCATAGTGAGCTGATGACGAATGTACGGACGCTCAAGGGGGCGGCCGATGATACCAAAAGCACCATCAAGTCGGCGGTGGATAACGCGGTATATGGCATCAAGCAGGACAACAAGGAACTGGTGACGATCCTGCAGCGTATGAATGCTACCCTGACCAGCCGGAATGATGAGCAGGAGCGGGCACAGAAGGAGGAAGAGGCGCAGGCGAAGGCTGAAGAAGCCAGGCGGCAGTTGGAGGAACGCTTCAAACTGACCGAGGACTTCATGCATAAAGAGAGCGTGAAGGTATACCGCAATGTGCAGGCAGTGATCAATGAAAAGAATGATAAACAGGTGGAGAATATGGAGAGCGGCAACCAGGCGCTTTCCAGCAGCCTGACGAAAGTAAAAGTCTGGGCGATCATAAGTACGATTGTGGGCGGCGCAAATCTGGTGCTGATGATCTTAAAGATTTTTGGCATTTTGAATTAGGAAGTCTGACGGAGAAAAGATGACGGCCGGCAGCAGACTTCGGAAGATCAGAACGGTAACGAGGATAAGGGTGGCACTCTGGGTGTCAGCCTTATTTTTCGTGCTGATGCCGCCGCTTCACTGGTGGCATCCGGAGGGGAATAACCACTATACCGTGTATCTGAACGAAATAAAAGTCGGTGTGGTGGAACAGCCGCAGCGCGCCGAAACGCTTTACCGCGAAGTGCGCCGGGCGTTTGATGCTGCGCAGAAGGGGATCAGTTTTGTGGATATGCCCGTTTTCCGCTATGAAGGTGAAGAGGTGCTGTTTGGCACGGTCGATGGGGAAGAGACGTTAAGGGCCAATATGCTTTCTGCGATACAGGCCGCAAAGACAGAGGATATTGACAAAGCGTATTCCATCAAAGTAGGCGGGACCATGGTCAGCGTATCCGGTGCAGAACAGGCAACAGAGGTGCTGCAGGAAGCTTTGGGGGCGTATGATACGGAAGGAAAATACGCTGTTACGCTGGTACGTGATACCGGGCGTGAGTTAAATGTGCTGGTGCCGGAGGTAAAAAACACAGAGGAGAGTGTGGCGGAGGAGGTACTGCTGAAGGCGGCCGGTGCCTCTGCCGTCACGGAGAACAGGGAAGGCTGGGATTTTTCAGGGACGGGGACAGGCTTTTCCTCATTTACCTACGGGATCACTGATATGCATTTTTCGGAGAAGGTAGAGGTCGTAGAGGCATATCTGCCGGGGGAAAAACTTGTGGATGTACAGACGGCAAAGGACAGGCTGACAGGCTTGCAGGAGCAGCAGCAGATCTACAAGGTCGTGTCGGGGGATACGCTTTCCGGCATTTCCTTAAAAGTGGGGCTGCCGCTGGATGCGATCGTGGCGTTAAACAGTGAATTGGAGAATGAAAATTCGATCATCCGCGTGGACCAGGAACTGTTGATCACGGTGCCGGAACCGGAACTGTCAGTCGTCTGGACCGAGACAGCCAGGGATGACCGCATTTTTGATCTGCCGACAGAGTATGTATATAATGACGCCTGGTATACGGACAAGTCCGTCACCCTGCAGCAGCCTTCGGCCGGTTATCATGAAACCGTAGCGCAGATCACCCGCAAAAATGATGCGGAGATTTCCCGGGAAGTGCTTTATGAGGAAGTGGGCGTGACAGCGGTGGCAAAGGTGGTGGAGATCGGTACAAAGGTACCGCCTTCCTATATCAAGCCTTTGTCCGGTGGGCGCATCTCTTCCGGCTTCGGACGGAGGAATGCACCGACTGCCGGCGCTACCACGAGCCATAAGGGCGTGGATATCGCTACGCCGTTAGGGACTTCCGTATGGGCTTCCTGCGGCGGTACTGTTAGTTTTGCCGGCTGGGGCGGCGCTTATGGCAATGTGATCTTTATCGACCATTCGGATGGACGTCAGACCAGGTATGCGCATCTGAGCAAGATCTATGTGTCGGTGGGGCAGAAGGTAAACCAGGGCCAGGTGATCGCAGCCAGCGGCTCGACCGGACGCAGTACGGGACCGCACCTGCATTTTGAATTGCGGATCGGCGGCACACCGGTGGATCCGAGAAAATATGTCAACCTGAATTAAAAGTTTTGACATTTCCGCGCATCTGCATTATAATGCAACAAGTATGTGTGCAGATGCGGCATACACTTGAGGTTATTGATTGGAGTTTTGTATGGACAGGTTTTTGATCAGGGGTGGGGTTCCGCTGGTTGGTGAAGTACAGATCGGTGGTGCCAAAAATGCTGCGCTTGCGATCTTGGCTGCAGCAGTTATGACAAACGATCCCGTGAGAATAGAAAATGTTCCGGACGTAACGGATGTGAATGTGCTGCTCAAAGCAATGGAACGCATCGGTGTCTGGATCATACGCCAGAGCAAACATGTGGTGATCATAGATGGTTCCAGGATCGAGAGCTGCATCATTGAGGATGAGTACCTGAAGCGGATCCGTGCATCTTATTATCTGGTAGGCGCGCTTCTGGGAAAGAACAGGCAGGCGGAGGTACCGCTGCCGGGTGGATGCAACATCGGAGTGCGCGCGATCGATCAGCATATCAAAGGATTTTCGGCGCTGGGGGCAAATGTACGTATCGTGCGCGGCTGTATTTCAGCGGAAGCGAAGGAACTGCGCGGCAGCCATATCTTCCTGGATAAGGTGTCGGTCGGCGCGACGATCAATATCATGATGGCGGCAGCACTGGCTTCCGGCAAAACGATCATCGAAAATGCGGCGAAGGAGCCGCACGTGGTTGACCTTGCAAACTTCTTAAACAGTATGGGCGCCAATATCAAGGGTGCGGGTACCGATGTGATCCGTATCAAGGGCGTGGAAAAACTCCACGGGACGGATTACGCCATTATTCCCGACCAGATCGAGGCGGGGACGTATATGCTGGCTTCTGCCGCAACCCATGGGGATGTCATGGTCAGGGGCGTGATCCCGAAGCATCTGGAGTGTATCACGGCAAAACTTTGCGAGATTGGCTGCCATATCACGGAATATGATGATGCGGTACGGGTATCCGCGCCGGATCCGTTAAATTCCACACAGGTAAAGACGCTGCCGTATCCCGGATTCCCGACGGATATGCAGCCGCAGATCACGGTGGCGCTGGGGCTGGCGCAGGGCACCAGCATAGTGACGGAAGGCATCTTTGAAAACCGTTTTAAGTATGTGGATGAACTGATCCGCATGGGAGCCTCGATCAAGGTCGAGGGGAACATGGCGGTGATCTCGGGCGTAAACCGTTATACCGGTGCCAGCATTTCCGTACCGGATCTGCGTGCAGGCGCGGCACTGACGATCGCGGGCATGGCTGCGGAGGGCGAGACTGTTGTAGAGGATACCAGGTTCATAGAGCGCGGATATGAGGAATTTGAAGTGAAACTGCGCGGGCTCGGGGCAAAGATCGAGCGCGTAAGTTCCGAAAGGGAGATGCAGAAGGCAAGGTTAAAACTCGCGTAGTGGATAGTTCATACAGTCAGGAAATAAAAAACCGGCAGAGGAATGCCGGTTTTTTTGATCGCGGAGCCGCCGGGATTTTATATAGTAAGCGCAATAAATAATTGCGCTTACTATAACGCTCCGCGAGGATGCGCACGGATTTTGTAAGGAAATATGCCGCTTTCAGCGGCCAAAATCCGGCGCAGTAAACGACAAAACGAAAATAGTTTTGTCGTT
>JAFUUX010000198.1 GCA_017471325.1 Lachnospiraceae bacterium | reverse complement strand
TTTCAGCAGATCTTCCTTCCCCGCGAGATTCAGATCCAGTTTTCCGTCTGCCGTATAAACGCTTCCTTGCCCGGAAGCACCGCTGCCCGCCGTTTCCGGCATCTGCTCCGCTTCCTCCAGCGTGGGAATGTAATACTGCATGCCATCCTGCAATTTTGCCGCCAGATTGCAATACGCTTCCGCGGCTGTCCGGGTAAAGCCGCCGGCTTCCTGCACGGCTTCAAAAAGCCTGCTGCCCTCCGGCAGCGCATACACCCCGGGATGCGCTACGGCGCCGCTGATATGAACATAATACACAACCGGTGTCTCCGCCTCTGTATCCATGCCCCCTGTTTCCATGTCCGTTACTGTCTCTGCTCCGGAAGGCTCTGTATCCGGCCCGCCCGGTTCCGAAAAACCGCCTGCCTGCCGTTCCAACTGTCCCGTCAGATATGTCTGTGCGGACCCGCACCCCATCAGAAAAAATACTGCTGTTACTGTCAGAAATCTTATTATATTGTTATACATGATGTGCTCCTTTATACACGTGCTTCCCGTGCAAAAGGCCTTCTCAGACACCACCCTGCAGATTTTATTTTAAGATATCATGTGGCAAGATTCAAGAAATTTTTAAAAGATTTTTTTGTTTTCATTTTTTATTTTCTTTATTTCAACTGCGCGCGCATCTGCGCATCCAGTTCTTCAAGTTCTGCCTGCGGATCCGCCCCGTCCCAGACACGGATATAGGCCTGCTCCAGTTCCACCCAGAAATTGCTCAGCCGGATCAGTTTGGGCAGCGGCACGCTGTCCCGGTAGATCATGCGCACGACATCCTCCGCGCTCCGGATCCCTTCTGCCGCGCTGCCGATGCAGGGCAGTTTCCCCGCACGCTCATACAGCGTATCCGTCAATTCATACATCAGGTATTCCGCAAAAAGATCCGCCGCCTGCGCGTGCTCCGTATATGCATTGACCGCGATACAGCTGGTCGCGGAAAGCCCCTTTGCTTCATGCGCATTATCCACGCCGGGCAAAGCCGCCACCCCATAGCCGTAATGAAATTCTCCGCTCTCACACATGCGGTTCAGCGTCGCCAGCGCATCTGTCGTAGCGATCGTAAACAATGTCTTTCCATCCAGAAACTCCTGCAGCACGGATTCGTAACTGCTTTCCCTGGAGTCAATGGAAAAGAACTCGTGCAGTCCCTGATACACCGTCATGCACTGCACCGTATCCTCATTGCAGATCTTCAGGATCTTCGGATCATCCCCGTAACTGCCGCCCACATCCATGTATGCACCGGTAAAAAAATAATTATAGTAGATATCCGAAACATCCCAGAGGAATACATTCTCCATCCCCTCCGGTGCCGCCTGCTCCGAAGCCAGTTTTAAGATATCCTCGATCGAGGAAGGGATCATCTCCTGCGTGCGCTGCGCGATCATCTCCTGCCATCTTTCCTCATCCAGGCCCTCCGGCACGCCGCTTTCCTCTACACGGTTTTCCATTGCCTGGTCCACATCCCCTTCTTCTTCCGGGCTCTGTCCTGCCAGTTCGCTGCGCAGGCTGCTTTCCGCCATCTGAGACAGATAACTTTGGTTATAGAGCAGAAAAGCCGTATCAAAATAAAAGGGGTATGCCAGCACCTGCCCCCGGTAAGTCACTGCATCCAACGCATTGGATGGAAAGTTGAAATCATTCAGGATATGCTCCGGATCCGCGGGCGCTGCTGCCACCCCCGCCATCGCCGCCTTTTCCAGACTGTCGGAACCGATCAGATACAGATCCGGCATACTGCCGCCGCTGATGGCAGCCTCATGGATCTCTTCCACATACTCCAGGCCGCTCTTGAGCACGGGTTCCACACGCACGCCTTCCGCCTCATAAAACAGGCGTGCCGCACTGTCGATATAATCCGTCAGCGCAGCATCCGTATACCACATAATGATCGTTTCCATCTCCTTTTGTGCCTCCGGCGGCACCTGCCGGCTCTCCTCTGCCGTCCTAAGCGGCTGCAGCGCATAATACAGCCCCCCCAGCAAAAAAAGCGTCAGAAAGATAAATGTGTAGGTTTTGATCCGCATATGATTACAGGCACTCCCTCAAGATCTCCAGCATCTCATCCACATCCGCCTCCGTGATCGTAAGCGGCGGCAGGAAACGGATGATGTCCGTACCGGCATTGATCAGCACGAGGCCCTTTTCCAGCGCCTTATTGATAATGTCCGCCACCGGGTGGTCAAACTGCAGTCCCTGGATCAGTCCCGCGCCGCGGTGCTCCACAATGTCTCCGTGCTCCGCTGCCAGCGCATCCAGTTTCTCATACAGATACGCCCCCACACGGCGTACATTTTCCAGAACCTTCCTTTCCTCAAACTGCCGCAGCACCTCCACGATCGCCGCCCCTGCCAGCGGATTGCCGCCGTAGGTGGTACCGTGATCACCGGCCTTTAGGCTGTTCTGTCCCACTTTTTCCGTCATCAGGAACGCGCCTACCGGCACGCCGCAGCCCAGCGCCTTTGCCGTCGTCATGATATCCGGCTTTACGCCATAGCCCTGCCATGCATAATACTCTCCGGTACGCCCCATGCCGCACTGGATCTCATCTAAGATCAGCAGGATATCTTTTTCATCGCAGATGGCACGCACCTCCTGCAGAAACGCTTTTTCACACGGATGAATGCCGCCTTCCCCCTGTACGGTCTCCAGAAGGATCGCGCAGGTCTTCTCCGTGATCTGTGCCTTTACGCTTTCGATATCATTGAGTTCCGCAAAACGGATATTGCCGATCATCGGCTCAAACGCTTCACGGTACTGTTTCTTGCCGGTCACGGACAGTGCCCCGAAGGTACGTCCGTGGAAGGAATGCTCCATGGCAATGATCTCATGGTCAGTGCGCCCGTCTTTCAGGTACGCGTATTTACGTGCCGCTTTCAGGGCTCCTTCGATGGCTTCCGCGCCGCTGTTGGTAAAAAACACCCGGTCCATGCCGGACACTTTTTTGATGGCTTTTGCCGCCTCGATGGCCGGCACGTTATAATAATAATTTGAAGTATGCAGGATCTTGTCCACCTGCGCCTTTACTGCATCATTGTATTCCCGGTTGCCATAGCCCAGCGCAAACACGCCGATGCCGGAAACGAAATCCAGATAGGATCTTCCCTCGATATCGTACAGCCGCACGCCCTCCCCATGGTCAAAGACCACCTGATACCGGTTGTAGGTATGTAAAAGTGACGCTTCCGCTTCCTGAATGTATTCCTGCATTGTTTCCATATCCGTTATCCTCACTCTCTGCCGTCAGACATGACCGGCTTTTTTATCCTTCCAGCACCACGTCATCCGGCGCGATCATCGTGCCGATGCCCTGATTGGTAAATACCTCCAAAAGCAGGCAGTGGGGCAGGCGTCCGTCCAGGATATGCACCCGCTGCACGCCGCTTTCGATGGCGTCGATGCAGTTCCCCAGTTTCGGCAGCATGCCGCCTCCGATGATGCCGCCTTCGATCAGTTTGCGCGCATCCGCCGCATTGATCCTTGAGATAAAGGAAGACTTATCATTGATATCCCGGTACAGCCCCTCAATATCCGTAAGGAACGCGAGTTTCTCCGCGCCTACCGCCTTTGCCACCGCGCAGGCCGCATCATCCGCGTTGATATTGTAACTGTCATAATGCGCATCCATACCGATCGGTGCCACGATCGGCAGGAAATCCTGCTCGATCAGATCCAACAGGATCTTGGGATTTACCTCCGTCACCTGTCCCACAAAACCGATATCCTTGCCATCCGAATAGCGCTTCTCCACTTTCAGAAGGCCGCCGTCCTTGCCGGAAACGCCCACGGCATGCACGCCCAGTTCCTCCACCATGGACACCAGACGCTTGTTGACTTTGTTCAGTACCATCTCCGCGATCTCCATGGTCTCTGCATCCGTCACGCGCAGGCCGTTTACAAACTCGGCTTCCTTGCCGACTTTTTTCACCCAGCCGGAAATCTCCTTGCCGCCGCCATGAACGATGATCGGCTTAAACCCTACCAGTTTTAAGAGCGTCACATCCTTGATCACATTCTTCTGCAGTTCCGGATCCGCCATGGCACTTCCGCCGTATTTTACCACGATGATGCGGCGGTTAAACTTCTGGATGTACGGTAACGCCTCGATCAGTACTTCTGCTTTTTCGATCAGTTTATCAATATCTTTTGTATACATTTTTCCTCCCAACGAAACCGATCAGGTTGCACCTGTCTTTTTTATGCGTCAAATCATAGCATACTTCCCAAAAAAAGTCCATGATCTATCACTGTTTCTTCTCATCATTTCTTCCCTGAATACACTTTCCCGCGACATAAATACAGCGCAATGATATGTTCCTGTATCATTGCGCTGCAACCTTTGAGGCTGTAACGCCCCGAAAACTACTTCAACTGCTCCATCAGTTCCGTATAACTATACTTCCTCTCCGCCCCCCTGCTGCTTTCTTTAATAAACGTTTCCTTAGATAATTGCCAGTAAAATTCCTTCCAGGCCTCATCATAACTCATACGCTCCCCGAACGGATCCGGTCCATGGTCTTCATTAACCCCGCCGACGCTGTCATGCCAGGTATAACCGCCTCCGCCATCCGTATAAGAGCGGACCTCTCCGTACCCGATCGTCTTAAATCCATTCTGATCCAGTCTGCAAAGCGCTATCGTATCGTGCCCCAATTCCTCCGGATCGTTTCCCCCGTATCCCCCGGCGGTAAGCAGGAGCAGTCCCTTTTTCGGCATGTACTCACAAAGATCAAACCCATCCGTGATCCCCTGGACAGCCCCGTTTTTCCATGCATACACTCCGATCATATAGGTGCCGCTGTACAGCACCATTTCCGGAATATCGTCATCATCCGCATAGATCAGATCCGCGTAAACAGTATCTTCTCCATAGTCCCCCGCCTCTTCCTGCGCTTTCTTTTGAAACCCGTCCTTCCATGCGGCGGTATCCGTCTGCCGTGCCTGCCCTTCCTGTGCCTCTTCTCCCGGGACCGGATCCGTATCATGAAAAGACAGCCAGTCATATGCCTCCGCAGTGGTATCGCTGACATATTCCTGATCTTCATAAAACTTTCCCGCATACACATAACACGGTCTCCAGAGCGGTGCCTCCTCCGCGGCATCCGCGACCACCTGCAGGACTATCCCGTCCGTACCATAGACCGACACGGAAACCCCCTCTCTTTCCATTTCCGAGGCCTGCCCCTCTCTTGCCTTCGCCGTTTCCGCGACATAAATACTTTTTGCCGCCTCATCACTGATATTATGGATATACAGCAGTTCATAGCGCTCTGCCGCGCCGTGATCCGCGTATAGGAAAATATCCCCCTCGCTGTCTATCGGGTGTCCGGTATTGACATACTCTTTTAAACTGCTATGGAAAGCGCAAAGATCCAGATCCCGGTCTCCTTCCCAGACAAGCAGCACGCATGCATCGTCCTCCTCCCTGATCTGTGGTACCATAGGTATCAGTTTTTGCATTTCCTCCATCCCGATTTCACAATCATGCTCGGACTCATAAAAACCATCCGCGCTGCATGAGATCGTGTACCGCCCTTCCTGCAGGCCTGTAAATCTCGCCTGTCCGCTCCCATCTGTACGTGATTCATATTCCCGGTTTTCACCGCGCAGCGTGACTGCGGCATCCCCGATCACTCCGCCCTCGTTTGCGCCCACCAGTGTCAAAAGGATACTTCCCGTCACCTGCTCTGTCTCTGCCTGCACACCGTTATCCACCGGTGTCACTGTTTCTTCCATATCTTCCGCACGCGCTTCCTCCCATGCCGTACCCGCGCTTTCCTCTTCCACCTGCCGCTCTGCATCCATGCTGCGTTCACGATGGAGCACGATAAACAGCACCACGAGTGCTGCCGCCACTGCTGCCAGTGCGATCCCTGCGGGCAGTATCCATGACGCGCCTGCCCCCTTCGCGGTCATTTCTGTCTGTTTCGTCTGCTCCTGTGATGTCAATGCAGTCCCGCAGTATCTGCAGAAATTCATCTGATCTCCATTTTCTCTTCCGCATTTTATACACTTTTTCATGCCCATACCCCTGCTACCCTATTTTTTCACCGCATTCTCCGCAGAACATATCTCCCGGAACGATCCTGCTTCCGCATTTTCCGCAGAAACAGATCTCCGCATCTTCTTCCGATGCCGCCTCCGGCGACTGCATTTTCAACACCGCCTGCTGCCGGCTGTTTTCCTCCCGGATCGCTTTTTTCTCCTCTGCCTTATCCTGCTGCCTTTTCGCCAGTTCACTGCCGGATTCCACGATCCTGCTTCCTGCTTCCGTTACTTTTTCCCCTACTTTTGTAAAAAAGCCCTCTGCCGTATTCCTGATCTGTTCCACCTGTTTCTTCCGCGCCGCCTCTCTTGCCGCTCTTTCCTCTGCTTCTTTTTTCGCACGCAGTCCGGCTTCCTCCGCCAGTTTCTCCTGCCGTTCCCTTTCTTGCCTCTCTTCCTCCTCTTTCTCGTATCTGCGCCGTTCCCGTTCGCACTCATCTTCCTTTCGCAGATTTTCCGCCGAAAATACAGACAGGATATTATCCTCATCCTCGCCACAGCTGATACAGACAGTTCCCGTATTGATCTGTCCGCATGCGCACATCCAGTATTCCGGCGTTTTTTCCGGATAATACAGATATCTGCCGTCGCTGTAGTGATGTGCCGTTTTCTCCATTCCGATCCGCTGCGCTGTTTTTTTCAGTTCCTCTTCATAAATTTCCTTTTTCAGTGTAACCCCGGAATATCCCTCCTCCTTTTCATAATTCCATATCTCCTCATCCGCATATACCACATGCCTGGGAATCAGTTTGACATTCCGGATGGTAATATCATGAAAGGCCTGGTCCTTAAGTGTAAACACCCCGCCGCTTTTGATCTCCAGATCCAGCCAGACCGCCTCCGTGATATGCTCCTTTTCTTCTTTTAATACATTATAACCGTATATCTCCATATACAGTGCCGCAATGGTTCTGTGTGTCAGGTTCTGCACATCCAGCGACAGAAACAGTTCCCCGCTTTCTTCCTGCTCCAGAATACGGTATTCCGTGATCAGTATGGGACTGTCTTTCACCCACAGCGGAACTTCGGACCGTTTTCGAAGCAGCCCGGAGTTTTCCCGTGACCCGACCCGGGTATCATGTACGGAAGCCACCCCCGTCCGGTACGGCTGCTGCGCTTCTGTGCTTTTCATGCTCTGTACAGGCATTTTTTCAGGCTGCCCGGATACCCGGGATTCCGGCATGGCGCGGCTCCCCCTGCTGCTCATCCGTTCCGTATCCACGCCATGCGCCTCCCCGTGCAACTCGCGGCACAATTCCTTCGCGCAGGGCATAAATCTCATCCAAAAAACTCCCTCCGCAGTACTGATCTTTATATGTTCACAATCCGCCGCCCCGCCAAATACGGATGGGATCGCCTCCGCATCCACGATCTCTTCTCTTGCGTTCAGGATGCTGCGGACAAGAAATAACCCGCGCCTTGCATATACCCGCTCATCCGTGATCACCAGCCGTGCCGCATACCGCCGGCCGGCAAGATACAGAAAAGTCCCCCCGCCGGCCAGTCCTGCCAGAATAAATGCCAAAGGCGCTTTTATGATCACTGCCGCAACGAGTGTGACCAGCAGCACCGGCAAAGCCGGAAACAGAACGATCAGATGCGGTCTGACATTGTAAATGATCTTTTCTTCTTTCATCCTTCATTACCCTTTCCGTGATACCATCTATCTGTGCAGCACCACCGGCACCTTATTGATCTCCAGCACAAGATACCTGCCGTACTGCCGGTAAGGTATGCTCACGCTCAGCATTTGTGCCAGCGCGCCATCTACGCTTATCGTAAGCATCCCCTCTGCCGCTGCGTATTGGAATACCCCTTCCGGAAGATAACTCTTCTGTCCGCCGCCGGTGACCGTTACATACCCGTTATCCTGAAAGTTAAGCGAAATGTATTTATCCCCGCCCTCTTCATAATCTTTCCTGCTGTCATAGTCGTTCGCAAGCGCTCCATAAGCCTTTAGGGCAAGGGCATCCGTTTCCTTCTGCGGAAAGTCTGTCAGCATTACCAGCCCGGCTCCTGTCTCCGCCGAAGAATACCCTGTCCCGATCTCCCAACTGCCGACCATATCTTCCTGCACGCTGTTGATATGCAGTTTCACTTCTCCGCCATTTCCTTTCACGCTCTCTGCCACAGATACAAACGAATCTTCATTATAAATATCTCCCGCATCGACCGACAGTTCCACCTTCGCCAGTCCCGGAAATATTCCCTCCGGCTTCCCGTTTACATATACAAACTCTCCCCTTTCAGACCATCTCAGGCTCGGGATCCGCGATGCCGTGATCTCACTCAGTATCGGATACTCTCCGTCCAGGGAAACGTCACCGCAGTTGCGGATATACTGCAGCAGCGGAAAAGTTCCATTCAAATATAAATAATTCGCTCCGGAAACGCTATGCAGTTCACTGTTTGAATCTCCATGAACGCTGACCTCCATGCCCTCGGGGATACGGATCTCCGATACTTTGCTTCCCTCTCTTACGCTAAGCTGCCCGGATCTCACCTCATACTCCCGGAAGCCGATCCATACCCGTTCCCTGACATCCAGTTGCCTGTATCTGGAGATATCATAAGAATATGAATAATCACCCAGGCTCCGGCTGCCGGATGCAGGTCCACTAACCCTGCCTTCCAGATTTCTGTCATAACTGTCTGTAAAGCCATTATTATTTACATATGCGTACTTCGTACCATCCTGATCCGCCTTGATCGTATAAGTCAGCCCGTTCACATCCCTGTTATGTCCAAAGGCATATCCAACGCGTGCCACGATCAATATGAGACACACGGCGTGTGCCATTCTGATGAATGCCCGTATCCGTGAAAAAAACACTGCCTGCAGAAATACCATTCCCGCAAATATCCCTGCGCCGACCAGCCATATCAGACCGCCCCATTCCGAGTATCCATCGAAAAAAAGCGCTGAAAACAACCATAACCAGTATACCAGCGCCTGTTCCCCCATCCGTTCATATACCGCATCCTTTCCGATCCGTTTCCGTTCCATGATGCTTAGTATGATGCCTGTCAATAACCACGGCGCTCCCGCCATCATCATATATTCTATTTGATTGGTTACCGTTGTCGCCAGCAGAGCCGCCGCGAGCAGCCACCATATGATATTTACGACTGCCACCGCTTTGCTCCCCTGCCTTGTCCCGGATTGCAGAAGATCCGCGTACTTTTCCACAATCCCCGTCTTCAGCCCACGGATCTGCTTTGTTCCACAATTGTTGCAAAATACGCTCTCCGTGGGATTGATATGCCCGCAACAGATACAGCGTGCCCCTTTACGTGGATTCCACGCCTTTTTATTCCGTCTGAGACGCGCTATCCCCATGATCCAGAACGGGATCGTCAACGCCAGACCTAAGCCATAACAACACAAGGTTAAGAAATTCGCTATCGAAAAAACATCGCTTGCAAATTCGCCCCCTACTACTGCTACCGCGATCAACCGTTTTTCCTCCTCTGCATTTTTTTCTTAACCTACCACAAGTACCCCCCCTGTCAAGAAAAAGGGAAAACTTTGCTTTCCTGCCTGTGCCGCTTCCTGCTTAACAGATAAAAAAGCGGCGAAAGATCCGTTACGATCATTCGCCGCCGTCTGGAAAAAATGATGTAACTGTTCAGAACCCCCTGGGTTCTGACAGTTACGCATTTCCGCCATGC
>JAFUUX010000044.1 GCA_017471325.1 Lachnospiraceae bacterium | reverse complement strand
GCAGGAGCGCACTGTATAAAACAGGACGCGGACAAAGGATAAAAACAAATGCTGATGGATTATAGCGCAAAACTGCATGAAACAGGGATATTGATCGCAGCCTTTCTGATCGTGCTGTGCTGCCTGGCCTATACCCTGATCCAGAGACGGAACCGCAAGGTGCAGAACGAGATCTTTGTATGGCTGCTGCTGATCGTGATGTTAAATTGCGCCTGCGAGGTCGTGACGATCTTTCAGACACCTTTCTGTACGGAATATCTTTACGCGCGCATCATGGTAGCCGTGGCGATGTATGTTTATTTCATATCCCATACATTTTTGTGCCCGCTGCTGTACAGTTATGTGCTGTACGCCGGCGGCATCATCAACCGTGGTGAATTTCAAAAAAAACAGTTTCCGGCGGCAAACTATGCCCTGTTCTGCATCGCGGAGAGCATGGTGCTCATCAATCCCTTTACGGACTGGGTATATACGCTGGATCAGGATTATGTGTTCCATAGAAACTGGGGGGAATACTTTATCTATCTCTGCGCCGCGGTCTATTTCCTGCTGGCAGTATCTACCATGCTGCGGCACTGGAAGGCCATCGGGCGCAGGCGAAGGATCGCGCTGTCCGGATTTTTTCTGATCAACTTATGCGGCGTATTTCTGCAGATGTTTTTCAAGCATGTGCGCAGTGAACTGTTTGCCGAGGCGCTGGCCCTCTCGATCGTGATGCTGCTGGTAGAGAATGAAGACGAGCGCCTGGATATGCCCACCAAAGTATATAACCGCAGCGCGCTGCTGGCCGATATGAATACGCTGGTGCAGCTGCGCAGGTCATTTTCGGTCATCTGCGTGCGGCTGACCAATGCGGATATGCTGCAGCGCCTGCTGGGCACGGCGGATAATGATATCCTGTTTCGGCTGGTATCGGATTACTTAAAGACCGTGTATCCGGAGGAGTATCTCTACCGGCCGTCGGCAGAGTCCTTTATGCTGCTGGTGCAGCGGCCGCAGCCGCAGGTGCTGGAACTGGCCGGCACGATCGAGGCGCGGTTTCAGGAGAGTTTTCTTTTGCAGGGCACGGAACTGATGCTGGAGGCGCTGATCATGACCACGCAGATGCCCGGTATCTTTTCGGCACCGGAGGATGTGCTGCTGATGTCGGACGGACCGCGACCCTTTGGCAGCAAGCACGGCCTGCTGGCCGATCACGATATGGATTATCTGATCCGGCGTGCCGAAGTAGAGAGCGCGCTGCACCGCGGCATTGCCGAGCGCGGCTTTGAAGTCTACTACCAGCCGATCTACCGCACCAGCGGCATGTCGATCTATTCCGCGGAGGCGCTGCTTCGCTTAAAAGACAGCCGGATCGGTAATATCATGCCGGATGAGTTTATTCCCATTGCCGAACAAAACGGCCTGATCGACCGGCTGGGGGATTATGTTCTGGAGGAGGTATGCATCTTTTTATCCAGCGGCATTCCTACGGAAATGGGGCTGGAATGCATCAGCATCAACCTTTCGGTGCTGCAGTGCCTGCAGCCGGATTTTGCGGGGCGCGTGCTGGCCATTACACGCAAATATGAAGTCAATCCGACGCATATCAATTTCGAGATCACGGAATCTGCGGCGGCAAGCGATTATGATGTGCTTTCCGGTGTATTAAAGGAACTGCGTGAAAACGGCTTTTTATTCTCGCTGGATGATTACGGCATCGGTTATTCCAACGTGCGTTCCATATTCAAACTGGATTTTGATGTGGTAAAGATCGATAAATCCATTCTTTGGGAAGTGCAGATGGCCGAAGGCAGTCAGGGGCATGGCAGCGGTCATATCATACTGGAAAACAGTGTACGCATGCTGCGGGAGATGCAGTTAAAGATCCTGGTGGAAGGCGTGGAGACACCGGAGCAGCTGGAACTTCTGGAAAATATGGAAGTAGACTTTTTGCAGGGGTATTATTTTTCACGGCCGGTGAGCAAGAACGAACTGCTGGGCATCCTGCGCGTGACGGAACTTACGCGCATGGAGGAGCAGCGTGCCAGGGCCGCCAGCGAAGCAAAATCCAGTTTTTTGGCAAATATGTCCCATGAGATCCGCACCCCGATCAACGCGATCCTCGGCATGAACGAGATGATCCTGCGGGAGAGCAAAAACGAGAGGATCCTGGATTATGCGCACAATATCGAAGGGGCGGGACGCACGCTGGTATCGCTGATCAATGATGTGCTGGATTTTTCAAAGATCGAATCCGGCAGCATGGAGATCGTGGAGTCCGAATATGACCTGAGTTCCGTGGTCAATGATGTGGTAAACATGATCAGCGTAAAAGCCGGGGAGAAAAACCTGCACTTTGATATCCAGGTGGATCCGGAACTGCCGGATACGCTGTACGGGGACGGGATGCGCCTGCGCCAGATCATGGTCAATCTCCTGAACAACGCGGTAAAATATACGCAGCGCGGGAGTGTGCGGCTGGAGATCTCGGGAAGACTGCAGGAGAAGAATACACTGCTGTTAAAAGCCGTGGTCACGGATACGGGCATCGGCATTAAGGAAGAGGATATCGGCAGACTGTTCCATAAATTTACGCGTCTGGATATCAGCCAGAATAAGGGGATCGAAGGCAGCGGCCTGGGACTGGCCATTACCTATAACCTGCTGCAGCTCATGCACGGCGAGATCGAAGCCAGATCGACTTACGGGAAAGGCTCCACCTTTACCGTGATGCTGCCGCAGCGCATATCGCGCAGGGATGCCATCGGGGATTTCCGCAAGCGCTATCAGATGAATGCAAAAGAACGGTCAAATTACCGGGAAAGTTTTCATGCGCCGGAGGCGGCGGTCCTTGTTGTAGATGATACGCCGGTCAATCACACGGTATTGAAGGAACTGCTGAAGAAAACCGGCATCCGTATCGATTCCGCTTATTCCGGAAAAGAGTGCATCGAAATGATACGCCATACGAAATATGACCTGATACTTCTGGATTTCCGGATGCCGGAGATGGACGGGATCGAAACCTTAAGGGTGATGAAAAGCCTGGGCGGGCATGAGAACATGAGCACGCCGGTGGTGGCGCTGACGGCAAATGCCGTGGCCGGTGCCCGCGAGAATTTCTTAAAAGAAGGCTTTGATGATTACATGATCAAGCCGGTGGAGGGCGGGAAACTGGAAGAATTGCTGATCCACTACCTGCCTTCCGAAAAGATCCATATCGCCACGGCGCCGGAAGATGTGCCGGGAGAGAGCCGGGGGACGGAAGCCGGGGAGAAGGCGCATTTTTTGGAACAGCTGGACGATCTGGATGTCAGCAAAGGACTGAAAAACTGCGGTTCGGAAGAAGGGTACTTCAGTGTGCTGAAAATCTATTATGAAGGCATCGGACCAAAGGCCGCAGAGATCAGAAAGCATTACGAGGCGCAGGACTGGCCGGCCTATACCATACAGGTGCATGCGCTGAAAAGTTCTTCCCGCGTGATCGGTGCAACGGCGCTGGCGGATGTGGCCGCGGCACTGGAGGAGGCCGGCAATCAGGAAGATACGGAAAAGATACTGGCGGAGACGGAAACGCTGCTGGCGCGTTACCTGCATTATCAGGCGGTGCTTGCGGGGATCTTTGAAGAAGACAGTGCCTTAGAGACATCTGATGAGGATGCGGATTTGCCGGAGATAAGTCCTGCCATGCTGAACGAAGCCTATGAAATGATGAAAGATTTTGCAAAATTGTACGATTATGATAATATGGTATATGTTCTGGATTCCATGAAGGAGTACCGCATACCGGAAGAAGATCAGGTGAAACTGCGGCAGCTTAGGGCCTGGACGGAGGAATTCCGCTGGGAACAGATCCTGGAATGCCTGCAGTAAAATGAAGTGATAAGGAGCCTAGTATGAGTGAAGTGTTTAATAAAGTATTGCTGATCCGCAAAGAGGAAACTTTCCTGGTCAATACCATCAAGGCCAATCTGGAAAAGCATTCATTCCAATATGTGGATGTGGAACTGTCCGTGCGTGAGATCAACCGCAAAAAGGACAATGCGCAGTTGATCCTGCTCTATGCGGATGATACCATTTCCGAAGCAAAGGATACGTTGGTGTTTTTAAAAGACCTGATGCTGGAGGAAGGCAAGGAACTGTTGGTGCTGGGTGATAAAAATGAACTGGAAGTTGTGGAAAAAGTGATCCCCAAGGATCTGCTGGCCGGAGAATTTGAGCGCCCGTTCAATATGGCACGGATCATGGAGCGCGTAGGGGATTATCTGATCGAGCAGAACAAACAGCGGCAGAAAAAGATGATCCTGATCGTGGATGACGATCCGACCTACTTAAAGCTCATCAAAGAATGGCTGAAGGAGGATTACCGCGTGAGCATGGCCAATTCCGGGATGCAGGCCATCACCTGGCTGGCGGTCAACAAAGCGGACCTGGTGCTGCTGGACTATGAGATGCCTACGATCAAGGGCTCGAAGGTTCTGGAGATGCTGCGTTCGGATGCGCAGATCTCTTCCACGCCTGTGATGTTTCTGACCGGGAAAAGTGATAAGCAGAGTATCATGAATGTGCTTTCGTTAAAGCCGGCGGGCTATCTGTTAAAGAGCATCGACCGGCAGACATTGCTGGAGACTTTAAGGAAATTTTTTGTGGAACAGCGCTATAAGATGGACCGGAGAGCGGATTGAACTGTTTAAAAATAAATGGCTTTTC
>JAFUUX010000197.1 GCA_017471325.1 Lachnospiraceae bacterium | reverse complement strand
CAGGCGTGGGCAGCAGAACTGTCCGTACTTTCGGAAATAGACCGTATCTGTGAAAAGCATGGGATACGGTATTTTGCGGATTGGGGCAGTATCCTGGGGGCGGTGCGTCATGGCGGTTTTGTTCCCTGGGATGATGATCTGGATATCTGTATGCTGCGGGATGATTACATCCGCTTTCGGCAGGTGGCAGATGCTGAACTGCCGGAGGAATATGTGATCCACGATTATGAACGGCAGAAAGACCATTGGCTGTTCCTGGCAAGAGTCGTGAATCATGATAAGATCTGTTTTGAACCCGGATATCTAAACAGCCATTATAATTTCCCGTGGCTTGCCGGGGTGGATATCTTTGTAAAAGATTATCTGTACGAAGATCCGGAAAAGGAAAAAGAACGCGACGATGAGGTGATGCACATTCTGGCGGTAGCGGATGGCATTGTGGGGGGTACATTGTCACGGGAGGCAGCGGAGCGCTGGCTGGACGGATTTGAAGCGCGGTATGGTGTCCGCCTGGAACGGAATGCGGCAGCGAGGCAGATGGGGATAGCACTGTACCGTCTGGCAGAGCAGCAGATGGTCAGAGTGCCGGCAGCGGAGACGGATATAGTGGGGCAGATCTTTCCCTTTATCCTAAAAGGAGGAAAAGGACAGCCAAAGAAGTATTATGAAGAGACGATCCGCCTGCCCTTTGAGAATATGACGATACCGGTTCCGGCGAGTTATGATACGATATTGAAAAGCCGTTATGGTGATTATCTGCATATACGGAAAGTATGGGGAGGACACGGTTATCCTTTCTTTGAAGGGCAGCGAAAAGAACTGCAATCACACGCAGATTTTCAATTACCGGAATATTCTTTTGACCGGAGCGTCCTGAAACCGCGTGACCGAAGCGTATGGGAAGCAAATGCGCAGCAAGAGCGTCTGGTTCTGTTTCTGGCAGCGGGGCCGATGTGGTGGGGCAGTTTTTCGGAATACTATCAGCGGGAGTGTGCTCAGCCGGATACGCAGGTATACGTGGTGGCGCTTCCTATGCTGTTTAAAAACTGCTATGGGGAGATCGTGGCTACGGATGAGGAACTTGCGGCAGCGGCAAGGGAAGCGGAGTATCCGGAAGAGATCATGATGATCCCATGGTATGATGTGGATCTGGAGCAGGCATTACCGGATAAGGTTTATATCCAGGATGCTTACGATGGTGAAAATCCATGCCTTACAATACCGCCGGTTTTTTATGCATCGGAGGTGCGCAGATATACGAAAGAACTGATCCTGGTGCCGGCGCTGGCGGCAGATGATTTTACGCCGGAAGATCGGAATGATGTGTATGGAATGAAGCATTATGTGACGGCTCCGGGAGTGGTATTTGCGGATAAGGTTTTGCTATGTTTAGCAGGTATTCGGGAGAGATACCTGGAAAAACTGCTGTCCTGGGCAGAAGAGGATACGGAAGAATATTGGAAACAGAAACTGCAGATAGCGGAAACGGATGCGGGATCTGAAGCAGGGAACAGTACGGGATCCGGCAATAACACAGAAGAAAAAAAATCTTTCCGGAATGGTAATACGGTGCCGAATAAAAAGAAACTTCTGTTTGTGATCGGGGCAAATGAAATGGCGGAGTACCATGAGGAGGTTATAGCCTTGCTGGAAAGCCGTTTTCAGGTCTTTGTGGAAAACAGGGAGCATATCGATCTGGTGGTATGCCTCTATCCGGTCGAACTGCATGCATGGACAGAAGTATCGGAAGAACAGACAAAAAACATTTGGGAACTGGTAGAGAAGTATGCGGCACAGGAGTGGTGTACGGTATATGGGCAGGATGAGTTCAGTCCGGAAGAGGCAACTGCTGCGTCAGATGCCTATTATGGCAGCGCATCACCGCTTGTGCTCCACTTTGTACGGGCAAAAAAGCCCGTAATGATCGCGGATTATCATATGGAGGTATCTTGAACAGGGATCATACGCATTTGTCTTTTGATAAATTCAAGTTTTACCACCTCCCCCCGGGTATGACCAGTAGTTGGTCAGCCGCAGAATCGTAACTCACGGACAGGCCGGATGCGCTGGTAGAGTTCAGCGCCTTGTCGGTCAGGTCGAGATATGTTATAATGCAAATGTTATATCGGAATTGACAGATATTGCGAATGAGCGGATATATTAGGTAGATGCACTTTTATAAGTAAAGACAGATAGGAACGACTGAGCATCAGTCAACAAATGATGAATATTGGTGGAGAACTGGAACGTGCGATTGCCTGGAAAAACAAGAAAGATACCGAGAAAATGTGTCATTTCCTGAATAAAGCGAGAGAATGGATGGGACTAACTATGGCGGATCTGAAGAATCATGGGCGTATAGGAGAAATTGTGGTAGTTCAGGAAGAATACGAAGATTTCTCTGGAGAGAATCACTGGAAGAATACAGATGAGACGATGATGAAATACTGGAATTCTTTTTTTAGTGCGAGGATATAAATACTGTCTGATGCATTAGACATTGCGAAGCTAATCGTTAAAAAAATTTTTTTCACAGTAACAGATAAGATTCTTGTGTTTGCAGATCCTATATGGGAGCGTATTCGGGATAGCAGGAGTTTTTTCGGTTGCCACGGAGGGGTGCAGTATGAATATGTCTATTCGGAATAATATCCATGCAATAAATGCAGAACGAATGACGGGGATCACTTCAGGGAAGAAGTCGAAATCGACGGAAAAGTTGTCCTCAGGATATCGTGTAAATCGGGCCGCAGATGATGCAGCCGGGCTTGCAATCTCTGAAAAGATGCGCAGGCAGATCAAAGGATTGTCGCAGGCGGTGCGTAACTGCCAGGATGGGATCTCCATGGTGCAGATTGCAGACGGAGCGATGGCAGAGATACATGACATGCTGCAGCGGGCAAATGAACTTGTAATTCAGGGGGCTAACGGCACTCTTTCGCAGGATGACCGTGGCTATATTCAGCAGGAGTTGGATAATCTTGCGGATGAGGTAGATGGTATTTCAGACAGAACGGTTTTTAACGAGATACTGGTGTTGAAGGGGGGCGGAACAAAGCATACCGTTACGGAAATGTATACTCCCATAACTTATACAGCACAGAAAAAAGCCGAAAGCGACCTTCCAAACGGGGTAAGCATTGACAGTGCTTCGAGTGCTAACGGATATATGAGCATGGATTATAATGGGCGTGTATCGGCTGCGATAGATTTCAGCGGATTAAACAACATTTCAGATTTGGATGGAAAGGGGTTTTATTCTACCTGCTGTACTTGTAATGATCACTACAGCATTACATTTGATTCTGGTACAACTGAACACTCCGTAAGCGGAAATCAGCATTATACATTTACCGTGGGAACGCAGGGTTGTTCTTCACCAGCGGATGTGGTTAACCGCATCGTAGAAGCGACCGGCGGGAATCCCAATAATCATTATTCGGTGTATGAGGCAAATGGGAATCAATTGCGGATATATGATTACAGAACCAATGTGCATGCGGACAGTAATTATGGAAAGATCGGTTCCGGAGTGACTGAGGAAGTGGAAACCACCGGGACGCCCTATGAAAGAACTATAGAGGTGGTGGATGGGAAGAAGGAAATACTTCTG
>JAFUUX010000043.1 GCA_017471325.1 Lachnospiraceae bacterium | reverse complement strand
TCACAGCCCTTCGTGCTGTGATAGTAACGGGTTTTGCCAATGAAAATCGCCTGCGGCGATGGGCAAAACCCTTCTCTCCCGGAATGTTTTGGGTCGTAATCGCGCAGCAAGTGCGCGATTCGACTGTGAATAGTAACCGTTTTTTCACATTCGTAACAATTGTGCTTGCAAGAAAGGGAAAGAAAGGCTACAATAGAAATCGAACATATATTTGCAAGAGGTGGGGAATGAAGTATTTACGACTCGATCCCTGTGATCTGAAGAACGGGGACGGCATACGCGTAACGCTGTGGCTGGCGGGCTGCAGCCACCATTGTCCGGGGTGTCAGAATCCGGAGACCTGGGATGCGCAGGTCTGGCATCCGGAAAACTGGAAGGAAACGGATACAGCGTTTTATGAACTGTTAGACAGGTATCTGGAGGAACCGGAGGTGCAGGGGCTGACGCTCAGCGGCGGGGATCCGCTGTATGAGCCCAACAGGGAGGAGGTACTGGCGCTGCTGCGGTATGTAAGAAAGCGGCATCCGGGAAAGGATGTCTGGCTATGGACAGGCTATGTGTATGAAGAGATCCGGGAGAGCTGTAAGGAGATCCTGAAATACACGGATGTACTGGTGGATGGACCGTACCTGGCCGCGCAGCGGGCGGAGGATCTGAAATGCGGCGCGGATCCGCAGTGGCGGGGCAGTTCCAACCAGAGACTGCTGCGGCTTTCGGACGGTGAGATCGTGGCGCAGATGTAAGGAACCGGGAGAAAGGGATATGATCCGGGAAGGCAGGAGAGGGATGAGGGAAGAGAAAGAAAGCAGCATGATCTATGTGATCCACAAAGGGGATCAGGCATTGCTGCAGAAAGATGAAAACGGAAACTTAAGTGCCTGGGAGGCACTGGGCAGGGCGGAGAAAAAAGCACACCTGCTGGCGCAGTCGCTGTTGTTCCGCAAACTGGATAAGACGGCAGAACGGGAAGGGGTATATTTTACACCGGGCGAAAAACTGGATATCTTTCTGATGCTGCGGCAGGTGATCCTGGAGGCGCACGGGGACGGCAGACGCATCCGCGGCGGTGAGGATAAATGGGAAGTGCGGGAAAAGATGCTGAAGAACGGAGATATCCTGATCGCGTCAGACCGGCTGCATCATTATGTGCTGGGAGCGCTGCTGGTCGTCTATAATGTGGATGACAGTCCGGAGGCTTTTGCCAGGGTGCAGCGCGTGCGGGACAGTTATAACCGTTACTATGCGGAGCGCCGCAAAGAAGCGAGGTTCTGGCAGGAACTGTATGAGAGCGACCGCAGCGGGCAGGGCGTGGACAAGAGCAATGCCAATGCGGACGGCGCGCTGATCTCTACCCGCAGGATCAACTTCGCCGGCGGCGTTTCCAAACAGGCCTACCTTCGGGCTTTTTTGAACGATGAAGAACGCAGGGCACATGAAAAAGGCTATATCTATATCCATGACCTGACGGCCAGACGGGATACTTTTAACTGCTGCCTTTTTGATGTGGGGGCGGTGATCCGCGGCGGTTTTGAGATGAACAATGTACACTATAATGAGCCGAAGTCGCTTGCTACGGCATTTGCGGTGATCGGGGATGTGGTGATGGCGGCGGCAGGACAGCAGTACGGCGGCTTCACGGTGCCGGAGGTGGAAAAACTGCTGGCACCCTATGCGATGCGCTCTTATGACCAGCTGGTCAGAAAATACACCGCTTTGGGCATTGCGCAGGAACAGGCTTCCGAAGTGGCGGAAAAAGACCTGCGCAGGGAATTTGCACAGGGTTTTCAGGGCTGGGAATACAAATTCAATACCGTAGCGTCCAGCCGCGGGGATTATCCGTTCATCACCATGACCTTTGGCCTGGGGCAGGGCAGGTGGGAACGCATGGCCATCGAGATGATCCTGCGCACCCGCGGAGAAGGCCAGGGAGAGCCGGGGCACAAAAAGCCGGTACTCTTCCCTAAACTGGTATTTCTTTATGATGAGAAACTGCACGGACCGGGCGGCACGATGGAGGAACTGTTCAACATTTCCATAGACTGTTCCATGAAAGCGATGTATCCGGATTACCTGTCCCTGACCGGTGAGGGCGGGGAAGGCACGGTACCGGATATGTATAAGCGGTACGGCGCGGTGGTCTCGCCTATGGGCTGCCGTGCATTCTTATCCCCCTGGTATGAGCGCGGCGGGGAGGCACCGGCCGATGCGGAGGATCACCCGGTCTTTGTGGGGCGGGCAAATATCGGCGTGGTGTCCTTAAACCTGCCGATGATCCTGATGGAGACGATCACGGAGCAAGGCGAAAAGGCATGGGAGGTCTTTACGGAGAAGGCCAGGGAGAAATTGTTTTACGGGCATCTGGATAAGTACCTGCTGATGATCCGCAGCATCCATAGGCGTACCATGGACTATCTGGGAGAGAAGCGCGCTTCCTGCGATCCGCTGGCGTTTTGCGAAGGCGGCCTGTATGGCGGGCATCTGAAGCCGGAGGAACCCATTGCGCCGCTGCTGAAAGCATGGACGGCATCCTTTGGCATCACGGCCGGCGAGGAATTCCAGAAACTCTGGAACGGAAAGACACTGGTGGAGGACGGGGAGATGTTTCTGCGCACCATGCAGCACATCAATGCCTGCAAGGACCGCTGGAAGAAGGAGGACCATATCCTGTATGCCGTCTATGGCACGCCGGCGGAAAGTTTATGCGGTACGCAGGTGCAGCAGTTTAGAAAAATGTATGGCGATAAGGTGAAAAACTTTACCGGACGCAGTTATGTGAGCAATTCTTTCCACTGCCATGTGACCAGCAATATCAACCAGCTGCAGAAGCAGGATTACGAAAAACGCTACTGGGAACTCTTTAACGGCGGAAAGATCCAGTATGTGCGCTATCCGCTGGATTACAATGTGAATGCCGCAAAGAGCCTGGTACGGCGTGCGATGCGCTATGGTTTTTATGAAGGTGTAAATCTGGCGCTTTCCTATTGCAACCAGTGCGGGCGGGCATCGGCGGAGTTGGAGCATGGAAAGGCCTGTCCGGTCTGCGGCAGCACGGATATCACCCATATCGACCGCATGAATGGCTATCTGGGGTATTCATCCACCCATGGCAGCGGGGAAGATACGCGTTTTAATGCAGCAAAGCAGGAGGAGATCCTGGAGAGGGTATCCATGTGAGAAAGATCGCAGACAGATTTTGGTATGCCGCAGCCGCAGCGGTGCTCTGTTTCCTGCTTCTGGCGGGAGCCGGCTGCGGCAGGCAGACAGAGAAAGAGGAAAGCGTCAGCGAAACCCTTTTCAGGGATCTGGCGGAAGGGGCGGAGCAGATTGCGCTTTCCGGTGATGCAAACGGGAAATGCATCCTGCTGGAACTGCCGGAAGTATGTCCGGTCGGCTATCTGCGGCTGCGCTGGGACCGGGCGCAGAGCGGATGGGTGCAGGCCTGGAGCATAGCTGTCTATACGGGAACCGGGCAGGGCAGGGAGGCGGTGATGGCATCGGCGGGCGGGGCTGCCGAGGGCGCATGGACAGAGGTTTGCGCATCCCAAAAAGCACCATATCTGGCGGAGGAATGCTTTGCACTGCCGGAAACCATACAGAGCCGCTGGCTGCTCGTGACAGTGCAGGGGGCGGAACTGCAGCCGGAGATATCCGTATATGCGCAAAATCCCTGGGAACAGGTCTTTGCGGCGCTTCAGCCGCATTTTGAAGACGGCGCGCTGGTAACGTCAGGACTGCCGGAATGGCTGACGGCAGAGTATCTGGGCTGCAGACCGGCAGCGGTGCTGGACGCAAACGGACGGATACAGGAACTGTTGGAGGAAAAACAGGTGCATGTGGGATACCGGCTTTCCTATGGGGACTGGTCGGTGGATACGCCGGACTATGTGCTGACGGCGCAGGCAGGGAAGGAACAGCCGGATCCGGAAGGCAAAGACGGGGAGGCATCTGCCCCGGACGCAGCAGGCAGGGAAGGACAGGCGGACGCGGCAGGCGGCCGGAACATGGCGGTGAACCCGCGGCCGGCAGTGATCCCGCAGCTGCAGGAGTGGCGCGGGGCGAAAGGCATGCTGGTATTGAAAGACGGCGGGGGCATTTATGCGGAGGCACCGTACCAGACGATTGCGGGGCAGCTCACGGAGGAGATGGCGGATTTATGCGGATGGCAGATGCAGGCCGGCAGGCAGGCTGCCCCGGGACAGGGCGATATCCTGCTGAAATACTGCGGGGAAGAATGCCTGGGGGAAGAAGGCTACCGGATCGAACTGGATGAGTATGTGACCATATCGGCTTATGATGCGCGCGGCATGTTCTGGGGCACAAGAACACTGCTGCAGATGCTGAAACTGTACGGAGGTGATACGCTGCAGGCGGCGGGGGAGGTTTCTCTGCCCAGGGGCGCGGTGCGGGATTATCCGACCTATCCGGTGCGGAGTTTTGGCATCGACGTGGCCAGAAATTCCGTTTCCCTGCACATGCTGCGGGAGATGGTAAAGACGCTCTCCTGGTATAAGTTAAATGAGATCAGTGTGCATTTGAATGACAATGCGCTGCTGGTCTATACCGAAAAGAAGGATTCCTGGGACAGCGTTTATGATGCGTACAGCGCGTTTCGGCTGGAAAGCAGCATCGTAGGGCCGGAGGGGAAGGCGCTTACGGCAGCGGATCTGTCTTATGGAAAAGAAGAATTTGCGGAGCTGGTGTCGGAGGCATCAGCCTATGGTGTGTCCGTGGTGCCGGAAATCGATACGCCGGCACACTCGCTGGCGATCACTTCCGCATTTCCGGAACTGGGGCTGCATTATCAGACCGAGGCGGCGGATATGCTGGATCTGTCCAGACCGGAAAGCACTGCACTGGTAAAAGACATCTGGAGGGATGCGCTGCCGGCGTTTGCGGACTGTACGGCCGTGCACATCGGCGGGGACGAATACTTTGGCGGCGCGCAGGATTACATTGATTACGAAAACACCATGCTGGATTTTCTGGCGGCAGAAGGGAAAAAACTGCGCATGTGGGGAAGTTTATCCTGGATCCGGGGCAGCGGTTTTGTACAGCCGAGGGACGGTCTGGAACTGCTCATCTGGAATACGGACTGGGCGGATCCCCAGACCATGCACCGGGAGGGTTTTTCGCTGATCAATGCCTGGCACGGGGAACTGTATCTGATCCCCGGCGGCGGCTATGATTATCTGGACAGGGAAAAACTGTATCGGGATTTTCGGCCAAACCTGTTTTATAAAGAGGATGGCAGCGGCAGTATGGAACTGCCGGAGTATTCGGCACGGGTGCGCGGCGCGCAGATCTGCATGTGGAATGACTTAACGGATGAACTTTCCGCCGGCATCAGTGAATATGATATGTTTGACCGGCTGTATACCGCGCTGCCGATGTTTGCGCAGAAATGCTGGAACGGCGCGGCAGAGCGGCCCTATGATGATTTTAAGCAGGATATGGCATGCCTGGGACTGGCACCGGGGAGCGATCCTTATGATGAGACCATCGGGCCGGAGGAGGAGACGCAGGCGCTGGACGGGCCGCCCTACCGTATTTCGCTCACCCTGACGCTGCAGGAGGAAAAAACGGGCGAAATCCTGCTCTGCGAGGAGGAACGCGGCGGCAACTATTATGCAGTATGGCTGCGGGACGGGAATGGAAATATTCGGATCGCCGGGGAGGAATATACGGAGGATTTTGAATACAGCATCCCTGCGGGAGTGCAGGTCACGCTGACATGGCAGGGCGAAAAGGATCATCTGAGCCTGTATGCGGATGGGGAAAAAATAGAGTCCATAGGTTCGGAGGCACCGTTTGAGGATCACGCGACCTTTTTATTTCCGGCAGAACAGCTGCGGAAGTGGCAGAGGGAACTTGCGGAAACGGGAGGTCCGGTCTCTGCGGATGGCTTTGCGGTCACGGAGATCGTGATGGAATAACAGGGAGCCGGCGCCGGCCAAAAAAAGCGTTTGGAAAAGCGGAAGATCCGCAGCGGCGGATATCAGCAAAGTGTTGCAGGGAGAGCGGGATGACAGCAGAGCAGAAAGAGATCTTATCGGATCTGGTCAGGAAAAACCGTTATATGCAGTCCATCGGTATAGAACTGCTGGAACTGAAAGAAGGCTATGCCAGAGGTCGGCTGCCTTTTTCGGAGGATATCGTGAACCCGTATGGTTCCATGCATGGCGGGGTACTGTATTCTTTGGCGGATACGATCGCCGGGCTGGCAGCCTGCACCTGTGGGAGGTATTCGTCTACGATCGACGGCGGTCTGCATTACCTGCGGCCGGCCATGGGGACGGCGTATGTCTATTGTGAGGCGCATGTTTTGCGGCAGGGGCGGCAGATCGCGGTGTACCGGGCGGAACTTTTGGATGACCGGGGCGTCCTGCTGGATACCGGGGAGTTTACCTATTTCATGCTGGAGGAAGAGGTCTGAACAGCCGCTGCCGTTAACATAACTTACTATTGAAATATTTCTTCATATATGGTAAATTTAAAACTGGTATGTGGATATTATATTTTTATTTGACATACACGATATAGTTTGGTATAGAGAAGAAGGCAACAAATGTTGTCGTTTTTGTTGTTTTCGTTTGATATTAAATCGGGAAGGACTGCGGAAGGAGCATACAGAAAACGCCGCAGGAATGGTTTGAAAATGGCACAGCTTTGGGGAGGAAGATTTACAAAAGAAACCGATGAACTGGTAAACGCATTCAACTCATC
>JAFUUX010000196.1 GCA_017471325.1 Lachnospiraceae bacterium | reverse complement strand
CCCGCTTGATCACACTGAACATTTCTTTTCCCTCTCCAACTTTCTCCAACTTTTATCTCGTGCTTTTGCATTTATAGTTATGTAAACCGATTTCCCGGACAAAATATCTCAGAACACTGCCGCGTGCCTTATCATTTTCCTATGCTCGCTGTCCAAGGCCGTGATCCGATCTGATCCGAAAGTGTTTACATAAGTGGTCTTTTGACCGTGCATGATTATCATAGCAAAGGGGGTTGTAAAAGTCAAGCAAGAAACACAAGATTTGCACAGGCACTTTTTGCCGCACTACCATATCTTGTGGGCTTTTGGGAATTTAGGGCTTAAAAATTCTACACTTCCGACAAAATTATGTTTACCTTGTTGTCAAAAATGCATACTCTTTCCGCAGCAGATCATCCCCGCCGTAGGTATCCATGTAATCTTTCAGCAGTTCTGCCGCCGTTCTGTAATCGTGCAGGTATTCATAGCAGGCGATCTCGTTCTTTTTCAGCGTCTGCATGCAGGTATTGTTCTCCCGGATCTCCTTGCCCCTCTGGAAGGCCAGCAGCGCCTGCTCATACTCTCCCTGCTCCACATAGCACAAGCCCAGCTGGTTGCATATCTCCGCATCCTGGTGCTCCTCCGCATAACCGCTGTAGACCACGGCTGCATATTCATACTGTCCCTGTTTTTTATAGCACTCCCCCAACAGTGTGATGAGCTCCGCGCTGGCCTGCGCCCCGGAACGTGCCCGCTCCAGATAATTGCACGCCTGCTCATATTCCCCCTTATGATAGCACAGCCTGCCTTTGTCATAATCGGTGATCGTTTTGACATCCGCCGCCTCTACCATGTCCAGATACTGCTGCGCCTTCTCGCCGTAGCCATAACTGATCATACTGTCATAGATATCCAGGCACAGACCGTAATCCTTCTTATCAATGGCAACGGCCTGGTCAAAATCCGCGACTGCACCATCCAGATCATGCAGGCACAGTTTCATATTGCCCCGCAGGAAATATGCCTTGGTTTCTTTCGGCATCAGGCCGGTGATCGCATCATAACAGGAAATGGCCGCATCGTATTCCCCCAGTTTATAGTAACAGATGGCCATATAATAATTGATATCATACTCCAGTTCGGTAGGCTTGATCCCCGCCTCCCCCAGCGCCATGGTAAAACTTCCCAGGGCGCGTGCGTAATCCTGCTGCCCCATATAAGCCAGCCCCATGCCCCGGTATGTCTGTTCCTCATCCTCGCCCAGGACCAGCGCCTGCGCAAATGCCTCCTGCGCCGTGCGGTAATCCTGCTCCGTCACTGCGGCGATCCCTTTTTCCAGCCAGGATGTCCTGCTCTTCCCGCAGCCTGTCAGGCCGAGCGCCAGCAGTGAAACGCCCAAGAGCATTTTTTTTCGGTTCCGTTTTTTTATGTCATATTTTTTGATATCCAGCATGTTCTATACCCGATTCTTTATTTCCATTTCTTAATTCTTTTTCATTCAATTCTTTATATCAACTCTGTTATACCGATCCCTGATGTTCATCCGTTCTTTTTCGCAAAACTTTTCTGTCCTTCTTTATTTCAAGCATCCCATGGAAACTATTCTACTATATTCTTCCCGATTTCGCTACACTCTTTTTTCTTTCCATGTAAAACATACCCGATCCGTGTTATAATACTTCTTATGATCACACCGGACAGGATCCTGCGCAGCAGGCGAAAAACCATCTCGATCGAAATCGGCAGCGACGGCAGTTTTGTGGTACGCGCGCCCCTGCATGCGCCTGAGGAGGACATCATGCGCTTTGTCTCCGAAAAGCAGTCCTGGATCCTGCAGAAACTCTCCGTCACAGAGCGTGCCGGCGCACGTGCCGGAAAGATCACGGGTGCCCAAGGCAGCTGCATCCCTTTTCTCGGGCAGATGCTTCCCATCGACTATCATGACCGCCGGGAAATACGCCTTGACAATGCAGCCACGCTGATGGAAGACGCACGCCCTGCAGACGGCGGTTTCCCGGTCTCCGCCTCCGCTGTTTTGTATCTGCCGTCTCCGCAGATGCGCACAACAGAAATCCAGTTGGTCCCACCGGTATATTCCGAAGAGGAACTATCGGCACAGAACAGAACGCTGCTGGTCATGTGGTACAAGGAACAGGCTGCCTTACTGCTGCGCCGGCGCATGGATGAATACGCAGCACGCATGGCGCTGTCATACGAACGCATCCGCATCACCTCCGCCCGCACCAACTGGGGCTCCTGCAACGCAGACAGAGGCATCAACTTCACCTGGCTGCTGATCACGCTCTCCCTCTATGAGATCGATTATGTCGTTGTCCATGAACTCGCCCACATCCGGCATCGCGACCACAGTCCGGCTTTTTATGCCGAGGTGGAACGGATCCTTCCTGATTACAGATCCCGCATGCAGCTTATGAAGAAAAACCAATGGGTATTGGAGATCTGGAAATAAAAAAGACCGCTGTAAAAGCGGCTTTTTAACATTTTGTTACTGGGCTAGCTGGATTCGAACCAGCGAAATGCAGGGATCAAAACCCTGTGCCTTACCGCTTGGCGATAGCCCAATCCTTCACATTGTCTTTTGTGAAAAACGGGTTTCGATGTCTTTCCCAACATCGAAACCCGCCGGGTGGGTAGAGGGACTCGAACCCTCGGTCTCCAGAACCACAATCTGGCGCGTTAACCAACTACGCCATACCCACCATACTTTGCCGGTCAGTTCCTGCCCTAGCGGATAGCAACCGATCACAGCCTATCCGATCCAAGTGCCTTTCCAGCCACCGTGCCCAAAGGGATTCGAACCCCCGACCCACGGCTTAGAAGGCCGTTGCTCTATCCAGCTGAGCTATGGACACTCACCTGCGCCCGTCTTATCAAACCTGACGCGAATAATATTATTACAAATATTTACGAAAATGTCAAGCAGAAAATTCAGGAAGTTTTCCATACACAAAAAATCTATAGTAAGCGCAATAAATAATTGCGCTTACTATAACGCTCCGCGAGGATGCGCAGATAAAAACCGGGATTCCTGCGAACCCCGGTTTTATACTAGCGAAGTGTATAATTTCCTGCTGCATTCTTGACCAGACGCGCCATCCACTTCCGCGCCTTATCTTCTCCATGATTTACCGCCTTGGAGAAATGCGCTGCTGCCAGGTTGTAATCCGGTCCATCATCGATATCCCTGGTATAATAGTAGCCGATGATATAATCTGCCTTCCGCTCTCCCGCCTCCAATGCTTTCTGCGCATATTCCAACGCCTCTTTGTACATTTCATCGGTCGGGTTGCTGCGGAACTCCTTCTCAGGATCCGCCAGACAGTATGCGATGCGGTACATTGCAAAACGGTCATTGCTCATCTTTTCCAGCAGTTTCTTATACCAGAATACGGCCTGTTCTGCATTCCGCTTCGTACCGGTGCCGAAATCATAGGCAACCGCAAGATTACGGATGGCTCTCTCCTGCCCTGCTTCCGCCGCCTTGCTGTTCCACATAAATGCTGCTTTGGTATCCTTTGCGATGCCATCCCCGTACAAATAATACTGTCCTACCATAGACATGGATGCCGGATCCCCTTCTTCTGCACTCTCCTTAAAATAACGGAATGCTTCCGGAAGGTTCTTCTCCACCGTGATCCCCTCTTCATGGATCCGCCCCAGCAGATAAACGGCTTTTAATTTATCTTCCGGTTTTGCCGTCACGCTCTCATCTGCCAGCGCCTGATCCAGAAGTTTCTTTAAATATCCCGGCTCTGTCGGTATCTCTTTCCTGTTTCGCAGCATCCATGCAACATAATAGATCTTTGCACAGTTCCGCTCATGCTTTGCTGCCTCTTTTAACAAAGGCTCTGCCAGTTTATATGCTTTCTCTTTATAATACATTACACCCAGGCATTCCGCGATCTGCAGATAGGTATCTGCCGGCTCCAACTGCTCTGCCGTGATCTCCGCCTGTTCCATAAAGGAACGGTATCCATCCAAAGCTGATTCCAGCGCGGGACGTCCGTCTGCCGCATTTGCCTGATACTTCTCCAGCGCTTTCTGTCCGGCTGTTTCCACCTCTGTGCGCATGGCTGCCAATTCCCGCTGCCGCTCCTCCGCAGCCTTGCGAGCCGCTTCTTCCTCAGCACGACTGCGCTCTTCTTCCGCCTTGCGCGCCGCTTCATCCTCTGCTCTAAT
>JAFUUX010000195.1 GCA_017471325.1 Lachnospiraceae bacterium | reverse complement strand
TGAAACCGGTGATGTAAATATGCGCCATATATTTTCACATGCCTGAAGGCTTGCTCTGAACTGCGGTCAGCAATGACTAAACTGAAATCACCATGCGCCGAACGCACTTCGGCGCATGCGCTGATCGCGCGGAATAATCAGCTGCCGGTGTTCATCTGCTCCATAATGTGTTTCCTCCTTTTAATTATTTCGTAATTTGATGATTTACGAATTCCGTAAATATGTTATATCATACTGATTTGTTATTGTCAATACTTAGTAAATGGGAAATATACGAAAACCGTAAATTTGATATATGGAGTTTACTTTGTACTGCTTATGAGATAATATATATTTACTAATTTCGTACAAATCTTGTTTATGAAAAAGGAGTACTGCCATGGGCGATGGGAAAAAATTGAAACAGTATATTGATGAAAGAGGGACGAATGTACGTAGGGTTGCTAAGGCTACCGGAATCAGCGCAACCACGCTATATACGATCATCAGCAAAGATAGTAATATCCGCTTTGATTATGCGCTGCGCCTTGCTAATGAATTGGAGATTGATGTAAATGAAATCTGTTCTGCAGTACCATTTTCGGGTGAACTAAAAGAAGAAGAGATTTATCCGACACTTCCGGACGGTTTACATGGTTTATTGGATTCCAGCAGAGTTAAAACCTATTTAAAGAACTCAATGTATCCGTTAATGCATTTATACGGAAAAAACGCTATGCCGGATGTCGACAACTTGCTTACATCATTTTATCAATTGGATGATGAGGCGAGAAGAGAAGTAATTGAAACTATAAAATTCAAACTACAATATCACAAAGATCCGGAACGATCAGAAAATATCAAGCAGATCAAGAGATGGTGATAAGGTATTAGTTACCAATAAAGTTACCATTCAATCAGAAATGATTCGTTTTATGGCAAATATTCTCGAAAATCCGTTCTGATTTTTCCTGAAATAATATAGTCAGGAAAAATCAGAAAACGGCTTCTGAAAAATCCCCGAAAGCCCGTAAATACAAGAAAAAAGCCTTCCGGAATTGCTTCCGAAAGGCTTCTTTTTCGCAGCGCTACAAGGATTCGAACCTTGAAAATGACGGAGTCAGAGTCCGTTGCCTTACCATTTGGCGATAGCGCTAAATGCGTGTTTTCTCACTCGCAAATGGTATTATATTACATTAGAAATAAAAAAGCAAGCATTTTTTTAGAAAATCCGGAATTTTTTGAACCAAAAAGAAAAACAATGGCTTTTTGAGTATGTAAAAGACCGGTGTGAAAAGGCAGATGACGCCGTGATCTGTCTTCCGAGCGGAAAGAAGGCGCAGGGAGTGCCTGATGCGGCAGGCTGACCGGCATGGCAGAAAGATCCATAAACTGCTTTTTGGGTGGGAGAGCGTTTTATGCGGTCTCTTTTTTATTGTTAAGCAGGATCTGGCAAAAAAATATCTTGACAATCAAAGTATTATGTATTATTCTCTTTTCTGTTATATATTTTGATAATCAAAATATTTGATAATCAAACAAATAAAAAAGGAGAGAAAAAATGTTAGAGAAATTGATCGCAATCATTGAGGAACAGTTGAATGTAGAAGGTACAGAGATCACTTTGGAAAGCAATTTTAAAGAGGATCTGAAGGCAGATTCCCTGGATCTGTTTGAACTGGTGATGGCTATCGAAGAGGAATTCGGCGTAGAGATCCCGTCCGAAAAACTGGAGAACTTTACGACGGTGGGCTCTGTGGTGGAATACATGAAAGCAAACGGGATAGAGATCTGAGGGCAGCATGATGAAGAACCGAGTGACAGAACTGCTGAAAACAGAGTACCCGCTGATCCAGGGTGGCATGGCCTGGGTAGCAGAGCACAATCTGGCAGCCGCAGTGTCGAATGCCGGAGGCCTGGGGATCATCGGTGCGGCTTCGGCACCGGCGGAGATAGTGAGGGAGGAGATCCGTAAATGCAGGGAACTGACGGATAAGCCCTTTGGCGTAAATATCATGCTGCTGAATCCGAATGCGGATGAGGTGGCAAAGATCGTTGTGGAGGAAGGTGTCAAGGTAGTGACTACAGGCGCCGGAAATCCCGGAAAATATATGGAAGCGTGGAAAGCGGCCGGCGTGGCAGTGATCCCGGTGGTGGCGAGCACGGCCATGGCCATTATGATGGAGCGCGCCGGAGCAGATGCCGTGGTGGCGGAAGGTATGGAAAGCGGCGGGCATATCGGTGTGACCACTTCCTTTGCGCTGATCCCGCAGGTGGCGGACGCCGTAAAGATCCCGGTGATCGCGGCAGGAGGCATTGCAGACGGCCGCGGCATGGCAGCGGCGTTTCTGCTGGGAGCCGAGGGGATACAGATGGGCACCCGCTTTGTGGCAGCAAAGGAGTCTATTGTACACGCGGCTTTTAAAGAGCGCATCATTAAGGCAAAGGATATTGATTCCGTGGTGACGGGGACAAGCACGGGGCATCCGGTGCGCTGCCTGAAAAACCGCATGACGAAGGAATATCTGCGGCTGGAGCAGGAAGGCGCTGACTTTATGGAATTGGAAAAACTGACACTTGGCTCGCTGAAAAAAGCAGTGATCGACGGGGATGTGGTGAACGGTACTTTGATGGCGGGGCAGATCGCCGGATTGATCAAAAGCGAGGAAAGCTGTGCGGATATCGTAAAAGGAATCGTAAATGATGCGGAGAAACTGCTGGGAACTTCGCAGATATGAAACAGGGGATGGATTCATGGGAAAGACGGCATTTATCTTCCCGGGGCAGGGAGCACAATATCCCGGCATGGGAAAGGATTTTTTTGAAAACAGTGAAGCGGCAAGAGAGGTATTCCGTATCGCATCCGAAGTGACAGGACTGGATCTGGAGGCACTCTGCTTTACGGAAAATGAAAAACTGGACAAGACGGAATATACACAGATCGCCATGATCACCACGGAACTGGCAATGTGGAGAGCAGCGCGGGAGGCAGGCCTGCAGGCCGGTCTGTGCGCGGGGCTGAGCCTGGGAGAGTATGCGGCGCTGGGAGCAGCGGAGGTGATGGCACTGCCGGATATCTTCAGGATCGTGCGGATGCGCGGGATCTATATGCAGAATGCTTATCCGTCCGGCGGCGCGATGATGGCCGTGCTCGGATTGGAGGGGGACAGCGTGGAGGCGGTCTGCCTGGCAGTCCAGGAAGAAACGGGACGGCCGGTTTCGGTTGCGAATTATAACTGTCCGGGACAACTGGTGATCACGGGCGCACAGGATGCGGTAGAGCGGGCGGCAGAGGCTTGCAGGGAAAAAGGAGCAAAACGCTGTATCCCGTTAAACGTGAGCGGACCGTTTCATTCGGCGCTGCTTGCGGATGCAGCGGAAAAACTGGGCAAGGAACTGGAAGGGGTTTCCTTAAAGGAGCCGCAGATCCCGTATCTGACAAATGTAACCGCAGAGCCGGTCACGAAAGCAGACGCGGTGAAAGCGCTGCTGGCAAAACAGATCTGTTCACCGGTAAGATGGCAGCAGAGCATAGAGCGGATGATCGCGGACGGGGCAGACTGCTTTATCGAGATCGGCCCGGGCAAAACGCTGGCCGGCTTTATGAAGCGTATCAGCAAAGAAGTGAAGGTGTATAACATTCAGACGATGGAAGATCTGGAAACGGTCATGGAGTCGGATATTATAAAGGGCGCTTAACAGAGGAGCCAGATACCGTTAACTGAACGGAGTCAGTCGGTCATAAACCGGCGTTTATAAAGGAGCCAGATACCGTTAGCGACCGTTCTTTGGTCGGTTACGGTATCGGCCCCTGATGAGAGTCTTAGGGCTTCAGCCCTTAGAGTCTCACATGCGTTAGTTGGACCAAGTCAGATATTAAAAAGTGCGATTAATAGAGGAGGAAAAGAGATGCTGAAAGAGAAAACGGCGCTGGTAACGGGGGCCGGCCGGGGCATTGGCAAAGCGATCGCCCTAAAACTGGCAGAACTGGGGGCGACAGTGATCGTGAACTATAGCGGCTCAAAAGAGAAAGCGGAAGAGACAGTTGCGGAGATCGAGAAGGCAGGCGGAGTGGCAGAAGCGGTGCAGTGTGATGTGTCGGATTTCCGGGCTTGCGGGGAACTGGCAAAAGATGTGATCGCACGATACGGCCGGCTGGATATTCTGGTGAACAATGCCGGCGTGACAAGGGACGGCCTGCTGATGGCTATGTCAGAGGAAGATTATGACAAAGTGCTGGATACAAATTTAAAGGGCGCTTTTAATATGATACGGCATTTTTCCAGAACGTTCTTAAAGCAGCGTTCCGGGAGGATCATCAATATCTCATCTGTAAGCGGTGTGATGGGAAATGCCGGACAGGCAAATTACAGCGCTTCCAAAGCGGGAGTGATCGGATTGACAAAGAGTGCCGCGAGGGAACTGGCCGGCAGGGGAATCTGCGTCAATGCCGTGGCGCCGGGGCTGATCGAAACCGATATGACGGCTGCGATGCCCGAGGGAGCAAAGGAAAAAATGAAGGAAATGATCCCCATGGGCAGGATCGGCAAGGCTTCGGATATTGCGGAGGCAGTAGCGTTTCTGGCAGAGGATGCATCAGCCTATATCACAGGGCAGGTGCTGTGCGTGGACGGAGGTATGGCGATATGAAGGACAGGCGTGTGGTAGTGACCGGCATGGGTGCAGTGACACCGATCGGCAACGATACGGAAAGTTTCTGGGCAGCCATCAAAGAGGGAAAGACCGGTTTTGCGCCGATCACGGCGTTTGATACGGCAGAGTATAAAGTGAAACTGGCGGCTGAAGTCAAAGGGTACGATCCGGTATCTGTTATGGACAAAAAATCGGCAAAAAGAATGGAACGCTTTTCCCAGTTTGCCGTGACGGCTGCGGGAGAGGCAATCCGCAGCGCCGGACTGGATATGGAGCAGGAGGATGCTTTCCGTGTCGGCTGCGCGGTGAGCAGCGGCGTGGGCAGCCTGCAGGCCATTGAGCGGGAATATGCGCGCCTGCTGGAAAAGGGACCTTCCAAAGTGGGACCGCTGCTGGTACCGATGATGATCTCGAACATGGCTGCAGGAAATGTCAGCATCGCTTATGGCCTGAAAGGAAAGAATATCAATGTGGTGACAGCCTGTGCGTCCGGAACGCATTCGATCGGTGAGGCATTTCGTTCGATCCGGTACGGGGAGGCGGATGTAATGCTTGCCGGCGGTACGGAGGCGGCGATCTGTCCGATCGGTATTGCCGGATTTACAGCCCTGACCGCCCTCAGCTGCAGCGAGGATCCGGCTGCCTGCTCGCTGCCCTTTGATGCCAGACGCAGCGGTTTTGTTATGGGAGAAGGCGCCGGGGTGGTGGTGCTGGAAGAAGCGGGACACGCGGCAGCGCGCGGGGCAAAGATCCTGGCGGAAGTGGTGGGCTACGGTTCCACCGCAGATGCATTTCATATTACATCACCGGCAGAAGACGGAGCGGGGGCTGCCAGGGCAATGCTTGCCGCTGTTGCGGATGCAGGTGCGGCACCGGAGGAGATCGATTATATCAATGCCCATGGAACAGGAACCCATCATAACGATCTGTTTGAGACCAGGGCGACCAAACTGGCTTTCGGCGAACATGCGCACCGGATCAGGATCAATTCGACCAAATCCATGATCGGGCATCTGCTGGGGGCTGCCGGCGCGGTAGAGTTTATCACCTGCGTAAAAGAACTGGAAGAGGGTTTCATCCACAGAACCGTGGGTCTGCAGGAGACGGAAGAGGAACTGGATCTGGATTACTGCAGGGAAGCATACCGGGGGGAGGTGCATTATGCGCTGTCAAATTCCCTGGGGTTTGGCGGACATAACGCCAGCATTCTGGTAAAGAAATATACGGCATAGAGCAGATTTTGTTACTATTCACAGTCGAATCGCGCACTTGCTACTAACGTATGCAGTCCTGCTAAGTTCGCTACGCTCTCTAAGCAGGAACTTGTATGCGCGATTACGACCCAAAACATTCCGGGAGAGAAGGGTTTTGCCCATCGCCG
>JAFUUX010000042.1 GCA_017471325.1 Lachnospiraceae bacterium | reverse complement strand
TAAGGGCAGCACCAGCGTACTGATGGCCACGCTCACGGCAATAATGGCATACCCCTCATGTCCGAAAAAACCGTTCATGATGGTGAATACCACTTCGATCAGATATTCGATCGGCGATATGATCAACTGATATAATAACTGCATTGCGATTTCCTATTCCCGTCCTGTTCTTGTCCAGTTGCTTTCGTCAAATATATCCTTTTCCACATGAAACCATTCTCCGGAGGACCAAAGAATATTTACGCCGCCTTCCTTGCCTGATGTATCCAGCACACTGCCTGTAAATGGATTTCTGGGGGTATCGATCAGGCCCTCCGTTAAAAGCGCC
This sequence comes from Lachnospiraceae bacterium, assembly GCA_017471325.1. Classification (GTDB taxonomy): domain Bacteria; phylum Bacillota; class Clostridia; order Lachnospirales; family Lachnospiraceae; genus NK4A136. The sequence goes on along the minus strand of JAFUUX010000042.1, from coordinate 2,709 downwards.
GCCGTATCCGCATTGGTCATAAAACTGTCATCCACCCGAAACGGCGCATTGTCATCAAAATCCTTTACCAGAAGGATGGGATTCACGGCCTGCACATCCACCCCATTGCCCAGATTCATCTCGTCAAACTGCCTCAGATCAAATCCGTGATCCGACACCAGCACGATCCTGCATCGGTCGAATACGCCACACGCCCGCAGATAGTCAAACCACTTTCCCAGACCCAGATATGCCGCCATATTGGCATGATAAGTTCCTGCATTGAGGTTTTCGTTCTCCCCCCGGAAATGAAGCACACGACCATCCGCCACTTTATCCGCATAAATATCGATCCCCGTATAATCCGGGATACGCTCATCCGTATAGTCCGGCAAATTCAGCAGCACGTGCGCGTGTGCCGTATTATTGCAAAAAGAAAGGAAACGATCCTGTGCCCCGTCTTCTATCCGTGTCAGTTCCGGCAGATTCTTCAGCACCGTATTTCCAAAGCGGAAGTTATCCTCTCCCATAAAATAACTGCGGTCTGCCGCAAGATAGCCACCGGTATCATAGACTCTGGGCTGCAGCACAGCAGGCATGATCCGGTATAGAGCGTAAAAGAAGAAATTGCGCTCACGCGCTTTCACATAATCTTCCAGCTTATATCCCGTAGGCAGATTCCGTTCCAGACTATATGCTTTTACATAAGGATACTCATCAAAAATGGACAGATCGATATCTTCCGGCTTGCCAAAAGCCGGATCTGTCACCGTCACCTGATATCCGGTCTCTCCAAATACCACCGGCAGCACCTTGAGCGCTTCCTCATGCAGTTCCTCTCTGGTGCTGTCTGTCCTTTCCAGTTCCCTCTCCGTGGTATAATCATATCCGCCATACAGTGCCGGTGCTCCTTCTTCCGTGTTTATTCCAAAAGAAAGTGTATTCGGATAATAGGTAAATCCGGCAAACTGCTCCACGAGCTGCGGCTTTTCATCAAACAAAAACGGCAGATAGCCGGAAACTGCCCGGTCCAGCATGATCAGGATCACATTCCTGCCTTCTTTGCTCAAAGGCACAATATACTCCGTCTTCTCCGCGCTCTCCCGTACCTCGTGCATTCCCTGTCTGGTCAGGATCATATCATGTCCTGCCATCACCAGAAGGCTTAACAGCAAGACCAGTGATATCCCCTCCGCCAGCCTGTGCAGATAATGCCAGATCAAATGCCCAGCCGCGATCACTGTCATTAGCAGGATCAGATTCAGCACTTTTTGTGACAGGCTGAATTTCGGCAGGAAGTCAAACTCCAGCATAGTCGAAACATTTCCCACTTTGGCAGGAAACGCCAGCATATTGAGCAGGCCGCACAAGAGCAGCAGGAATAAACCTTCCGTATATATCCTTTTTGCTTTTTGCGTAAGCATGCCATACACCACATTACCCCATACCAGAAAATATCCTGCTGCCACCAGTCCCGCAAAAACCGCGTAATGCAAAGGATCCGTATTCTGGTCCAACACAAGGAAATCCATAGGGGAATCCGAGATCACCAGCAGCGGGATCACAACACCGATCAGGATACTTAAGGCTGCCTCCAGTATCAGCACGCAGCCACGGCTGCTTTCACTGCCGCCGCTTTGTTCCTCACACCCTTTCCCGGGCAGCAGATGCTTCAGTGCCGGCAGGCAGAGCATAAACTCCACTGCCAGATAGAGCAGCAGCGTTTCATGATCCTTCATGCGCAGAACTGTCTGCCAGCGGCCTTTCACCGCCAGACATAGCGCTAACGCTGCGGCAGCCAGCAGCAACAGGATATGCAAAAATCGCTTCGGCTGCTCTACCGACTTCATGACGATATTCTTGCATAAGGAATACAGGTTGTTCATGGTCCAGTACAGCACCAGGCCGGCCGGGCTATGATAGAGCAGCACCAGAAAAACCAGCGCCAGCACCACCGGCTGTATCTTCTGTTTTAAGGGTGCCTCTTTGGTATAGATCACGCTCGAAACCAGATTGATCGCCGTCATCAATACCGGCAGCAGATTCACTGGCCTGCCGCCGATCCGCAGCATCCCATCCTCCGCACCCAGATCCGCGATCAGCCAGAAACTCCTGCCCTGTATACATTGCAGGTTTGAAAGGAAGTGATAGGCCGCGATAAAAAACGGGATCTGCAAAAGCAGCGGGATCAGGCCCTTCAGCGCATACAGCGGCTTATACTGCATTTCCGCATAATACGCATTGGTCATCATCAGACGCTCATCACCGCGGAAAGTCTTTTTGATGTGGGCCAGCCAGTGCTCCATCTGCTTCTGCTTGTTCTGCTCCTCCTCCTGTATCGCGTCCGCACGCAGGTATAAGGGCAGCACCAGCGTACTGATGGCCACGCTCACGGCAATAATGGCATACCCCTCATGTCCGAAAAAACCGTTCATGATGGTGAATACCACTTCGATCAGATATTCGATTGGCGATATGATCAACTGATACATCTGCTAATATCCAAAACACTCCAAATTAAGATTATAGCACATTCCCGTCAAAATGAAAACTATACAGTTTTACCGCTATCCACTGCCGTAACCCGCTTAGTTGTTTTATACCTGCACGCTGGATGCCCTGAGAGCAGTTCGGATAGTTCGTTACTATTCACAGCCCTTCGTGCTGTGATAGTAACGATAGTTCTCCCCCCTGTTTCCTGCGCAAAAAGGGGCGCTTCCTTGCGGAAGC
>JAFUUX010000194.1 GCA_017471325.1 Lachnospiraceae bacterium | reverse complement strand
TGTTCAGAACCCCCTGGGTTCTGACAGTTACGCATTTCCGCCATGCATAATCTCGCTTCGCTCGATGGCGGAAATGCCGTTAAACTCGGGCATCCTACGCTACGCTTCGGGAGCCCTCGCGGTACCTTCTGAATAGTTACAATATTTTCAACGATAAACAGCGGCAGAAATCTATCTTTTTCCGCACAATTCCCAGAACGCCACTGCGCTCGCAGCCGCCACATTCAGGGAATCCACCCCGTTCTGCATCGGGATACGGACCGTATAGTCGCAGGCCTCTATGGTCTGCTCCGTAAGGCCGTTGTTTTCATTGCCCAGAATGATCGCCAGTTTCTCCGCATGGTGCAGACGCTCATCCGCGATGCTCACCGAACGGTCTGTCAGTGCCATGGCTACAGTGGTGTAGCCCATCTCCTTTAACAGCGCCACATCCGCCGGCTGTTTCATCTCCCGGCCTGCTTTTAGCTGCTGCTCTTTTTTCCGGCGCGCAAAAAATCCCCAGGGGATCTGAAACACCGTGCCCATACTCACCCTGGCTGCCCTGCGGTACAAGGGATCACTGCAGTCCGGTGTCATCAGCACCGCTTCCACGCCCAGTGCTGCTGCCGAACGAAAGATCGCCCCTACATTCGTGGGATTGGTGATCCCCTCCATCACTGCAATCCGCCCTGCCCCCGCGCATATCTCCGCCGGACTCCGCAGCGCCTTCCTGCGCATGGCGCAGAGCGCGCCGCCGGTCAGCTTATATCCGGCCAGTTTCGACAGCGCATCTGCCGATGCCACATAAACCGGCACCTCACCGCACCGCTCCGGCACATTCCCTTCGGTTGCCTCCAGATTGCCGGGCTCCAGCAAAAGAGACAGCGGCTCATACCCCGCATCCAGCGCGCGGCCGATCACCCGCAGGCTTTCCGCGATAAAGATGCCCAAATCCGGTTCATGATAATGCAAAAGCTGTGTTTCCGAACTGCTTGCGTAGATCTGCAGCTCCGGCAGATCCAGTTCCTTTACATCTATCCTGTTCATCTTCCCTGATCACCCGTCAATAAATGGTCTTGTCTGTTTTATCTGCAAATGCGTCAAAGGTCTTGATGGTCTTCTCCCGATCCATCGCCTCCAATGCCAGTACTTCATTTCCATCCACGTTCCGTGAAAGCGTTTTGATGAAATCATAGATCGCGTCATCCCGAAAACCGATCCGCGCCGCATCCTCTTTGGTGTTTCCGTAATACACTTTTTTGATATTTGCCCAGATCGAAGCGGATAAACACATCGGACAGGGATACGCCGATGTATAGAGCTCGCAGCCGCTCAGATCATAGGTGCCCAGATTCCGGCAGGCATCCCGGATCGCCATCACTTCCCCGTGTGCCGTGGGATCGTTATGCGCCAGCACGTGATTGGAACCCTTTCCCACGATCCTGCCATCCTTTACCACGCAGGCGCCAAAAGGTCCTCCCGCATTGGTCTTAAGGTTTTCCGCCGCCAGTTCGTTTGCTGTCTTCATATATGGGTTCATACCGTCACCTCCCTGTCTTTGATATCATATATTTTACACTATTTTGCCGGCAAATCCTATAGCGGATGCAAAAAACCACACGGACAAGCCATGTGGTTTTTGATAACATGTTTTTTAACCCAATGCTGATATCTGACGCTTTACCAGCCTGTGCCCAGGTGCTCTACTGTGTAGTTGCCGTCTGTATTCAGTGTCAGCACGCCCAGACGATAGATGTCCGTTACCAGGCCTTTGGCTTCATCATACTGTCCGTCCGGAAGCATCAGCATGTCGATATCCGCGCCCTCTGCCGGTTTCAGCTCGCAGTGTGCCTCAAAAGCCACCTCGCTGTCAGACAGGTTCATGTCGCGCAGTACCTCAAATGCCTGCTCTGCCTCGCGGTCATAGATCTTGTCCACATAGACATAGACCTCTTCCACCTGATCGCCATGTACTTCCTTCATCAGATCAGCCAGCGCAGTCTCGATCTGTCCGGAAATAAATTCAGGATCGTCATCCTTCAGCGCCGGGCCGGTGAACACTTCGTTGTCCGCGCTGTACATCTGGTCTGCCACTGCCGTAATGTCAAAGCCTTCCAGATCTGCTGCCGCAACAGACAGTGCATAGGAAATGCCGATCTCCGTATCATACCAAGTGATCAGGTCCACCATGCCGGTCTCGTTCACATTCCGGAACGTCTTTGCCTGCATGGAACCAAAGCCCCAGTTGGACAGGGTTGCTTCATCTTTTACCGTCCATTCATAAAACAGGCCAGAAATATCATCATAACTGTCCCCCGTGACCTGTGCCCTTGCATTAAAAATATTGCCGTCCAGACTGTACTGCAGTTCTACCATCGGTCCCGGCACGCCGCTCGGATCCGCGATATCCTCTAAAACGCTCCATCCCAGTACCTCTGCGCCCTCAGGTGCCTTGAACAGACGCGGGATCAGTTCGTTTGCCTCTGCCTCGCTGATCTCGTGCCAGGGATTTGCCATGCCTACCTCGCCCGGATTCTCAGCGCCCTCGCCCTTGGGTGCTTCGGTCGCTTCTGCCTCTGTCGCAGCCGGTGCTGTCTCTGCCGGTGTGCTGTTTCCGCAGCCTGCCAGCATTGCCAGGCTCAACACGCCTGTGGTTACCAGTGCCAACATTCTCTTTTTCATAACTGTTCCTCCTTTTTTGACTCCCTGTGATCCCCGATGGACCACTTTTCTCTCTGACAGAACCTATTATATAACACAAAGTGCAAGCAAAGTGCAAGTTTTTTTGCGAAATTTTACAATTTTTTCAAATTTTTTTGTGCCTTTTCCCAAAAAAAAGAATCTGCCCCCCAAAAAAGCCCCTGCAGTTCTTTTTCAGAACCACAGGGACTGTCCCCTGACTTGTTTATTACTTAACGGTATTTCTGCTTAGCAGACACCCTGTGCTATCATAGCGGTCACAACCTTCTCAAAACCTGCGATGTTTGCTCCTGCTACATAGTTGCCTTCCATGCCATACTTCTTTGCAGCATCATCGATCGCATGATAGATGCCTACCATGATGCCTTTCAGCTTGCTGTCCACTTCCTCGAAGCTCCAGGAAAGACGCTCGCTGTTCTGGCTCATCTCCAGAGCGGAAGTAGCCACGCCGCCTGCGTTTGCAGCCTTGCCGCCTACAAACCATACGCCGTTTGCCTGCAGATACTCGGTCGCTTCGATGGTAGTCGGCATATTTGCGCCTTCGCATACCGCCTTTACACCGTTTGCTACCAGTGCCTTTGCGTCATCCAGGTTCAGCTCGTTCTGGGTAGCGCAGGGAAGCGCGATATCTACCTTGATATTCCATACGCCGTGATCGTTTGCGTCCTTCTTGTCGTGATACTCAGCAGACTTTCTTGCTGCTGCATACTCGGACAGGCGCGCACGCTTCACTTCCTTTACTTCCTTGAGCAGGTCAATGTCGATGCCTTCCGGATCATAGATCCAGCCGGTGGAATCAGACAGCGTCACAACCTTTGCGCCCATCTGCTGTGCCTTCTGTGCCGCATACGTAGCCACATTTCCGGAACCGGAGATCGCTACGGTCTTGCCCTCCATGCTCTCGCCATGGCACTTCATCAGCTCCTCTGTCAGGTACAGCAGGCCATAGCCGGTCGCTTCCGTTCTTGCCAGGGAACCGCCGTAGGTCAAGCCCTTGCCTGTCAGCACGCCTTCATACAGGTCGCGGATCCTCTTGTACTGTCCGAACATGAAACCGATCTCTCTTGCACCGGTACCGATATCACCTGCCGGCACGTCAGTGTCTGCGCCGATATATTTGGACAGCTCTGTCATAAAGCTCTGGCAGAAATGCATGATCTCGTTGTCGCTCTTTCCCTTCGGATCGAAATCGGAACCGCCCTTGCCGCCGCCGATCGGCAGTGTGGTCAGGCTGTTCTTGAATACCTGCTCAAAGCCTAAGAACTTGATGATAGAAAGGTTTACTGACGGATGCAGACGGATGCCGCCCTTGTACGGTCCGATGGAATTGTTGAACTGTACACGATAGCCTCTGTTTACCTGCACCTGACCCTTGTCATCCACCCAGGGCACGCGGAACATGATCTGACGGTCCGGTTCAGTGATCCTCTCAAGGATCGCCAGCTTGCGGTACTTCTCCTCATTTGCCTCTACCACAGGACGAAGAGAGTTCAGTACCTCGGTCACTGCCTGGATAAACTCCGGCTGGTCCGGGTTCTTTGCCTTTACCTGCTCCAGTACTTCATCTACATAAGCCATTTTTACATCCTCCTTTTTAAATTGAAAATTGTTGGTTATGTATCTTTCCCTGTTTTGATAAAAAAGACGATATTCAGAGTGCACTTCACACGCTAAATACCGCCTTTGGTATCATCTTTGATCCGAAACCTTATTCCCTTGCATGAGACCTATCCTATCAGATAGCGGAACAAAATGCAAGCCTTTTTTACGATTCCCTTATTCTTTCCGTTACTATTCACAGCCCTTCGTGCTGTGATAGTAACGGGTTTTGCCAATGAAAATCGCCTGCGGCGATGGGCAAAACCCTTCTCTCCCGGAATGTTTTGGGTCGTAATCGCGCATACAAGTTCCTGCTTAGAGAGCGTAGC
>JAFUUX010000193.1 GCA_017471325.1 Lachnospiraceae bacterium | reverse complement strand
GTTCCTGCTTCTCTGTCAACTTATCCGATACTCTTTTTATCATCTGCATTATAACATATCTCGACCTGGACGACAAGGAGCCATTCTCCACCAAAGCATCCAGCCTGTCCGTGATGTTCTCATATTCTTTAAGCAGCAGGGACAATTTCTCTTCATCCGCATTCATATCGGCAATTCCTTCTCATACCGAAACATGTAAAATGGTAACATAAAGCATCTCAAAAGGTGAATAACTCACTATAATCCTATCTCTGCCTTTCGAAAAAAGAACTTATTCGCATAATATTTATTCTGCGAAAACTGACGCTATAAAATAATCCCGACGTTAGTTCTCTTACTTCACATCGGGATTCACTATCATTTTCCAATTACCTGGCCAGCAGTCTCACTGCTGCCAGCACCCTTTCTTCGTCATAATCCGGGGCATATTCTGCCGCAGCATCACAGATCACTTTCACACGGATCTCATCCTCTTCCAGTTCATCCGCGATCTGTTCCACGTCCTTGCCTTTACGAAGCTTTCGGCAGATCATTTTTATCAACTGTTGTTCCGCCCCCATCGCTTTGCCTCTTGCTTCTCCTCTTGCTTCTCCTCTTGCTTCTCCTCTTGCTTCTGCCCTGTCCTCTGCCTGAAATATATCCAGATTAATCACATGTCCGCCCATCAGATCACCCACCTTTCTCTTTACCAGTTCCTGCTTCTCTGTCAACTTATCCGATACTCTTTTTATCATCTGCATTATAACATATCTCGACCTGGACGACAAGGAGCCATTCTCCACCAAAGCATCCAACCTGTCCGTGATGCTCTCATATTCTTTAAGCAGCAGGGACAATTTCTCTTCATCCGCATTCAGTATCGGCAATTCCTTCTCATACCGAAACATATAGAATGGTAACAGAAAATAAAGTTTCTCCCCAAAAATCTGCTCCAGCGCGATCTCCTTCACCCATACTACCGGTACCTGATAACTGCAGCAATCTCCTCCTGGCACACTGATTCGGATGGTCATTTCCTTTGGGGTATCTTTATTCCCACGCAGCAACAGCGCCCCGGCATTAGGAAACTGCACCTGCAGCGTCATGCTCTCCTTCTGCAGTTCAGACTCCCCTAATGCCATCTGTGCTCCGTACTCAAAGATCCTTACCAGTACCACTCCCAGCTTATTGCTGCTCTCACATTCAATGTGGTACTTCTTCTGCCCTCCGGGAGTACCTACCTTCAACTGCGCATCGGTGATCCGTTTCCAAATTCCGCCTCCATCCTGCTGGATGAGTTCCTCGTTTGCACTTCTTACGATGACCTCCTCGCCTGTGTAATTCTCGCCAAACATATAGTTCAGCAGTGCAAATACCAGATCATCGCATTTTGTGATCATCGTGCGGAAGGCGTCATCATAGGCTGTATTCAAGTTATCTTCCATCAATATCCTCCTTGCTCACATCTCTTAACATTACAATGAAATCTGTCTCCGGAAACCGGAAACGCGTCATACGATGTATGACGTTACTGCCTTCTCAGATGTATGCAAGGATAACATATTTTTATTCCGATGTAAAGTATGAAATTGTCAATGTTCCTATATCATCTATAAAATTCCATTTTCGGGCAATATTAACATACTGGATTCACTTACACCCGCATCCTTATATATCGGCAATTTTTATAAAAAACATTATATCATATGCATAATCCATTTGCAATACGCTTAAAGAAATATGTAAACCATGTAGAGAACTACTGTTGTTTAAACTTCCAAAGAACCGACTATACCCGCGAACGAAATCAACTGCCGTTTCTAATTTCTGGCCGTAGTTTTTCTACTGCAATAAACTCAATATCCCCTGTTTCTGCTGGTTGGCCTGGCTGAGCATCGATACCCCTGCCTGTTCCAAAATATTCTGGTTTGAGTACTCAACCATCTCCGTAGCCATATCAGTATCCCGGATCTGTGATTCAGCCGCCGCGGTATTCTCCACTACATTATTCAGATTATTGATCGTATGCTCCAACCGATTCTGATAGGCGCCCATACGGGAACGCTCACCACTTACATACGCCAGTCCATCCTTAATCCGCCCAATAGATGCCTGCGCCAACATATCCGTCATCACGTTTGCCGCTGCAAGTCCTGCCAGATCACTATCAATATCTGGAAGTTCTATTCCCAGAGTATTACCCTTTTCAGCGCCAACTTGCAGAAGTATTTCCTTCTTCC
>JAFUUX010000192.1 GCA_017471325.1 Lachnospiraceae bacterium | reverse complement strand
TAAAGTACGCCTTTTTTAGCAGAATCCTTTCTTACTCAGTCCCTTCTTCCGCATTTTCAGGATAATATTCACTTTTCAAAGTCCATCCGGTCTGTTCCCGGCACATTATAAGTTAATGAATCCTCAATTCCGAAAGTCTATCTGACAGTTACGCATTTCCGCCATGCATAATCTCGCTTCGCTCGATGGCGGAAATGCCGCAAAACTCGGGCATCCTACGCTACGCTCCGGGAGCCCTCGCGGCACCTTCTGAATAGTTACAATACTTCTACAGCAGCGGATAGACCTGCTTTAATGCCGGATAGATCTGCCGGAAAACCTGATAGCGTGCCTCATACTTCCCTGCAGTTTCCGCATCCGGCTCCACGGTACCGGTCACTTTTACGATCCCTGCCGCCGCTTCTTCCACGGACGAAAAACGTCCGCATCCCACCGCCGCCAGCATGGCTCCGCCCAGCGCAGGCCCTTCTTCGCTTTCGATGGAATCCACGGCGATCCCCAGCACATTTGCCATGATCTTGCGCCACAGAGGGCTCTTTGCGCCCCCGCCGCAGATCTTTGTGCGGGAAATGCCCAGTCCCGAGGCTTTTGCCACTTCAAAGGAATCCCGTATACCGAATGCCACGCCCTCATACACTGCCTGCAGCATCTGTGCCCTGCCCGTATCCATGCTCATGCCCACAAAGGCGCCCCTGGCCAGCGGATCGTTATGCGGGGAACGCTCTCCCATCAGATAGGGCAGAAAATACACATGATTATCTCCCAATTCCGTGATCTGCGCCTGTGCTGCCGCAAAATCCCTGTCCCTTAAGATCTCCCCCATCCACCACTGATTACAGGAAGCCGCTGAAAGCATACAGCCCATCAGATGATATTTCCCGTTTGCGTGCGCAAAAGAATGCAGTGCATTTTGCTGATCCACTGTATATCTGTCCGATGCGATAAAGATCGTGCCGCTGGTCCCCAGTGAAATATTGCAGTCCCCGTTTCCCACCGTACCGGTACCGATGGCTGCCGCCGCATTGTCTCCCGCCCCCGCGATCACTTTTACATCTGCGGAAAGTCCCAGTTCCCATGCGATCTCCGGCCGCAGGGTACCGATCACCTCATAACTTTCAAAGACCTGCGCCAGCCATTCCCGCTTTACGCTGCAGATCTCACACATCTTTTCCGACCATCTCCTGTTTTTCACATCAAACAACAGCATGCCGGAAGCATCCGAAACATCCGTCGCATGCACACCGCTCAGCCGATAGGCCAGATAATCCTTGGGCAGCATGATCTTTGCGATCTTTGCGTAGTTCTCCGGCTCATGTTCCCGCATCCACAGTATTTTGGGAGCCGTAAAACCGGCAAAGGCGATATTGCCGGTCTCTGCAGACAGTACATCCCTGCCAATGATCCGATTCAGATATTCACATTCCTCTCCTGTCCTGCCGTCATTCCAGAGTATGGCCGGGCGTATCACCTGATCCTGCGCATCCAGACATACCAGCCCATGCATCTGCCCGCCAAAACTGATGCCACGCACCTGCGCCTCATATCCGCTGCACAGTTCATGCAGTCCGGATACCGACTGCACATACCAGTCCTCCGGCGACTGTTCCGACCAGCCGGGTTTGGGAAAACTGATGGGATACTCTTTGGAAACCGTCCGGACGATATGCCCGTTTTCATCCATCAGGATCAGTTTGACGGATGATGTACCCAGATCGATACCGACAAATACTGCATTCATATCACTGCCCCCTTCATATTGACCGAAAGCGGTCACACCCTAACCGTATCATTATAACACCCTTTGAATGAAGCGACAAGCCTGCTTCACTGACCTCAATATTTGCCAACGATCAGCAGTCCGCCAACCGATGATCGTAACGGATCACCGCCATGCAAAATCCGCTGCGTAAATAAAAACATCATTTTCCTGGCTGCGCAGATGATAAAATGCTGGTAAACTGCCGGAGGCGCGAGTATAATGAGATTATGAGACCAATCAATATCTATGCGCTGACCAGGCTCTCCGATCCGACACGTTTAACACGGCTGGAGCGCCAGATGTCCGCACGAAAAAAACACCTGAAGATCAAATTGTGGGAAACGGAAGGTTTGAAACGCTTCTCCGAAAAAATGTGTGCCGTTTCAGAGGAAACGACGAAACTGGATTACTTTTATTCCTTCGTGATGCCAAAACTCGGCAAAGAATTTGACCTGCTGCGCATCAGCGAGGATTCCATCATCAATATCGAATTAAAAAGCGGGAATGTTTCCGACGAAGCCATCCGCTATCAGCTTTTACAAAATCGCTACTATCTGTCAACGCTCAGCAGGACCATGTATTTTTATACCTACGTGAGCGGCAGCGACCGTCTGGTACGCCTTTCGGGCGGCGGGCGTCTGGTCGGCGCCGGCTGGGCCGAACTGGCCGATCTGTTGCTGCATCAGGGAAAATCCTACTGCGGCGATATTGAGGATCTTTTCCAGGAAGAAAAATACCTGATCTCGCCGCTCACAGATCCGGATCGTTTTTTACGGCAGGAATATTTCCTGACTTTCCAGCAGCGGGACATCAAAAAACAGATCCTGAAAAACGTAAAGACACCGACGATCCAGGGATTCACAGGATTTCCCGGAACCGGCAAGACCATCCTGCTTTACGATATCGCGATGCAGCTTTCCCACCGGGACTGTGTCTGCGTCTTCCATCTCGGTTCCCATACCCCGGAGCTGGAGCAGTTGAATGAGAGGCTGAAGCGGATCGATTTTTACTACTGCGAAAACGGTATCCTTCCACCTGTCGAAAAGAAGTACAACGCCATTCTCGTAGATGAGGGACATCGGCTGAACCGCCGTATGCTGGATGCGATCCTGTCCCTGCGTGACTGTTGGCATGCACCGGTGATCATTTCCTATGACCGTGAAGATCTGCTAGCCCTGTCAGAGCGCGCGGAATGCGGTGCCGATATCTTAGAGGCATTGCCGGAGTTTCTGCATTATCGTCTGACCAATCATATCCGGCGCAGTTGTGAACTCTCTGCCTTTATCCGCTGCGTCATACGTACCGGGGAAGCCGGTGCAAATAAAAATCGCACCTACCCATCCGTTTCTCTTTCCTATGCCAAAGACCCGGAAGAGACGGTACGGCTGTTACGCATCTACCAAAACGAAGGCTATACCTATATCCGCAATTCATCTGCTGCACTTACCGGGCTCGAAGACGTATCCGAAATGACCACGGAGATCTCCGATGCTGCCTGCAAGGAATTCACCGCTGTCGTAATGATCCTGGACTCCGGTTTTTTCTATGATACATCCGGTTACCTGCGGCAAAAAAGCATGTCCGCAGATTCCTCCGCCGCCACATCTTCCGATCCTGTTTCACATTCGGCTGTCCGCAATCTCTTTCACGGACTCAGCCGCGCAAAAGAACGGATCGCCATCGTTGTTTCCGAAAACCTTCCGGTCTTTGATACATTGCTTTCTTTCATTCACTGATCCGTGCGCTTAACAAAAAACGCCGATTTTCTCGGCGTTTTCGGATTTCTTGATATTTTGGGATGAAATTAGAGAAATTTACATAGTATGATATCAAGGTCGATTGAAGGGCATAAAATCGTCCCTTCCGCCTTATAAAAAATAATTTTCCAGGTACATTGATAATTTCATACATTGAATATCAGTAAGTACCCCCATATGAGGTGTATACTGAGGGATTTCCTGCCGTATTAGCAACTTACTGTAGCTAATATCGGATTTTGGGCATAGTTTCCCGTCCCCCTCTTAAATGTGAGCAGTTTTTTGAAGTTCAGTGCGC
>JAFUUX010000191.1 GCA_017471325.1 Lachnospiraceae bacterium | reverse complement strand
TTTCTTTGATAATGTCAAACCCAAAATCTTCCGCGAACGAAAAATCACGCCCTTTTTCTTCTTCGATAATGATGAGTGTATCCTCCGCAACTGCCCTGCTCTTTGCCGCTGCCGCAAGCACCTGTTCATCATATCCCTGTCCATAGGGCGGATCCGCAAAGATGATATCCACTGTCTCACGGATATTGTAGGAAAGCGCCGCGACCGCATCCGAGCGCAGCACCATGGACTTATCAAACAGTTTCGTGTGTTTCAGGTTATGCTCGATACACGCGATCGCTGTCTTGTCATTTTCCACAAAATAAGCCTTTGCCGCCCCGCGGCTGAGCGCCTCGATGCCGATCCCGCCGCTGCCGGAAAACAGATCCGCAAACACAGCGCCGGGCACCTCTGTCTGGATCACATTAAACAGTGTCTCCTTGATCCGGTCCGTAGTCGGCCTCGTATTCATTCCTTCCGGCGTTTTCAGCACCAGGCTGCGCGCCGATCCCGCGATCACACGCATATATCCCTCCTATCCGCATAAACACTGCCCCGCAGTATCTGTTCCTCTCCCTTTCCGGGTTCTGACAGCATCCCCTGCCTTACCTGATCCTTGCGCCTTTTGCATCCCGCTTCTGCGGCTTGATCAGGTTTAAATCGATCTTTTTCTCATGAAACTCAATGATATTCTTTTCGGCATAACTGCTGCCAAAATATGCCGCCTCGATGTAATCATCTGCCGCCAGCTTCATGCCGCGCACGCCGATGGCTGCTTTTTTCTTCATCGGGATCTCTTCCGCATCCATCTTCAGCAGAAAGCCCTTATGGGAACACAGTGCCAGATAGGACTGATCATAAAGGATATCCACGGCGATGACTTCATCATCATCCGCCAGTTTGGTAGCCGCCACGGTGCGCTTTGCCACGTCAAACTCATCACCGCCCACATACTTGATCATGCCCTGCTTCGTCACAAACACCAGCCGGTAGAGGTTCAATTCTGACTGGCTTACGATGAAAACGATATCCTCCTGCTGGGAATCAAAATTGCTCACATTATCCACCGGCACGCCCTTATCCCTGAAACGCCCGTGCGGCAGGTCCGATACTTTGAAAGTATGCAGATTGCCTTTGTTGGTAAAGGCCGCCAGTTTGCCGGTATTCTTGCATTCCACGATATAATGGTTCTCCTGCTCTATGGCCTCACGGTTGCGCTCCAGCGCTGCCTTATCGATGGTCTTGCAGTAGCCGAAACGATCCATCAGGAAAATGACATCCATCTCTTCTACCTTATTCTCCTCATAGACCGCCTCCGCGCCGTTCTCGATCACGGTACGCCTCGGCCTGCCATACTTTTTTTTGATCGTTTCCAGATCCTGCACGATCACCTGCGCCATGGCTTCCCTGCGATCCAGGATATCCTCATAACGGTAGATATTTGCCGTTGTCTCTTCATATTCCTTTTTCAGCGCCTCGATCTCCAGGCCGATCAGGCGGTACAGGCGCAGTTCCAGGATTGCGTCTGCCTGCCGCTCCGTAAAGCGCAGCATACCTGCCATGATCCTGGATTCCTTGCTCTTAAAACTGATCCCCTCCGTCACGCCTTCCACCAGACATTTTTTTGCCATTGCCCTGTCATGGGAACCGCGCAGGATTTCAATGATCAGGTCGATCACGTTGCAGGCTTTGATCAGCCCTTCCTGCACTTCCTTCTTTTCCCGTTCCTTCTGCAGCAGATTGGTATATTTGCGGCGGTTCACCTCAAACTGAAATGCCACATTGCAGCGGATGATGTCCCGGATCCCCATGGTCTCCGGCCGCCCCTCC
The DNA here is from genome assembly GCA_017471325.1 of Lachnospiraceae bacterium. Lineage (GTDB taxonomy): Bacteria > Bacillota > Clostridia > Lachnospirales > Lachnospiraceae > NK4A136. The sequence continues at coordinate 1,737 of JAFUUX010000191.1, read as the reverse complement.
GCAATGGTCAGCATGTTCACGCCGAAGGTATCCTCTAAGCGCGTCTTTTTATAAAGCATGTTTTTGAAGTTTTCCACATCCGTATCTTTTTTCAGTTCGATCACGATGCGGATGCCTTCTTTGGACGACTGGTTGGAAATATCCACCACATCCGTGGTCTTGCGGCTCTCCGCCAGCGCTGCCACATCCGAAAGGAATTTGGAAATGCCCTGTCCAATCATGGTAAAGGGGATCTCCGTGATCACTAACAGGATATGCCCGCCCTTGGCCTGTTCGGTCTCCACCCTGCCCCGGATCTTTATCTTCCCTGTTCCCGTGGCATAGATCTCCGGCAGTTCATCTTTATTGATCACAATGCCGCCGGTCGGAAAATCCGGTCCTTTCACATATTTCATCAGGCCTTCCGTCGTGATGTTTTCATTACGGATATAAGCGATCGCGGCATCGATCACCTCCACCAGATTATGCGGCGGGATCTTGGTCGCCATACCGACAGCGATGCCCTCCGTGCCATTCACCAGCAGATTCGGGAAACGCGCCGGCAGCACGGTCGGCTCTTTTTCCGTCTCATCAAAGTTTGGTACGAAATCCACCACATCTTTATCCAGATCTGCCAGCAGCCCGTCCTGCGAGATCTGTGCCAGACGCGCTTCGGTATAACGCATGGCAGCAGCGCCGTCTCCTTCGATATTGCCAAAGTTTCCGTGCCCGTCCACCAATACCGCGCCTTTTTTGAAATCCTGCGTCATCACTACCAGTGTGTCATAAATGGACGAATCTCCGTGCGGGTGATATTTACCCATGGTATCGCCGACGATACGGGCGCTCTTTCTATAAGGTCTGTCATAACGTATGCCCAGTTCGTGCATGTCATAGAGCACACGCCGCTGTACCGGCTTTAAGCCATCCCGCACATCCGGCAGCGCACGGGAAACGATCACGCTCATGGCATAGTCGATATACGACTTCTGCATCACCTCGGAATACTCTGTTTTTAATATCCTGTCCTGCTGTTCCATACTTACCTCATCCCATAAAACGATATGTCAGTTCTTCTTTCCTGCGCTGCCGGAATGCCGCGCACGCGCCGAAACGGATACCATAAAGGTCCGCGTTAAATATCCAGTATCGCATCCGTAGCATTTTCATGGATAAATGCCTTACGGGGCGCCACCTCTGACCCCATCAGCAGTTCCGTGGTATCGGAAGCCAGGATCGGATCTTCAATGTTTACGCGTTTCAATATCCTGGTCTGCGGATCCAGCGTTGTCTCCCAGAGCTGCTGTGCATCCATCTCACCCAGACCTTTGTAGCGCTGCAGCGTGAAACTGCCTTTATGCGTCCTTCTGTATTTTTCCAGCGCCGCATCATCATACAGGTATTCTTCCTTCCCTTTGGACGGGATCGCCTTATACAGCGGCGGCATGGCGATATACACATGTCCTTCCTGGATCAGTTCCGGCATGAACCTGTAGAAAAGCGTCAGCAGCAGCGTGCAGATATGCGCACCGTCCACATCGGCATCCGCCATGATGATGATCTTGTCATAACGCAGTTTACTGATATCAAAGTCATTGCCGTAGCCTTCCGAAAAGCCGCAGCCAAAAGCATTGATCATGGTCTTGATCTCCGCATTTGCCAGAATCTTGTCGATGCTGGCCTTTTCCACGTTCAACGTCTTGCCGCGGATCGGCAGGATCGCCTGGAATTCACGGTTTCTGGCGGTCTTGGCACTGC
>JAFUUX010000190.1 GCA_017471325.1 Lachnospiraceae bacterium | reverse complement strand
TTTAATGTACTGGACGAGAATTACGATGTCCCTGCATCAAAATACATCATTATATCTTCAGTTTCACCACCGCTTTAAACATATCTCCGTCCACAACGATCCGCAGTTCGCCACCCATCAATTCCATCAGGCTCTTTGCTATGGACAGTCCCAGACCGGATCCTTCCGTATTGCGTGAACCATCGCCTCTGACAAAACGCTCCATCAGTTCCTCCCCGGAAATGCCCAGTTCAGCCTTAGAGATATTGGAAATGCTCAGAAGCGCCTCCCCGCCTGCCCTGTCCGTCTCCAGATAAACCCGTGTCCCGGGCAGCGTATATTTCAATACATTCGCAAACAGATTATCCAGCACACGCCAGAGCAGATTGCTGTCTGCCTGCACGCGCAGATCTTTACACTTATTCTTAACCACCAGCGTCAGATCCGCCGCGTCCAGTTTATCCTGATACTCACCCGTCACCTGTCCCACCAGCATGTTTAAGTCGGTCTGCTCCATCCGCACCTCCACAGCCCCCGTGGATGCTTTGGACGCATCGATCAGGTCCTGGATCAGTTTCTTCAGCCGTGATGACTGATGCGCCAGGATGTCCAGATACTCTTTTTTCTCTGTTTCCCCCACATCCTCTTTCTGCAGCAGATCCACATAATTGATGATAGAGGTAAGCGGTGTCTTGATATCATGAGATACATTTGTGATCAGTTCCGTCTTCAGGCGCTCACTCTTCAGGCGTTCCTCTACCGCAATCTGAATGCTCTTTCCCACACAGTTCAGATTCCGCGCAAACAGGCGGTAATCCGGCGTAAGTCCCTTCTCCTTTACCGGCTGCTCCAGTTTCCCTTCCGCGATCCTGGCCGCGCCGTCCCGGAGCCTGCTGTATCCCCAGAGCAGATATACCAGCATGGCAAAGGAAACCAGCCTTCCCATACAGAACAATGCCGCATACCCCATTCCGCAATCCGAGATCAGCGCCGCTTCCAGCAGGCTGATCACCCCAAGCACCGGCAGCGCGATCACCAGCCTTGCCGCCAGCGGAATATGCGCAGCCGCCCAGTTTCCGGCCCGTACCACGCTGCGTTTAAACCACTTTGTGACCAGCCCAAGCAATGTCGTCTGCCAGAAGCGTTTTGCCTTCAGCCGCGCACAGAAAGTGGACAAGAGCATCAGCCCTGCCATCCCCATGATAAAGAGCGTGCCGCAGAAGACCAGCGAATACTCCTCAAAAGAAAACCATTCCTCCGCCTGGCTGTTGTCCAGAAATGATCCCATACCTACCAGCAAAAAGATCTCAAACATCATCACGACACCAGCCCAGAGTTCAAATGGGATCCAGTCCAAAAAATCCAATTCCGCTCCATCCCGTCCTTTCCGGCGGCCGGCGGTCCTGCATACCATGACCAGTCCTGTCAGAAACATCAGCGCAGGCACGATAACAAAGCCTGCATTATTGTCTGCCCGGTGCAGCATGCGCACAAATGCAAACTGCTTTGCGCTGAGGCATGACTGCGCATCCTCCCAGACGGTACCGCTGCTCCTATGCTGATACAGAACCGTCAGATAATACGGTTTTCCAAACGGCAGTTTCTCTCCCGGATACCCGCCCCAGTCGCTCAGATATGTTTCATAAAGGATCGTCCCGTACAGGCTGTAACTGCCCTGATAATACTCCCGAAACGCCTGCACCTGCATCGCATCCGTATATTGGGTAAACCCTTCACTGCGGTAAAGATACTGATACTGCCCCAGAAAGCCATCTCCCTGCTGCTCCGAAAGCAATACCGCATAATCCAGCCATGGGGCCTCTGTCCCGATACCCTCCGCCACTTCCTTCCAATATTGGCATATACGTTCAAATGACACTTCCTTACTCTCGGAATCGTACTCCCTGGTCACCGGACACAAGGACATACTCTGCAGCACGTTTCCTACAAGGTGGTCATCCACCCTGTTCATTGCCTGCTCAAGCATTCCGTTATAATCTTTCCCATGATACTCTCCCCCGTATACCATAACCAGGATACACAGGGAATATGCCAGAAGCGCTGCGCCCAACGCGCACAAAACCGCCCACAGTGCTTTCATGACACCGCTTCTGCCGATCCTCCCCTGCCATGGTCTCATATCCTTTTCTCCTCCGTTATTTTCAAACTTTCCTTCCCTCTTTTCCTCCCTGCCTGGTAACTATGCTCTTTCTTACGCCCTGCTACTGCATAGTGTTCCTGTAACGCAGCGGAACTGCTAACAGGAACATCTGTCAGCAGCAAGTGCTTCGGACTGTCCTGAATAGTTACCCTGTCTGCACATTTCACCCCGTGCAGTTTGTTTTGACACCGACCTGCGTGTCAGAGCGGCGTGCCTTCCAGCTTGTAGCCCCTGCCCCAGACGACCTTCAGGTATCTGGGCTTTGCCGGATCGATCTCGATCTTTTCCCGCAGCCGCCGGATATGCACAGCCACCGTATTTTCCGTGCCATACGGATCTCCGCCCCATACCTCCCGGTAGATCTCCGCCGGTGAAAACACCCGTCCCGGTTCCTGCAGCAGCAGTTTTAAGATCCCGTATTCCGTCTTCGTCAGATTTACGGTCTCACCATCCACCCGCACTTCCTTGGCCGGATCGTTTAAGGAAATCCCGCCGAGTACCAGTTCCTCCTTCTTCGCCGCCGCACTTCCCAGCATGGTATATCTCCGTATGGAAGAACGTACCCGCGCGATCAGTTCTGCCGGCTGAAACGGCTTGGTGATATAATCATCCGCCCCGACATTCAGTCCCAGGATCTTATCCGCATCCTCTGATTTGGCCGTCAGAAAGATCACCGGTACATTGGAAAACTTCCGGATCTCTGCCAGCGCCTCTATGCCATCCATCTTCGGCATCATGATATCCAGCAGTACCAGGCATACCTCCGCCTCCTCCCGCAAACGCTGCAGCGCTTCCAGACCGGTATAGGCCTTGCTGATCTCATAGCCTTCCGCTTTCAGATAGATCTCCAGTGCCCGCACGATATCCTTTTCGTCATCACAGATCAGTATTTTATTCATTTACATTACCTGCTTTCCTTAAGAGCTCTCGAAAGGTATTATAGTACAGATAAAATGAAGAAAAAAGGTGAGAAAAGATGAAGATTTTCTTACAAAAAAGGAGACAGCCACTCCTCCGGCACGCCGCCGTACTGCCACAGATAAACCGCCAGCGCCGTCACAGCACAGAGAAACAGCAGCCGGAATGCCAGACGCAGCAGGCGCATACCCTTATGCCGGAAGATCTTTCCCCGCAGCACCCACAGGCCGCCTTTCGCTTCCTTCACAGTATTGCAGTCCCTGCACGCCCCGCACAGGTTCCGGATATCGTTGACATCCCTGCCGGAACGGCTGTAACGCAGGGAAGTCTTGGCGCGTCCTACCGAAACGATATGGTCTACGGTAATATTTTTTGCCAATACGATACGCCCGCAGTATGTACACAGATACATCCCCAAAAAAGGCGGATTTTCCCGTACCCATCTGGCTTTATATACTGTATTCCTTTGCAGATTTTTATCCAGCAGCTCGTAACGCAGCCCGCGTGCTTTGGCATAACGGATATATCTGCGAACGCCCAGTTCTCCCACCGGGCGCACCCAGGCTTCCGTGCTGCGTTCATAACTAAACCCCCGCAGCCACAACTGCCACCGGTACTGGGAAGCATCCTCATCCGCATAACGGCCGCTGCTGATCTTCAGTAAATGTTTCATAAATCCATTTTACTCCCGGACATGTCCCCGTGATACGCACATTTATCCTGCGGATGAGCGGGAAAGGCACCCTATCGTGATCGCAGCATTTTTAGAGCAGCATTTCGGTATCATCGTTTCAGATTTGCATACTGCGTATATTCCGGCAGCCATGCCAGTTCCACGGTACCGATCGGGCCGCTGCGCTGCTTGGCGATGATGATCTCCGCAATGTTCTTTTTATCCGTGTCTGCATTATAGACCTCATCACGATAAATAAAGAGCACCACGTCCGCGTCCTGCTCGATCGCCCCGGATTCCCTCAGGTCCGAAAGCATCGGCCGGTGGTCTGTCCTGCCTTCCACCTGCCGGGAAAGCTGGGACAGCGCGATGATGGGCACATCCAGTTCCTTTGCCAGCAGTTTCAGTCCACGGGAAATCTCCGAAATCTCCTGCTGTCTTGAATCCGCCCTGCGGCTGGTGGAATTCATCAGTTGCAGGTAATCGATGATCACCATCTGGATATCTTTTTCCACCTTTAACTTTCGTGAGATGGAACGGATCTCTCCCAAAGTCGTGGCTGTATCATACAGGATCAGGTTGGAATGCGCGATATTCCCGCTGCTCTCCGTCAGGCTCTCCCAGTCACCGTCCGAAAGCTGCCCCGTTTTAAACTTCTGGGAATCCACCTTGGAATCCATGGAAAGCACACGGTTTACCAGTTCGACATTTGACATTTCCAGGGAAAACATAAGCAATGGCTTATGCTGCCTTACCGCAATATCCCTTGCCATGCTGAGCACCAGAGACGTTTTTCCCATTGCCGGTCTGGCCGCGATCAGGATCAGATTGCCTTTCTGAAAACCGGCCGTCTTGTGATCCAGATCGATAAAACCCGTCGGCAGCCCCGTGACATCCCCGGTGGTCCGTGCTGCCTTGTCGATCTGTTCCAGCGCCCGCATCACGATACGGCTGATGGGTTCGATATTGCCCACATTCCGTTTCTGTACCACCTGGAACACCTTTTTTTCGGTTTCAGCCAGCAGGTCTCCCAGATCCCCCTTATTTTCGTAACAGTCATTGGTGATCGACTCCGTGACGCCGATCAACTCGCGCAGTACCGCTTTTTCTGCCACCAGTTCCGCATAATCCTTCACATTTGCAGCGGTAGGCACCGAGGTGATCACATCCATCAGAAATTCAGGGCTTACCACCTCCGGCGGCACGTCCATCTCCTGCAGGCGGTTCTGCAGCGTGACCATATCAATCGCCATCCCTTTGCTGTGGATGTAGATCATCGCATCATAAATCGCGCCATAAGTCTTGTTATAGAAAACTTTCCCGTCCGGCAGGATATCTGCTATGGACGGGACTCTGGAATTATCGATATATAATCCTCCCAATACAGCGCGCTCCGCTCTGTTGTCATGCGGACGCTCTCTGTATCCGGTCGTTTCACTCATTTCAGCCATGTTACATTTTTTCTCCTTTACACATTACCGGAACAAACGATATGATATTTCCTTTACTCCTCCGTAACGCATACCTTCAGTTCACCGCTCACCTGCGGATGCAGTTTTACACTTACGTTGAAAATCCCTTCCGTTTTAATGGGATCCTTCAGTACGATCTTCTTTTTATCCAGTTTTACGGACAACTGCTCTTCTGCTGCCAGGGCGATCTCCTTTGATGTGATGGAGCCAAACGTCTTGCCGCCCTCTCCCTTTTTCAATGCCAGCTTCACTTCCATCGTCTTCAGTTCAGCCGCAAATGCCTTTGCAGCCTCCAACTGCTCCTGCGCTACTTTTTCATCATTCGCTTTTTTCAGTTTCAGGTTGTTTAAGTTTGCCGCCGTAGCCTCCAGGCCTTTTTTCCTGGCCAGGATGAAATTGCGGGCATAACCGTCACTGACCTCCACCAGGTCTCCTTTTTTCCCCAGAGACTTTACATCTTCCGTTAAAATGACTTTCATTACAATTCTCCTTTCTGTATCATGGTATCCAATGTGCTCTTCAGCACGATGATCGCCGCTTCGATCGTGGTATCCTCCAACTGTGCCCCTGCCATGTTCAGGTGACCGCCGCCGCCAAGTTTCTCCATGATGATCTGTACATTGACTTCATCGATGGAACGGCCGGAAATGTAGATCTTCCCCTGGTAATCCGTCATGACAAAACTGGCCTTGATCCCATTGATGTTCAGCAGGTCATTGGCCGCCTGCGCAGCTACCACGGTCGGGGATTTCAGCCCTTCACTGCTGCAGGAGGATATGGCAAAATACTTGCGGTAAACCTCCATACGGTGCACGGTTTCCGCCTTTGCCTTGTAATCCACCGCGTCTTCACGAAACATCTTGCGCACTTTTGTGACATCCGCCCCGTTTCTGCGCAGATACGCCGCCGCCTCAAAGGTACGTACATTTGTCTTGCTGGTAAAACTCTGGGTATCCATGACGATGCCGGCATACAGGCAATCCGCCACATTCCCCTTGAATTTAATGCCGTTATTGATATACTGCAGTATCTCCGCGACCATCTCGCAGGCCGAAGACGCACTGGGCTGTACATACGAAAGCGTCGTATTCTCTACCGCATCCTTCCCGGCCCTGTGGTGATCCAGCACAACGATCGTTTTGCACTGCTTCAGCAGTTCCGGGCACTCCGTGATCGTGGGACGGTTTACGTCCACTACCACCACCACGGCATTTCCGTCTGCCAGTTCCAGCGCCTGCCGTCCGGTCAGGATCGCATCCTCCGTATAATCCGCATTCTCCTTGTAATGGTCTACCAGCTGCTGCAATGACGGCGTCACGCCATCCAATACGATATGACACTTCTTCGCCAGGTTGGTGCAGGCGCAGCGCACACCCACCGCTGCCCCGAAACAGTCCATATCCGGATTGCGATGCCCCATGACAAATATCCGGTCTTTGGTGGAAATGATCTCCTGCAGCGCCTGTGCCATAACACGCACGCGCACACGGGTATTGCTTTCCTTCTGCTGTGTCTTGCCTCCGTAATAGGAGATTTCTTCCCTGCTCTTGACTACTGCCTGATCACCGCCGCGGCCCAGCGCCAGGTCGATGGCATTGCGGGCAAACACACTGTTCTGCGCGTAAGTATAACCATCCAAACCGATACCGATCGAAAGTGTCACCATCATCTTATTGTCAAGCTCGATGCTCTTGACATCCTCCAGCAGCCGGAACCTGTCCTCCTCCGCCTGCTTTAAGGCGCTCTTGCGCAGGATCATCAGGTACTTGTCTTTCTCCGTCTTACGCACGATGCCGTCCAGCGCATTCACATACTGGTTTACCTGACGGTCGATAAAGGCTGCCAGAAGGCTCTGGTGCACATCCTCCACGCTCTCCAGCGTTTCTTCATAGTTATCCACGTAAATAAGCCCTACCACCAGGCTCTGGTTGTCCACTTCCTCCAGTGCCAGTTTCAGAGCCGTGCGGTCATAAAGATAAATGGCGATCAGATACCCGTCATACTTTCCCGTATCACTCATATCGGAAAGCAGTGCCATATCCCGCAGGCCGATACGCTTCATGATGAGCTGATAGTCTTTATCCTCGTAAGAGACCTCTTTCTCTTTCGTTTCATCTTCCCCCGGAAACTCCTCTTTCTTCACCTGCGGGAAAATCGCGACCAGATTTTTCTTCATAAACCGCTCTTTATCACCCAGTTTCTCAAAGGCGCGGTTCATCCAGATGATCTTTCCGGACTCATCCAGCAGCGCGTGCGGCAGTTCCAATTCTTTCAGCAGCTGTCTCTGGATCTGTCCGTATTCCGTCGCAAAACTGATCAGTTCAGCATTCAGGGAAGGCCGTGAAAACACCATCATGCAGATAATGATCACCAGATAGATCAAAACAAATACCGTCAGGATGATCCCCGCCTGTATCGAGACCAGATAGATCCATACATTCACCAGTGCCATGATGATGCCAAGCAGCAATGGTGTCTGCAGATACATTCTCAATTTTCCTTTTACTTTTAGTTTTGCAGCCATATTGAGAATAGTATACCACCATTCCACCCTTTTTGGCAACTATATGAAAAATGAGTTGACATAACAAAAGTTCATAGTGTAGGATAGAATACAGCATATCGTTTAAAGGAGAGGATTCTTTTATAAATGGAGAACGAACCTGTTTTATTCCGCAAACGGCTGATCCCACAGGAATGTGTACAGTTGAAGGATGATGTGATCCTTGCCTGCAATGACACGATCATCCTGACAAAATGGAACGCCCTAAAGCCCAAAAAGGACTTGCACCACGGCTATTCCTGCTATTTCCGGAAAGAAGGCTATAAAGTAAGCAAATTTTACACTGCCGACAACACCCTGCTCTACTGGTATTGTGATATTGTTGATTTTGAGCAGACCGAAGACAACCGGCTGATCGTCACCGACCTGCTGGCCGATGTGATCATTTATCCGGACGGCTTTGTGAAAGTAGTGGATCTGGATGAGATGGTGACCTGCCTGGACCAACAGTTCATCACACTGGAACAGTTAAAACATTCCCTGACACAACTGGACAAACTGCTGCAGATCATCTATCAGGACAAGTTTGACACACTGACCATTTATATTGAAGAAGAAGAACGAAAAAATACGTGAAATCCTCCATGGGATATGCTATAATGTAATTGTTTTATCTTATACCCGCAAACAATCAATGAGACAGGAGAGACCAAGATGAAAAAGTTTATGAAACGAACCTTTGCTCTGCTTGCCGCTGCCATGATCTCTGTGGGCGCCTATGCGTCTTCTACGGCCGATACCACGGAAGTAAGGGCAGAAGTGCCGCCTGCCGGTATGTACCGCAGCGAACTGACCGGTCAGTGGATCAGCAGCACCCTGCAGGCGCAGCGTCCCATTGCCGTCATGGTGGACAACGAAAAAACCGCTCTGCCCCACTACGGTCTGACCGAAGCGGATATCGTCTATGAGATGATGAACAGCACCGCAAACGGCCGTATCACCCGCTTTATGGCAATTGTAAAAGACTGGGGCAAGATCACCCAGTTTGGCAGCATCCGCAGCGCACGTCCTACCAATTTCATGCTGGCTGCCGAGTACAACGCGATCGTATGCCACGATGGCGGTCCGTACTACATCAACAGTTATGTGGCACAGCCTTACATCGATAACTTGAGCGGCGGTTTTGCCCGTTTCTCCAATGGAAAGCGCGCAGAATATACAGAGTACATTACTTACAACAATTACTACAATCCGACCAAAAAACAGAGTTATGCAGGTCTGGCACAGCGTATCGCTGCCGCAAAATACAGTGCTGCCTATAACAGTTACTACACCGGCGACCACACCAGGTTTTCCGAGACGGAATACTCTCTGGCCGGCCGCGCAAATGCCATCAACGCAAATAATGTTGTCCTGCCGTTCCCGCACAACTCTTCCAAACTGAGTTACAATTCGGCTACCGGTACTTATGATTATTCCGAATATGGCATGGCTCATGTAGATCCTGTACACAACAATGCACGCCTTACTTTCGAGAATGTACTCCTGCTGAACTGCAGCTGGTCACAGTTGGATAAGAACGGCTACATGGTTTACAACATCATCTGCACCGGCTGGGACGGCTACTACCTGACAAACGGCAAAGCGATCCCGATCACCTGGAGCAAATTCTCCGATACGACACGTACTTTCTACATGGATAAAGTGACCGGGCAGGAGATCACACTGAATCCGGGCAAGACCTATATCGGCATCGTGCCTTCGGATGTGTGGAATCAGTTAGTGATCCAGTGATTCGAAAAAGACGGTAATCAGAGAAAACACCCAAAGAAACCCCCTGTGGTATATACCGCAGGGGGTATTTTTATCCCGGTAAAATCCAATTGATACTCTTCTTTAATAAAAGATGTGTCCGCCGATCTGTATCCCGGTCAGTCCCGGGATCGGTGTGCGGAAGTACAGGCAGTTCCCCACGTTGGTATGCCCTGCCATGGCTTCATCCGCTGCCTGGTAGCAGCGTGCCGTAGCTTTGTTCACTGCCAGCGCATTTGCCAGCCTGCCGTTATCCACCGGTGAAAACTGCTTGCGCTGATAGATCACGCCGGTCACGGTATCCGGATAGCGGCTGCTGAGCACACGGTTGATCACTACAGCGCCCACCGCTACCTGCCCTTCATAAGGCTGGTTGCCGGCTTCACAATAGATCAGGTTTGCCAGCAGATACCGGTCTCCTTCTTCAAAAGTGACTTCGGAAATGTTTCTCCACTTGGATTGCGCAGCCAATCTTGATAATCTGAGTTCTTCCTCATACTGCCTCTTGATGGCCTCATACTCCGCTGTCGCATCCGCCACCTCCTGCTCACGTGCCACGATCTCCTGTTCATAGGCGTCCGCCTGCGCGTTCACGGCTTCGATGTTTTCTGCGGTAGCAGCAATATTGCCGGCTGTCTTCTGGATCAGGCCGTTTACCTGCTTCTGCTGCTCCACCACACCGGCCTTCAAGCTTTCCAGCTCTGCCATCTCTCTTTCCAACTGTGCTTCCTCATCTTCGATCTCATGCTCGGTCTGTATATATTCCTCCAGCATCTGCCGGTCATAAGCCGAAAGATCTGCCACATAATCCGCAAAATTCAGAAACTCCCCGAAGGAATCTGCCGAAAACAGGATGTCCACGTATGCCATACCTCCGTTTTCATACAGAAAGCGGATACGCATCTTCATGCTATCATACTGCTCCTGCCTGGTGATCCTGGCCTGTTCCAGCGCGGCGATGGTTTCATCGATCTCCAATTGCTTTAAGTCCATCTCCACTTCCAGTTTATGCAGATGATCGGCTACCAGCTGCAGTTCGGCATTCAGTTCGTTCATCTCGCCCTGATAACCGCTCTTTACGCGCTGCAGGCGTGCCAGATCCGCCTGCGTCTCCTGCAGATCCTGCTGTGCCTCTGCCAGTTCGCCTTCCTTCTCCTGCTTTTTCCGCTGGGCCTCCTCCATCTGCTCCTTAGTATCAGATGTGGCCTGTGCCGGATGCAGGCACACAAAAAAAAGCAGCATGATCGACAGGAGGATGCGCAAAAGAAAGCCTTTTCTTTTTTTTCTGATCTGTATTTCTTCCTTCATATCTTACATCTTGATCTCTACGGTCTTCCCGCTGGGCTGATACTTGTAATACCGCACTCCCGCGGCATTAAAGAGCTTTTTGGCTGCCACATTGCTGGGTGTACCGTCATATTTATCGTCCGCATAGACCACGGTCTTAATGCCTGCCTGGATGATCGCCTTGGCGCATTCATTGCAGGGAAACAGGTTTACATACAGTTTGGTGCCCTCTAACGAGCCTCCGCGGTAGTTTAAGATCGCATTCAGTTCCCCGTGCGTCACATAAGGGTACTTGGTTTCAAGTTCCTCCCCTTCCCTGGCCCAGGGAAACTCATCATCACTTACACCATTGGGAAATCCGTTGTAACCCATGGATAGGATCTTATTATCATTGCTGACGATGCAGGCGCCCACCTGCGTATTGGGATCTTTGGAACGCATGGCAGACAATGCCGATACGCCCATAAAATACTCGTCCCAACTGATATAGTCCATTCGTTTCGTTGTTTTCACTTTACGCCTCCTCGATCTTGGCGATCCTCCGGATATGCCTTTCCTCATTGGAAAATTCCGTGGTCAGCCAGATCTGCGCGATCTGCTTTGCCACATCCTCCTCCACGACACCGGCGCCCAGTACCAGCACATTGGAATCGTTATGCAGCCGTGTCAGTTCTGCCATCTGTTCGTTAAAGCACAATGCCGCACGGATCCCCCTCACCTTGTTTGCCACAATGCTCATGCCGATCCCGGTGGTACACACCAGTATCCCGCGGTCTGCTCTGCCTGCCGCCACGGCCTCCGCCACCGGCCGCCCGAAATCCGGATAATCACAGGACGCATCTGAATAAGTCCCCATATCTTCCACTTCATACCCCTTGTCCCGTAAAAAGGCGATCAGTTCTCCTTTTAATGCAAATGCCGCTCCATGATCACTGCCGATCACAATCTTCATAATGTTTCCTCCTCTGTATAAAAGCACTTTTGATATCCGGCTCCCTGTATGATAAAGCGGATCTATACCTGCAGGACGGTATACCCTGCCGCTTTCAGCAGCCGGTTCATCACGGCCTGCCCGAATCCTTCCCTGGAAAAACTCTCTGCGCAGATCACCTGAACGCCCTGCGCATCAAACTCCCGCAATGCCCGGTACAGATGCAATGCGATCGCCCGCATCTCTTCCCTGCTTCCCAGGCTCTGCACCACATCCGCCCGGTATGCCCCCATGCTTTCATCCGTACAGAGCACGCCGGTCTTTTGGCCTTCCGCTGCGGCTGCCTCCACCATGCGGTTGATCTGCTCTGCCACTTCCTTTGCATTGCCCTCCACCAGCGTCATGGTGCCTTTTGGTGCGTAATGCCGGTAGCGCATCCCCGGCGCCTTGGGCCTTCCGCCTTCGATATGCTGCATCAGCGTCGGATCTGTCTGTATCTTTCCCAGTACCCGTAAGAGCATCTCCTCTGTCACATAACCCGGACGCAGTATCGTGGGCACCTCGCCGCTCAGATCCACGATCGTCGATTCCACACCGATCCCCACCTCGCCACCATCCAGGATCATCTCGATCCGGCCATCCAGATCCTCCGCCACATGCTCTGCCAGTGTAGGACTCGGACGCCCCGAGGCATTCGCGCTGGGGGCTGCGATATAACCGCCTGCGGCACGGATCAGTTCCAGTGCCACCGGATGATCCGGCATACGGATCGCCACCGTATCCAGGCCTCCCGTGGTTTCCGTCGGAACACCCCCCGCCTTAGGTACGATCATGGTGAGCGGACCGGGCCAGAAAGCCTCTGCCAGCCGCAGCATTTCTGCCGGGATCTTTGCGCATACAGGCTCCAGATCCTCCATCCGCGCGATATGTACGATCAGGGGATTGTCCGAAGGCCTCCCCTTTGCTGCATATATTTTCCTGGACGATTCCGGATTCAGCGCATCCCCGCCCAGTCCATACACGGTTTCTGTCGGAAATGCCACCAGTCCGCCTTTTCTGATCGTTTCTCCCGCTCTTGTAATTACATCTGCCTCCGGCGCGGAAGCATCGACCTTCACTATCTCTGTCTGCATTTCATTCATGATCATGCCTTTGCCTGTATAAATCATCCTATTTGATCAGCGCGTCGATCATCGGCCATACTTCGGCATTCTCGAGTCCCAGTTTCCAGCCGGCCACACTGCGCACACCCTGTCCGCTGATGATATTTAAACGCGCCTGCGTGGAATCCATATCCTCCAGCCAAACCTGGTACAGTGCCGTGCCGTCCCGCTTCTCGGCATAGTTCGCACAGACCTCATCCTCCCAGGAAGTCGTAAGGGATCGGTTGTTTACCCACTCTGCTGCCGTATCCATGCCCACGGCCTCCGAGGTGACATTCGCCCCCTCCGTGCGCCAGATCCGGGTGTAGAAGGGGATCGCACAGATGATCTTCTCCACCGGCACGCCAAGGGTTTTCATATCCTCCAGACCTTTTTCCACAAAACCTACCGATGCAACGGCACCGGCATCCGAGCCGACATAATGCTCATCATACCCCATCATCACCACATAGTCTACCACATATCCCTGTTCTTTCAAGTCAAATGCGCGGTTGCTCTCTGTCGGCACATTCACATCCACGGAAAGCACCAGTCCTGCCGCATGCGTCCGGATGGATAATTCGCGAAGGAACTGCACGTAATGCGGTCCGACCTTGTTCAGTTTGGAATCCGTCAGCTCGATATCCATATTAAAGCCGTCAAAACCATAGGTTTCCGCTTCTTCCATCAGACGGTCGATGAGCGCCTGTCTGTTTGCCGATGACGAAAACAGTTCATATTCGTCAAAGTCGTTTTCCATATTCTCTACCAGAGCCCACACCTGATATCCCTTTTCGTGCGCTCTGCTGACGTATTTTTCGGTAGCGATGCAGGTGTAGTCCACCTCTCCCTCGCCTGTAGCGCCCTTCAGGAAAAACCAGGTCGGAGACACCACGTTCATTCCTACTGCATTTGCGGTCATCTCATTTAAGCCGGTTCCGTCATCCGGCGAGAAGAACTGATGAAAACCCAGAATCACACGCTCCATCGGCGGCGTCATCTGATAATCCGCGCCGGGATCATAAGCTCCGCTCACGGGTACAGCCTTTACTTCCTCCGCATCTTCAAGACGTTCATTCTCAATGTAACCGATATAACAGTCCTCCGTCTTTACCTTGCTCCAGTTTTCCATGCTTTCCAGCACTTCCACTTTATCGCCCTTGCTGACAGGACAGAGGATCGGGCTCTTGATGCCGCCCTGATAACGTATATGCGTATTATCCTTGATCTCCGCGATCTTA
This sequence comes from Lachnospiraceae bacterium, assembly GCA_017471325.1. Lineage (GTDB taxonomy): Bacteria > Bacillota > Clostridia > Lachnospirales > Lachnospiraceae > NK4A136. Next base: position 6,744 of record JAFUUX010000190.1, on the reverse strand, counting down.
TCTGCCCCCCAGCTGTTATATACCTGCATACGGTTGGGTTCCGGATAGAACTGATAAGAAAAATTCGCATAGCGTTTCACATAATCTGCCGCGATATAGAGCGTGCCGTCCCCGCCATAACGCGCGATCACATAATCCGTCGTATTCAGCGCATCCCCTACCCGGTATGCCTTGCTGTTTTCGCCGATCTCCACCGTGATCACCGCATCTGCCGTGCTGTAGAGCAGCACATTTTCATCCGTATTTACATAAAATCGTTTTGTAAACAGATCCCGCACCGTATCCAGAGAAAAATATACCGTACCGTCAAAAAGTTTTCCCTTCGCATTGATCCTCTCATCCTGCAGGATGATGGCAATATCCTCCGAAGCCTCCAGTTTAAAGTAATCCCGCAGATCGGCTGTTTCCGTGGAATAGGAATACTTCTCCGGATACAGCGCCGCCAGCAGCCACTGGGTTCCGAATTTCTCACCGCTGGCCATTGCCTGCCTGATGCCGTTCCCAAAGGCAACCCAGACCACCACCACGATCAATATCAATACAACAAAGAAAGCGATCACGCTGTTGCGGAAGCGCCGCAATACCTCCCTGTTTGCTTTTTGCGGGCGGCGCCTGCGACGCCGCGGATATCGTTCTTCTTCATTTCCTCTCATAAAGATGCTCCATAAAAATAAATTTTCCGTATATAGTATAACAGACCGGAGCGAAATCGTCATCAACATTTTTCGCGGCGGCAGAAGTGCGTCTGAGAAGGACTTTTGCACCTGTTTTCTGCTGTACATGAATAGGCTGTACCACGATCATGCAGCCGCCCGGTTTCTCCCTGCTCTCTCCAAAAAGAGTTCCGTGAATATCCCCGGAGTCCCCTTACGGCTTTTTCTGACGACCTCTGAAGCAGTTGATACTGCCACCCCGGTCTGTTCCTGTTCATAAGATGCGCAGACTGTACCAAAATAAAAAATTTGTATTATTTTGTTTATTCGTTTTCACATCCAAGTCTCGGTATCGCATCTCGAAGCAAGATCAACGACCAGGCCATCATGCACCTGTAAGACTGTCATAGAAGGGGCTTTCGCCCACAGAATATTGCAGAACTGCTAATCCATTCACCTCCCGCCGGTACGGATTATCTGCACGCATCTCATGCAATACATGATAACCCATACCCCGGAAGAATGCAATAGTCCTTATCAACAACTTTTCAACAAAGTTATCACCGTCGGCCGGATTTACTTCTTTTCAGACTCCAGTGCCTTATAGATGACTGCTGCCAGCGCACCGCCTGCCAGCGGACCTACGATAAATGCAGCCAGAGAGCCCATCGGCGCGGTATTTCCGCTGATCGCCGCTACCAGTGCCGGTCCAAAACTTCTGGCCGGGTTTACGGAAGTTCCGGTCAGGCCGATGCCCAGGATGTGGATCACTACCAGTGTCAGGCCGATCACCAGACCGCCAAAAGAACCGTGATTCTGTTTTTTGGAAGTCACGCCCAGGATGGTCATGACAAAGATGCAGGTCAGAAGCACCTCCACCAGAATGCCAGCCACCATGCTGCCGCCCACGCCTGCCAGGCCGTTGGTTCCCAGACCGCCGGTCATGTCCGTCACACTGCCCATGGAAAAGATCAGTGCCAGGCATGCGGAACCGGCCGTTGCGCCCAGTACCTGCGCTACGATATAACCTGCCAGATCTGCCGCGGTCATACCGCCGTTAATAAATACCGCCAGGGATACCGCCGGATTGACGTGGCCGCCGGAGATATTTCCCACGCCATAGGCCATTGCCACGATCGCCAGGCCAAAAGCCAGCGCCGTCAGGATATAGCCGCCGCCGTTTGCTGCATCGCATCCCACGAGCATTGCGGTACCGCAGCCCAGGAATACGAGAATGAATGTGCCGATGAATTCAGCGACATACTTTTTCATGTTGTTTCCTCCTTTATAAAGTAGAATTTATTATCATACTGTATTGTACACGATTCTAAAAAGGAAAACAATAATTAATTTATGTAAACTTTTTCTTGCTTTTTCCATGCAAACATGATAATTTTTTGAAATATGACAAAATCAGGCATCACATACAGGTACAGATGATGAATACAGAAACAAACCGATTTCCTTTCAAATATGCACTGGCACTTCTGGCTGCTGCTTTTTTCTGGGGCACCACCTTTGCCGCCCAGTCCATCGGTGCCGGTTATGTCGGACCGTTTACTTATCTGACCGTCCGCAGTTATATCGGCACGCTTTTTTTGCTCCCTTTTATCTTCGGCCGCTCCCTGGCAGAACAAAGCGTTCCGCAAGCGGAACGCTCGCGCCGAGCGCGGTTGCCGAAGGCAACGTTTTCCTCTCGCGCGGGTGCAGACAAAGAAAACCTGCTATCCCATAAAACACATAAAAGCGGTTTTCTCAAACGGCATCCGCTGATGATCGCCGGCGCCTGCTGCGGCATATTTCTTTTTTTATCCAGTGCCCTGCAGCAATATGGCATTGCCTTTTCTTCCACTGCCAATGCCAGTTTTATCACTGCCATGTATGTGGTGATCGTGCCGCTGCTCACTCTTTTTACCGGAAAAAAACCCGGGGGACGGATATGGTTTTCCGTGGTATTATGCGTTGCCGGCCTTTACCTGCTGTGCATGAAGGATGGCTTTTCCATCTCCTATGGTGATTTTTTCCTGCTGCTGTGTGCCGTGGGGTTCAGCCTGCAGATCATGACAGTCAACCACTTTTCCCCCAGGGTGGACGGCTTAAAACTGTCCGCCTCCCAGTTCTTTACGGTCGCCCTGCTCTCTACGGTATGCATGTTCTGTTTTGAAAGACCGGATATGTCCTCCCTGTGGCAGGCAATGCCTTCCATGCTCTATGCCGGTATTTTTTCCAACGGCATCGCTTATACCTGCCAGATCATCGGACAGCGCCATGTCAATCCGACCGTTGCCAGCCTCATCATGTGCCTGGAAAGTGTTTTTGGCACGCTTTCCGGCTGGCTGGTGCTGCATGAACAGCTTTCCATAAAAGAACTCGCGGGCTGCGTGCTGATGTTTGCTGCCATCCTGTTATGCACGATTCCCGCGAGAACGAAGTCCTGACTGTTTTTTTGCTGTAACTGTTCAGAATCCCCCGGGTTCTGACAGTTACCTTCTGAATAGTTACATTCTGCTTATTTTGATCCGATCACATCTACCGCCCAGATAAAATCTGTCACGACATTGCTGTACTGGTTCTCATCCATCTCCGTCACTTCTCCGGACTGGAAGTAGCATACCGTCCAGATCAGCGCATTCTCACCTATATCCATGGTATATTTCAGCGGCTCTTCATATCGCCTGTAGATCGTCACGTGCGTTCCGGTCTTGCCCATGACAGAATCCCTGGAATCCGCCTCCGCGGTTGTCGTATCGAGTACATATATGGTCTGCGCCGCTTTTGAATCAATATCACGCAAAAGGATCACTTCATTTCCCACATCCCCCTTATTATCCGCATGCAGAAAACTTCCCTTCTCGTTCTTCGGGTGCGTGATATTGACATATTCTCTCATGTCGGAATTGAAGGAGCACAGATCCAGATCCAGATCCGGATCGTTCCAATCCAGCACGACATACGCCTCGCCCTCGTCCGGGATCGGCACCAGATATACATTGAACGCTTCTTCTCCCGCATCATCGGAAACAGAGATATCTTTATCCAGCGGGAAATACAGATCCGAACCGCAGTGAATGGTGTAATCCCCATAAGGAAGATCGGCAAATATGACTTCTCCTTCGCTGTTCGTCTCGCCGCTCACCACCGGATCACCTTCCGTGGTATTGTGTCCCGCAAAGAGTGCTATATCCACAGACTCCACCAGTGCCCCATCCGTAATGCCCTTGGAATATACCGTCACCGTGGTGGTCAGCTGCTCCATTGTTTCATAGATCTGAATGCCGCTGGCTGCCGCGCTCTCATTGACCGTTACTTTCTCGCTGGCATCCACATAGGTATCTTTTGAAAAATTCAGCGTATAAGTACCTGCAGCGATCTTTGTAAACCCTGCTTTTCCGCTTTCATCCGTCTTTACGGAACGCACCACCTCACCATTGCCATCCAGCATTTCCACCGCTACGCCGGGAACATTACCGTTCGCATCATTGACAATCACCGTAATATCCGCTTCCACCACTGCCTCCACTGGCTCTTCCGTCGGCTCTGCGACCGCTTCCTCCGTCGGTGCAGCCTCGGTAGGCGCTTCCGTCGGTGTCTCCACCACTTCCACTTTTTCTTCCTGTTTTTTGGATCCCGAGCCGGCCGCGATCGCAATGATCAAGATCCCAATGATCACGATCAGCACGCCCCCCGCGATCGCCAGCGTCCTGACCGGCAGTTTCTTTTGCAAACCGGCCACCGGAGAATTGCCTCCCTGCTCCCCTGCTGCATCCGCCGCATTCCCGGCAGGCTGCATCTGCACCGCGCCGTCCGTGTCATCCTGCACTACGGGTGATCCGCATTTGGTACAGAATTTCATTCCATCCGCTACTTTGTTCCCGCATTTTGAACAGATCATCTTCTTTTACCTCCCCATCCTACTGATCCATGTTCTCTATCAGTATAATGTATCTATATCATAAAGTTATCATTGACGGCTGCTTTTGTCAATTCTCTGCTTTGGCCGCACGGATAAAAGCCCTGACTTTTTCCGGATCTTTTCCGCCATTTTCAGGGTATTCCACGCCGGTAGAAACATCCACGCCATCCGGCTGCACTGCCCGGATCGCCTCTGCCACATTGCCGGCATGCAGTCCGCCGGCCAGAAACAGCAGTTTCCCATCCCGCGGGATCTGCCGTGCCATATTCCAGTCAAACACTTTTCCGCTGCCCGGTTCCGCCGCATCCAGCACATAACCGGCGATGCGCGGATTTTTACAATATTTTTCCCATTGCTGCAGGTCACTCACATTAAATGCTTTTAAGACCGGCACCGTACTCTCCTTAAGCACCTCCGGAAACAGCTCCCCGTGGATCTGCAGATAATCAAAGCCTGCCGCTTCTGCCTTTCGTACCTGCTCCGCATCCGGCGATACCATGACCGCCACCGTGCGGATCTCAGGTGAAAGCGCCTGCCGTATCTCCCTGCTTTTTTCTATCGTGATATTGCGCCTGCTTTTCGGAAAAAAAAGCACCATTCCGGCAAAATCCGCACCGTTTTCATTTAAGTATCCTGCCTCCGCCGCCTCTGTCAGCCCGCAGATCTTTACCAGCATATCCCATCCCCCTTCAGACTTTTTTCGGGATCCGGATCCTTACCTCCGTTCCCTTTCCGATCTTGCTGTCAACCTCGATCCTTGCATGGCACATTTTTTCCAGACGGTACCTGGAATTGCTCATGCCTATGTGCCTGTTTTCCTTATCCCCGTGCAGTAATTCCTCTGTCACCTCAAAGCCTTCCCCGTCATCTATGATCTCGATCAGATAACAGTCATCCAGCTCCCTGCTGCCGATCCGCACGGCTCCGCCGCCTTTCTTCTTTTGTATCCCGTGCCGCACCGCGTTCTCCACCAACGGCTGCAGGGACAGAGGCGGCACCTTAAAGTCTTCGCAGCGGATATCATACACGATCTCCAGCTGATCGTCAAAGCGCAGTTTCTCTATGGTCAGATAATTCTCTATATGCTTGAGTTCCTGCTTAAAACTCACCGTTTCACTGTTTCCCAATGCCCGGAAGTTTTCCCGCAGGTACTCCGCAAACACATCGATCCCTTCTTTCGCCCGCTCCACGGAAATATCACAAAGGATATAGATCACGTTCAGCGCGTTAAAAATAAAGTGCGGCCTGATCTGCGTCATCATGATGTCCGTTCTGGCCTTTTCCAGTTCCGCCTTCTGCTCCTGAATGATAAACTCCCGGTTCATCTGAATGAAGCTCTGCTGTATCATCAAAGAAAGCGTCAGTACGATGGGCATGAACTGGATATCCGGAAACAACTGCCGCAGACCGGCGCCGATCAGCGGCACTGCCACGAACAAAAGCATGATCAGGATCTCCATACGCCGAAATGTCTTTCGCCCATAAATGATCAGATATAGCGACAGCGCAGCTACCAGATATCCGCCGTACTGCCCGAATTCATAGAGCGATCCCTTCACGATCTGCCCCTGCTCATAACTGTAGATGATCCCGTTAAATTCCGAGATGAACCACAGCAGGCCATAAAACATGCAGACCACCACACCCAGATTTACCACCCAATAAGGAACCTTTTGCCGCTCTGCGATGATCTCCGTCAAAAAATACAGAAAAAGCGCCAGGATGCAATAATAGGAAAAATTAACAGCACCGTCAAACAGCCTGCGGATAAACCTCCATCCGGCGCTTTCTGCCGAAAGATGGTTGTGAATGATGAACAGGACTATGGAATTACAAAAAAGCATCAGCATATCAAAAAAAAGCATTCCGTTGAACACGCCGGACTGCTTGTTCTTTTCCCGCTTCCCCACCAGATTTCCCAGCAGTGTGACCATGACCATCAAGGCCAGAAAAAAATCTACAATATAATTGATCCGCGGCATACCCTGCTCTCCATTTCCACAGCATACGGACTATGCCCCCTGCCATATCCAATCATTTGTTACTATTCACAGCCCTTCGTGCTGTGATAGTAACGGGTTTTGCCAATGAAAATCGCCTGCGGCGATGGGCAAAACCCTTCTCTCCCGGAATGTTTTGGGTCGTAATCGCGCAGCAAGTGCGCGATTCGACTGTGAA
>JAFUUX010000189.1 GCA_017471325.1 Lachnospiraceae bacterium | reverse complement strand
GCAGATACAAGCAGAATTGCAGTTACTATTCACAGCCCTTCGTGCTGTGATAGTAACGGGTTTTGCCAATGAAAATCGCCTGCGGCGATGGGCAAAACCCTTCTCTCCCGGAATGTTTTGGGTCGTAATCGCGCATACAAGTCCCTGCTTAGAGAGCGTAGCGAACTTAGCAGGACTGCATACGTTAGTAGCAAGTGCGCGATTCGACTGTGAATAGTAACGAATTGCGTCTGTCGCAGCAGATCGGATATCATGGCCAATCCTGCAAAGCCAAAAGAAAAAACGGTTCTGTCTGTACTCTCATACAAGCAGAACCGTCCTGTTTTTACTTCATGTGTTCAAACTGCCGATCATACCAGTTCCAGAATGACCATCATGGCAGCATCACCCTTACGGGGACCTACTTTAACGATACGTGTGAAACCACCCTTGCGGTTCACATATTTCGGCGCTACCTCATCAAACATCTTTGCGCACAGGTCAACTTTCCTGGTATTGCGCTTGCGTCCGGCATTCTCCTTCGGTACTTCCTTTACATCATAGAATACCTTCAGCATCTGGCGGCGTGCATGCAGCCTGGACGGCAGATCCTTCTTGATCGTCTTCTCGACTTCATCAAATACGGTGAATTTCTTGCCGTCTTTTACTTCCTTTACGCGCTTGCCGTCTTTGTCCTTCTGCGGTACTTTCGCTTTAACGGTCACTTCCTCAAAGTTATCCTTCTCTTTTACTGCAAGAGCGATCAACTTTTCAGCGATCTTCTTTACTTCTTTTGCTCGTGCTTCCGTTGTTGTGATACGGCCGTTTAAGAGCAGCATCGTCACCTGGCTTCTCAGCAGTGCCTTTCTCTGACTGGAAGTCTTACCTAATTTTCTGTACTCTGCCATTGTTTTCGTCTCCCTTCTTTGTTTTCCTGCACCGGCACGCTCTTTGGACTTACTGCCCGTGCGGGAGCTGCTACATCTCCGCGCTCTTTGGACTTACCGGAAATGCATGAACTGTTCTTGATCACTCTTCGCTGTCCTTCAGATGCAGACCGAGTTCTTTCAGTTTTTCAAGCACTTCATCCAGGGATTTCTTACCCAGATTACGTACTTTCATCATCTCGTCCGGTGTCTTGTTGGTCAGTTCTTCTACCGTATTGATGCCTGCACGCTTTAAGCAGTTGTAAGAACGGACAGAAAGCTCCAGTTCATCAATATTCAGGGTAAGCGTCTGCTTCTGCTGGTCTACGGTCTGATTTTTCAGTACCTGCGCCTGCCTGCCCTTATCGGATAAATTGATGAACAGACGCAAATGCTCGCTCAGAACTTTCGCCGCAAGGCTTACCGCATCATCCGGTGACATGGCACCATTCGTGTACACATCCAGAGTAAGCTTGTCATAGTCCGTGATCTGACCTACACGGGTATTTTCCACGGTCATATTTACACGCTCTACCGGTGTATAGATCGAGTCGATCGCAATGCTGCCGATGGGCAGATCATCCCGTTTATTCTTGTCTGCACTGACATATCCGCGGTTCTTGGTCACCAGCAGATCCATCTCCAATCTGGTATCCTTAGCACCGCTTAAGGTAGCGATCACCTGATCCTGATTCACGATGGTCACATCCGGATCTTCAAAATGAATATCGGATGCCTTTACCGTACCATTGCCCTCATATAAAATATGCGCTTTCTTCGGTTCATCATTGTCACTGTTGTCCTTGATCGCCAGGGACTTGATGTTCATGATGATCTCCGGAACATCTTCCTTTACTCCGGGAATAGATGAAAACTCATGCAGCACACCATCGATCTTGATCTGGCTGACTGCTGCACCCGGCAGGGAAGCCAACATGATACGCCTCAAAGAATTTCCCAACGTAATGCCATAGCCACGCTCCAAAGGCTCAATGACAAATCTGCCATATTTCTTGTCCTCAGAGATCTCTGCGATTTCAATATTAGGACTATCAAAGTCGAATTCTAACATGTAGCTCTTCTCCTTTTTTTGATGGAAGTTGTGCTCCTAACTTATCCTGCAATAAACATCCTGTAAAACATGCTGCAATAACGCAATGCTACGGATTATTTGGAATACAACTCGACGATCAGCATCTCGTTTACCGGTACATCGATCGCTTCACGGTTCGGGATCTCTTTTACGGTACCCTTCTTCGCTTCATAATCCACTTCCAGCCATTCCGGTACGATACGTCCTTCTGTCACTTCAATGATATCCTTGAAACGCTGCAGACCTTTTGCTTTCTCGGTCAGTTCGATCACATCCCCTGCCTTGATCTGATAAGAAGGTATATTGATCTTCTTTCCATTTACCAGAACATGCTTATGTCCTACTACCTGACGCGCCTCTTTACGGGTACGTGCAAAACCCATGCGGAAGATCACACTGTCCAGACGGCTCTCCAGAAGGATCATCAGATTCTCACCGGTCATGCCCTTCATACGGTCAGCCTTTGCATAGTAGTTGCGGAAAGGCTTCTCCAATACGCCATAGATGAACTTTGCCTTCTGCTTCTCTTTCAGCTGCAATCCGTATTCGCTTACTTTCTTGTTTGCATTGTGCGAGGTACGGATGGACTCGTTCATCTTACGATCCAGTCTCTTGTTGATATTTTTCTTACGGCCATCAACTTCTTTCTTCCACTCAGATGTATGAGTATATTTCTCAACACCCAAGTAAGAAGGTTCAATGCCTAATGCTCTACATCTTTTCAGTACAGGTACTCTGTTTACTGCCATTGTTTTTTATCCTCCAAACCAAATGTTTCCCAAATGATTATACACGACGACGTTTCGGCGGACGGCATCCGTTGTGCGGAACCGGCGTTACGTCACGGATCGTAAGAACCTCAAGGCCGTTTGCCTGTAATGCACGGATCGCTGCTTCACGACCTGAACCCGGGCCCTTTACCAGAACATCTACCTTCTTAAGCCCGTGCACAAGAGCCGCCTTGGTCGCTGTCTCAGCTGCCATCTGTGCTGCATAAGGAGTAGATTTCTTTGAACCGCGGAAACCCAGACCACCTGCAGATGCCCAGGAAAGAGCATTGCCGTTGTCATCCGTCAACGTTACGATCGTATTGTTGAAAGATGCCTGAATGTGTGCCTGTCCATGTTCAACGTTTTTCTTGACACGCTTTTTTACTGTTTTTTTAGCTGCCGGAGCTGCTTTCTTTGCTGCCATAAAACTAACCTACTTTCTTTATTAAATATAAGTTTACAAGTTACGATTGACACATAATCAACATTCCGTTAATTATTTTTTCTTGCCTGCCACGGTCTTCTTCGGGCCTTTGCGGGTACGCGCGTTAGTCTTGGTCTTCTGACCGCGAACCGGAAGTCCTTTACGATGACGGATACCTCTGTAGCATCCGATTTCCTGCAGACGCTTGATATTCAGCGCGATCTCACGACGCAGATCACCTTCTACCATGTAATCGTTATCAATGATCTCACTGATCACCTTTACCTCGTCATCCGTCAGATCACGGCAACGGGTATCCGGGTTCACCTTTGCTGCATCAAGAATTTTGTTTGCGCTTACACGGCCGATACCATAGATGTAAGTCAGGCCGATTTCGACACGTTTGTCTCTGGGTAGATCAATACCAGCAATACGAGCCATGTTTTCTTTTCCTCCATTTTCCTGGTTTCATTAACAGTTACTAATTGACTGGGGTGCTCTGCACCCGGCCGGCGTTCCGGCCTTGCCTCTTTCTTATGAAGATTTCTCGGTTCTTCATGAAAAGAGTATCAATCGTAAATGCCCGGTGGGACCACACCTCGAGGAGAGCATTTTCAACTGCTGTATGCAGCCTGCTTTATACTCCTATATGCATTTATCGATTTCCGGCAGAACATTTGACGGAATGTCTGCCGCAGCCGCTCTTCTTTCACAACGTCCTTTTTATTTAGCCCTGACGCTGTTTGTGTTTGGGATTTTCACAGATGATCATGATCCTCCCTTTTCTTTTGATGACCTTGCATTTTTCGCAGATCGGTTTTACTGATGATCTTACTTTCATGGCAAACCTCCTTTCTTTACATTAAGTACGCCACGAAGAGAGCATAAAACTCCCTTTGACAAAAGACCATTTTCGATTATATCACGCTCAAAAATGCTTTGCAAGCATTTTTTTGCCTTTTTTATTTATCTCTCCAGACAATACGTCCTTTGGACAGGTCATACGGAGAAAGTTCCATGGTTACTTTATCCCCAGGAAGGATCTTGATAAAGTTCTGGCGAAGCTTGCCGCTGATATGTGCCAGTATCTCATGGCCATTCTCCAGTTTTACTTTAAACATCGTGTTTGGCAGCTTTTCCGTTACTGTTCCTTCGATTTCAATGACGTCTGCTTTTGACATATATCGTACTCCCTTTCATAACTGCGGATCAGTTTCCTGATCTCTTCCTCCCGTACTGCCTCTCCGCGCCGGAGCCTTTGGGCGAGCTCCTCAACGGCAGGTAACGCATGCTCCAGCGCTTGCAGGTGTTTTTTACTTTTCTTTTTCGGTGCTGTGCAGCTCCGGCGCTTTCCGTCTGCCGCATACGCGGCCTGCGGATCTTCCGATACGATCAGGTAAATACTTCCCTGATCGTGTCCGGCCGTCGACCTGACCAGCTTACCAAGGTAATCCTTTTCTTTCATAAAATCATATCAGGCTTAATATCTCAGGCTCTCCATCCGTGATCAGAATGGAATTTTCATAGTGCGCGGAAGGTGAACCATCTGCCGCTACAACTGTCCAGTCATCCTCCAGCCATTCCACATCCCCGCGCCCCATGTTGATCATGGGCTCGATCGCAAGCGTCATGCCCGGCCTTAGAACCGGTCCGCGCTTATTCTGCCGGAAATTCGGGATCTGCGGCTCCTCATGCAGGCTGGAGCCTACGCCGTGCCCTACCAGATCCCTTACGATGCCATATCCGAATTTAGAGATATAATCATCAATGGCATTCGAGATATCAAACAAATGATTGCCTGCTTTTGCCTGTTTAATGCCTTCAAAGAAACTGTTTCTGGTTTCATCGATCAGTTTCTGCCTCTCCGCGGAGATGGTGCCCACGCCATAGGTCCGCGCTGCATCCGAATGGTACCCTTTATAGATCAGTCCCGCATCAATTGCCACGATATCCCCTTCATGCAGTATTTTTTCTTTTCTCGGGATACCATGCACCACTTCTTCATTTACCGAGATACAGATAGCTGCCGGATATCCTTCATAATTCAGAAAACTCAAACCACAGCCGCAGTCTTTCGCGTATCTGCGTGCTTCCTGATCGATATCCCAGGTGGATCTGCCCGGTGTCACCAGTTTTTCCAATTCCAGATGCATGATGGCCAGTAATCTGTTAGATTCCCGCATCAGTGCGATTTCCCGTTCCGACTTGATTGAAATTGACAATGTAAACGCCTCTTTTCTATATTATGATATTTTATTTTACACCATCGCCGGGAACCGATGATGCGCTATTCTTTATCCTAAAATTTCCGTGATCGCCTTAAATACCTCTTCCGAAGCAACTGTACCATCCACTGTTTTTAACACACCCTTTGCTGTATAAAAATCGATCAGCGGCTGTGTCTGTGCATGATAAATATTCAGGCGGTTTTTAACTGTCTCTTCTTTATCATCATCACGCAGGATCAGTTCCCCGCCGCATTTATCACAGATGCCCTCTTTCTTAGGCGGGATGTGAACGATGTGATAAGTGGCACCGCAGCCCACGCAGGCTCTTCTTCCTGACATACGTCTGATGATGTTCTCATCCGGAACATCCACATTGATGGCATAATCAATGGCATCCCCCAGTTTGGTCAGTTCCTGATCCAATACTTCCGCCTGCGGGATCGTCCTCGGAAAACCATCCAGAACATAACCGTTTTTGCAATCCTCCTGCGCCAAGCGATCCAGCAGTATGCGAACGGTCAGTTCATCCGGTACCAGTTCACCTTTATCCATATATGCCTTTGCTTCCATGCCGAGCGGCGTGCCATTCTTTACATTCATCCGGAAGATATCGCCGGTAGATACATGCGGAACGCCGTATTTTTCGGCGATCATTTTTGCCTGTGTACCTTTGCCGGCACCCGGAGCACCCAACATTACGATTTTCATGATCCTACTCTCCTCTAATAAAATTAACCCTTTGAACGAACAAACACTACACCGGCAGATTACCGATGTAGTGATCTGTATACTGCTTATGAATTCAGGAAACCCTTATAGTTACGTTCTACCATCATGGTTTCTACCTGCCGCATTGCATCCAATACAACGCTTACGATAATGATCAGGCTGGTGCCCGCAAAAGTAACGCTTGCACCAAACAGCCCATTAAATACGATCGGGATCGTCACTACGATAAACAGGCCAACCGCACCGATGAAAATGATATACTGCAAAATATTGTTCAGATACTCTGTGGTCGGCTTGCCCGGACGTACACCGGGAATAAAACCGCCCCGTTTCTTCAGATTATCCGAGATCAGTACCGGGTTAAATGTGATCGCGGTATAAAAATACGCGAAGAAAATAACCAGAAATACATACAGCAGCAATCCCAGGGTATAGACCGGTGTTTCCCTGTTGAACCAGTAACTGGACTGCAGTGCTTTCATGATATGCGACCACGCTCCGGTACCCGGATCCAGGTTGAACATACTGACGATGATCACCGGAAACTGCATCAGTGAAGATGCAAAGATGACCGGCATGACACCCGAAGTATTCACCCGCAGCGGGATATGATTGGTATTGCCCATCGCCGCGATACGGCTGGCATTGCTCCGTCCGTTGTAATGGACCGGGATCTTGCGCACGCCATCATTTAAAAGTACTGTCAGGATGACCGTGATCAGTATGACCGCAATAATGATGATCGCAGACAGAATAGCCCGTCCAACATTGCTTGCGCTTGCAACAAACTGCTGATACAGCCCGGCAATATCACTCGGAATCCTCGATGCAATATTAAATACAAGAATGATGGATGAACCGTTTCCGATCCCTTTTTCCGTGATCTGCTCACCCAGCCACATCACAAATGCGGCACCTGCCGTCAGAGCTACTGCAACCGTAGCGTAATTGATCACATTCTGGTTCTGCGGATCCAGCAGACCTTTCTGCCCGAACCCTACTGCCATACCGACTGCTTCAAACAAAGCCAAACCAACTGTTGCATACCGTGTCGCTTCATTCAGCTTCTTATGTCCGTCTTCTTCCCTGCTCATCTCCTCCAGTTTGGGAATAGAGAGCGTCAGCATCTGGATAATAATGGATGCCATAATGTACGGCGTGATACCCAGTGCAAAAATGGACATCGATGTAAAGGAACCGCCTGTAAATGCGTCAAAAAAACTAAACGCATCTCCGCTCTGCTGTGCAAACCAGTCTGCAAAATAATGGCGGTTTACACCCGGAACCGGCAACTGACTTCCAAGACGAATAATGCCAAGCATCAAAATCGTATAAATCAGCCTCTTGCGGACATCCTTCACCTTAAATGCATTAACTATAGTCCGGAACATAAAATTCCTCCATAGCGGCGAGAGACAGTCTTATCAGACTGCCTCGATGCTGCCGCCGGCTGCTTCGATTTTCTCTTTTGCTGCTGCACTGAAGGCATTTACCTTCACTGTCAGTTTCTTTGTGATCTCACCATTGCCCAGGATCTTCACACCATCTGCAGCATCTTTGATGATGCCTTTTTCGATCAGGGCTTCTACCGTAACTGTGTCACCGTTTTCAAATACTTCCAGACGGTTTACGTTGATCCCAACGATCTCAAGTGTATTCCTGTTCTTGAAACCACGTTTCGGGATCCGGCGGTATAAAGGCATCTGACCGCCTTCAAAACCGATACGCGGTGCGCCGGAACGAGCCTTCTGGCCTTTATGACCTTTACCTGCGGTCTTGCCGTTACCTGAGCCATGACCGCGGCCACGTCTGAAATTGTCGCTGTGCTTAGACCCGTCAGCAGGTCTTAAATTTGATAATTCCATGATTAAGCCTCCTCTACCTTCAGCATATATGCTACCTGCTGAATCTGTCCTCTTGTCGCCGCATTGTCCGGGAGCGTTACGGTCTTGTGCATTTTGGTAAGCCCCATAGCCTCGATCGTCCTCTTATGCTTCGGAACCGCGCCGATCGGGGACTTTACCAGGGTGATCTTTAATGTTTTCTCTGCCATGGTTGTTTCCTCCAATCAATTATTCATTAAGCCCGGATCTCGTCTACGGACTTGCCACGCTTCATTGCTACTTCCTCCGGGCTCTTTAACTCCGCAAGACCGCTGATCGTTGCCAATACAACGTTCTGCTTATTGTTGGAACCCAGGGACTTGGTACGAATGTTCTTAATACCTGCCATATCGCAGACGATACGCGCCGGACCGCCTGCAATGACACCGGTACCACCCGGTGCACGCTTCAGCAGTACGGATGCGGAACCAAACTTACCGATCTGGTCATGCGTAATGCTCTCGTTCTCGTCACGTGCTACAGTTACAAGATGCTTTGCAGCGTCCTCTTTGCCTTTACGGATCGCCTCAGGGATTTCGGAAGCTTTTCCCAGGCCTGCGCCTACATGACCATTGCCGTCACCTACTACTACCAGCGCGGTGAAACGGAAATTACGACCACCTTTTACAACCTTGGTAACACGCTTGATCGCAACAACCTTATCGTTTAATTCGCCCAACTGGCTGGCATCAATGATTTCACGTCTCATATACTTTCTTCCTCCTGGATTAGAACTGTAAGCCGGCTTCTCTAGCCGCCTCAGCCAATGCTGCTACTTTACCGTGATAGATATAACCGCCTCTGTCAAATACAACGGTCTCGATGCCTTTATCCAGTGCACGCTTTGCGATCACTTCACCCAGCACCTTTGCAGCTTCCACATTGTTGGTCTTCTCCAGTTTCGCTGCCACTTCCTTATCCAGGGTAGATGCTGCCACCAGGGTATTGCCTGCCGCATCATCGATCACCTGTGCATACATATGATTGTTGCTTCTGAATACCGCAAGGCGAGGTCTCTCGGCCGTACCACTGAAACGGTTGCGGATCTTCAGGTGCTTCTTCTCACGAACCTTCTGTCTTGATTCTTTGCTTACCATTTCCAGCCCCTCCCTTACTTCTTACCGGTCTTGCCGACTTTGCGTCTGATCGTCTCTTCAACATACTTGATACCCTTGCCCTTGTACGGCTCCGGTCCTCTCTTGCCTCTGATCTCCGCTGCGAACTGACCTACTTTTTCTTTGTCGATACCTTTTACGATGATGAGGTTCTGCCCATCAACCGCTGTTTCGATGCCTTCCGGATCTTCCATCTCTACCGGATGGGAATAGCCTAAAGAAAGCACCAGCTTCTTGCCCTGCTTTGCAGCCCTGTAACCTACGCCGTTTACTTCCAGCTTCTTCTCATAGCCGTTGGTCACACCTACCACCATGTTGTTTAACAGTGTTCTGGTCAGGCCGTGCAGAGATTTCATTCTCTTCAGATCATTCGGTCTGGATACTGTTACTTCAGCACCTTCCACCTTGATCTCCATTTCCGGTGCCAGAGCACGCGTCAGCGTACCCTTAGGCCCTTTTACAGTCACATTGTTATTTTCTGCAACTTCTACCGTTACGCCGGCAGGAATCGCGATTGGCATTTTTCCGATTCGTGACATGCCCGTACTCCTCCTGTATTTTCTTATATTACTGTTTCCGATTACTCTGTCTGTGAATATCTTCGTTTTACTTGCTCTGGCGGTCCTTACACCTTACCATACAAATGCAAGCACTTCACCGCCGACTTTCAGTTTTCTGGCCTCTTTGTCGGTGATCACACCCTGATTGGTGGAGATGATCGCAATACCCAGTCCGCCAAGTACGCGGGGAAGTTCATCCTTGCCTGCATAAACACGCAGACCCGGTTTGGAGATTCTCTTGATACCGGTAATGATCTTCTCTGTCTTATCTGCACCATACTTCAAAGTGATATGGATCGCTTTGAAATTACCGTCATCTACTACTTCGTACTTTCTGATATAGCCCTCATCCTGCAGGATCTGTGCGATTGCCAGCTTCATCTTGGATGAAGGAACATCAACCGTATCATGTTTTGCAGTATTCGCATTACGGATTCTTGTAAGCATATCTGCAATAGGATCGCTCATTGTCATTTTGGTTTTCCTCCTTCCCTTTCTTACCAGCTCGCCTTTTTCACGCCCGGAATCTGGCCCTTGTAAGCCAGCTCACGGAAGCATACACGGCAGATGCCATACTTCCGCAGCACCGAATGCGGGCGGCCGCAGATGTTACAACGGGTATATGCCCGTGTAGAGAACTTCGGCTTGCGCGACTGCTTAATTTTCATTGCTAATTTAGCCATGATCTATCTTCCTCCTATATTCAGGCGTTTTTTGCAAACGGCATGTTGAACAGTGTCAGTAACTCTCTTGCTTCCTCATCGGTCTTTGCCGTGGTAACGATGATAACGTCCATACCACGTACCTTATCAACCTTATCATACTCGATCTCCGGGAAGATGAGCTGCTCTTTGATACCCAGGGCATAATTGCCTCTGCCATCAAAAGCGTTCGGATTTACGCCGCGGAAGTCACGCACACGGGGAAGTGCCAGGTTGATCAGACGATCCAAAAACTCATACATCTTCTCACCGCGCAGGGTTGTCTTGCAGCCGATCGCCTGACCTTCACGGATCTTGAAGTTTGCGATGGAGTTCTTTGCCCTGGTCACGATCGCCTTCTGGCCTGTGATCGTCTCCATATCGGAAACTGCGCTCTCCAGCAGTTTGGCATTATCCTTTGCTTCTCCGACGCCCATGTTGATCACGATCTTGTCGATCTTCGGCACCTGCATTACATTCTTGTAGCCGAATTTCCTGGTCATTGCGTCTACGATCTCATTCGTATAAGTATCTTTTAATCTACTCAATGTCTTGGGCTCCTTTCACTTAATCGATCACATCGCCAGTGGACTTTGCAAAGCGAACTTTCTTTCCATCCACTTCTTTGAATCCGATCCTGGTGGGCTTGCCCTTGTGCACATACATCACGTTGGAGATATCGATCGGTGCTTCCTTCTCGATGATCCCGCCGGTCTGATTCTGTGCCGACGGTTTGGAATGACGCTTGATCTTGTTGATCCCTTCTACCAGAACCTTTCCGTTCTTGTGGTCGATCTTCAGGACCTTGCCTTCCTTGCCTTTGCCCTTCTCTGTGCTGCCGGTCATCACTCTGACCGTATCGCCAACTTTAATCTTTGTCATTTGCCCGTCCTCCTCTTACAATACTTCGGGAGCCAGGGAAACGATCTTCATGAACTGTTTCTCTCTCAGCTCTCTTGCTACAGGCCCAAAGATACGAGTGCCTCTCGGTGTCTTGTCATCTTTGATGATAACTGCAGCATTCTCGTCAAACTTGATGTAGGAACCGTCTTTGCGGTGAGCGCCCTTTACGGAACGAACCACAACTGCCTTTACTACATCACCTTTCTTTACAACGCCGCCGGGTGTTGCATCCTTAACCGTAGCAACGATCACATCACCGATGTTGGCGTATCTCCTGGTAGAGCCGCCGACCACGCGGATGCACAGGATTTCTTTTGCGCCTGTATTATCAGCGACTTTCAGTCTGCTTTCCTGTTGTACCATGATCTTTCTCCTTCCACAGTAACTGTTACTTCGTAAACTTATTTCGCACGTTCAACAACTTCTACAAGTCTCCATCTCTTATCCTTGGAGAGCGGTCTTGTTTCCATGACCTTTACGGTATCACCGACCTTTGCATCGTTGTTCTCATCATGTGCTTTCAGCTTGTAGGTCTTCTTTACGATCTTGTTGTAAAGAGGATGCTTTACATGGTCCTCAACCGCGACTGTGATCGTTTTCTGCATCTTATCGCTGATGACCTTGCCTGTACGGGTTTTTCTTAAATTTCTCTCTTCCACGATCTATGCTCCTCCTTAGCTTAATGCCTTCTGCTTTGCACTGATCACGGTCTTGATGCGGGCGATATTCTTTTTCACCTCGCCGATCCGTGCCGTGTTATCCAGCTGATTTGTGGCATTCTGGAAGTGCAGGTTGAAGAGTTCCTTCTTCGCATCCACCAGAGCCTGATTCAGCTCTGCTTCTGACTTATTCTTCAGTTCATCCGTATATTTTTTGATCTTCTTAGTTGCCATTTACTACACCGCCTTCCTGATTCGCTTCCAGATCAGCCTTGGAAACGATCTTGCACTTGCAGGGAAGCTTATGTGTTGCCAGACGAAGTGCTTCTTTTGCGATTTCTTCGGATACTCCGGCGATCTCGAACATTACGCGTCCCGGCTTAACCACTGCTACCCAGTATTCCAGTGTACCTTTACCGGAGCCCATTCGGGTTTCAGCAGGCTTTGTTGTCACCGGCTTATCCGGGAAGATCTTGATCCATACACGACCGCCACGCTTGATGTAACGCGTCATTGCGATACGTGCTGCTTCTATCTGATTGGACTTGATCCAGCAAGGCTCTGTTGCTACGATACCGTACTCACCATAGGTCAATGTGTTACCGCGCATTGCCTTACCTGTCATCGTACCGCGGAACTGCTTGCGGCGCTTTACTCTCTTCGGCATTAACATGATTTATCGCTCCTTCCCTTCGCTGTTGCCTTTGGTCGGAAGAACCTCTCCACGGTAGATCCATACTTTTACGCCGATCTTTCCGTAAGTGGTATCCGCCTCTGCGAATCCATAATCAATATCTGCGCGGAGTGTCTGCAGAGGAATGGTGCCCTCGCTGTAGAACTCCGTTCTCGCCATATCTGCACCGCCCAGACGGCCGGATACTGCTGCTTTGATACCCTGTGCTCCGGTAATGGAGTTGCCACGGTTATCTTTCTTCATGGTCCTGGTCATACAGGACTTTACTGCACGGCGGAAAGATACACGGTTTTCCAACTGCTGTGCGATATTCTCTGCTACCAGCTGTGCATCTGCATCCGGCTTCTTTACTTCCTGTACATCCAGGGAAATATCCTTGCGGCCGATCTCCTTCTGCAGTGCTTTTTTGGTAGTCTCAATGCCTGCGCCGCCTTTGCCGATCACTACACCGGGCTTCTGGGTATATACAACTACTTCCAACTTCTCTGCTTTTCTGGCGATCTCGATCTTGGATACGCCTGCAGAATAGAGCCTCTTCTTCAGGAACTTCCTGATCTTGTAATCCTCAACCAGGTAGTCTGCGAACTTGTCCTCGCTGTACCAGGTGGAATCCCAGTCTTTGATAACACCGACTCTTAAACCATGCGGATTAACTTTCTGTCCCATACTTACTTAGCTCCTTTCTCGTCCAGAACGATCGTGATGTGGCTTACACGCTTCTCGATCCTGTAAGCACGTCCCTGCGCCCTCGGGTGGATCCGCTTCATCGTCGGTCCCTTGTTTGCGTAGCACTCTGCAATATACAGATTGTCCGGATTCATACCATTATTGTTTTCTGCATTAGCGATTGCGGAATCCAGCAGTTTCTTGATCAGTGAAGAAGCATATCTCGGATTGTACTCCAGGATTGCCTTTGCCGTTGTTACATCCTTACCGCGGATTGCATCTAATACGAAACAAGCCTTCTGTACAGAAACCCTAGCGTAAGATAACTTTGCGGAGGGCCTTGTTTCTTTATTATTCTGATTTCTTTCTCGCTTGATCTGCGATCTGTGTCCCTTAGCCATTTGTTCCTCCTCCTTGCCTTACTTTACTTTGGATTTCTTATCATCTTTACCGTGGCCGCGGAAGGTACGCGTTGCCACGAACTCACCGAGTTTATGACCTACCATGTCCTCAGTGATATATACAGGTACATGCTTGCGTCCGTCGTGTACTGCGATCGTGTGCCCTACAAATGAGGGGAAGATCGTGGACCGGCGGGACCAGGTCTTGATTGCCTCCTTTTTGCCGGATGCATTCATGTTGTCTACTTTTTTGAGCAGGCTAGCATCTGCAAAAGGGCCTTTCTTTAATGATCTTGCCATTTCTTTATCCTCCTTAATCCCGCTTACTTGATCGCCTTGCCATCGCGTCTTCTCACGATCAGCTTGTTAGAATGTTTCTTCTTTGCTCTGGTCTTCAGACCCAGCGCCGGCTTGCCCCACGGAGTAGAAGGACCCGGACGCCCGATACCTGTCTTGCCTTCACCACCACCATGCGGGTGATCGTTCGGGTTCATTACGGAACCTCTGACGGTCGGGCGGATACCCATGTGACGCTTGCGGCCTGCCTTACCGATATTGATCAGGTTGTGGTCGCCATTGCCAAGTACGCCGATGGAAGCGCGGCACCCGATCGGTACCATTCTCATTTCACCGGAAGGAAGACGCAGCGTTGCATACTTGCCTTCTTTCGCCATCAGCTGTGCAGAGTTTCCTGCTGCGCGAACCAGCTGACCGCCCTTGCCCGGCAGCAGTTCGATGTTATGAACCAGTGTACCTACAGGGATCTCGGAAAGCGGCAGGCAGTTGCCCGGTTTGATCTCGGCATGTACGCCGTTCATGATCTTCATGCCGTCCTTCAGCCCTTCCGGTGCCAGGATGTATGCCTTCTCACCATCTGCATAGCAGATCAGAGCGATATTTGCGGTGCGGTTCGGATCATACTCGATACCGATCACCTTTGCAGGAATGTCATCCTTGTTGCGTTTAAAATCGATGATCCTGTACTTCTGACGGTTTCCGCCGCCATGATGACGAACAGTGATCTTACCCTGATTGTTGCGTCCAGCGGTTTTATCTTTCTTTGCCAGCAGGCTCTTCTCCGGTGTCTTCTTAGTGATCTCTGAGAAGTCCGAGCCAGTCATGTTTCTTCTGGACGGTGTATATGGGTTATACTTCTTGATTCCCATTGTTCTATCTCCTTTGTATGTTTGTTGTCACACTTTTCTGTGTATATTCAGGTCTTTTTTATAAGCCTGCAAAGATTTCGATGTCCTTGCTGTCCGCTGTCAGCTGAACGATCGCTTTCTTTGTCTTTGCCGTCTTGCCGCTTACCATGCCGCGGCGTTTCTTCTTGCCGTCCATATTCATGGTATTGACCTTTGCGACTTTAGCGCCTTCAAACATCTTCTCGACCGCTTCTTTGATCTGCGTCTTGTTGGCTTCCGGATGAACCAGGAAAGTGTATTTCTTCTCTCCCATGCCATCCATGCTCTTCTCTGTTACCAGCGGCTTGCGGATGACGTCATAATACATGATACTTGCCATTATGCATACACCTCCTCGATGGTTGCCACCGCTGCCTTTGTCAGGACTACGGTGCCTGCGTTCATCACATCATACACATTGATGCTTTCTGTCAGAACTGTCTTGGTATCCGGCAGGTTTCTTGCGGAAAGGATCACATTGTTATCCTTCTCATTCAGTACTACCAGTGCCTTTTCAGCTTTGATGTTGTTTAAGACCTCTGCAAAACGTTTCGTTTTGATCTCATCCAGTTTCAGTTCGTCCACAACGATCAGTTTCTGATCCTGTACCTTGCTGGTCAGCGCGCTCTTCAAAGCCGCTCTCTTCTCTTTCCTGTTCATCTTGAAAGAGTAGTCACGCGGTACCGGAGCGAATACTACGCCGCCGCCCTTCCACTGCGGTGCACGGATGGAACCCTGTCTTGCATGTCCCGTGCCTTTCTGTCTCCAGGGCTTGCGTCCGCCGCCGGATACCTCCGAGCGTGTCTTTGCTTTCTGTGTGCCCTGTCTGTTATTTGCAAGCTGCTGCACTACTGCCAGATGTACCAGGTGCTCGTTTACCTCTACACCAAAGATCTCATCGCTTAAGTCGATCGTGCCAACTTCCTTGCCTTCCATGTTTACAACAGATACTTTAGCCATTGTAAGTGCATCCTCCTTTCGCTTAAGCTTCTGCCTTGGTGGTCTCTTTGATGGTGATCAGAGCCTTCTTTGCTCCCGGAACCGCACCCTTGATCAGGATCAGGTTCTTTTCTGCATCTACACGAACCACTTCAAGATTTTTTACTGTTACCTGTACGGAACCCATGTGCCCCGGCATCCTCTTGCCCTTGAATACTCTGGAAGGGGAAGAACATGCACCGTTGGAGCCCGCATGACGGTGATACTTGGAACCGTGTGCCATAGGTCCTCTGGACTGTCCGTGACGCTTGATCGCACCCTGGAATCCCTTACCTTTGGTGATCGCAGTAGCATCGATCTTGTCGCCCTCCGCAAAGATGTCAGCCTTGATCTCCTGTGCCAGGCTGTACTCTTCTGCATTTTCAAAACGGAACTCACGCAGATATCTCTTCGCGCTTACGCCTGCTTTTTTGAAGTGTCCCTGCTGCGCTTTGTTTACGCCGTGGCGGTGCACCACTTCTTTCTTGCCGGCTTTGTCTTTGTTGACGATGCGTTCTTTCTTCTCACCGAAACCCACCTGAACAGCGCTGTAGCCGTCATTCTCCACGGTCTTTACCTGAGTGACCACGCAGGGGCCCGCTTCCAGGACTGTGACCGGGATCAGTGTCCCGTCTTCTTTGAAGATCTGCGTCATGCCGACCTTTGTTGCCAAGATTGCTTTCTTCATACATTTGCCTCCTTCTTTCTACTAAAGCGGTACGGCGAAGCGTACATAAAGTTAGTAGAGGTTTTATTTGCTGTAACCGTTTGGGCAGTTACATGGTTTACTGCATTTTCACATCGACATAAACGCCGGCCGGAAGATCCATCTTCTGCATCGCTTCCACAATGTTCGCCGACGGATTATGGATGTCGATCAGGCGCTTGTGCGTGCGCTGCTCAAACTGTTCTCTGGAATCCTTGTACTTGTGTGTCGCACGAAGGATCGTCACTACTTCCTTTTTGGTAGGAAGAGGAACCGGTCCGCTCACCGCAGCGCCGTGCTTCTTTGCGCTTTCAATGATCTTTTTTGCGGATGCGTCCACCAGTTTGTGGTCATACGCTTTCAATGTTACTCTCATTTTCTGTCCTGCTGCCATAAAAAAAGTCTCCTCTCATTTAATATTTCCACAAGCGGCGACTGTACACTCTCCCGTGTGTGTCCTGTGCCCTTATTTTAAAAGCCCTGCTTTGGACATCAGGGCTGCACAAACAAACACGTCGTTTCTGTGATGATACACAGACTGTTTTTCGTACAGTGACTTGTTGTCAGATGAATTGACATTCGCTCCACGGAAAACCCGCACATTTCCATGCGGCAACCTCACGCTTCACAGCTATCAATGTCACAGCAATAGCGATTATACAACATGTATTTTCCGAATGCAAGCATTTTTTACAAAAAAAGCCAAAAATTTTCTGTAATTTTTTTCAGGACGCTCCCTTCCTGCATCGGTGCCTTAAAAATTCTGATAAATAAACTGGTTCGTCACAAACCCCGGCCCGTACATGCCAAAGATCAAAACCGCATACAGCAGGATCAGATATACGATCCAGCGGAATACCAGATTCTGGGCAGCCAGTACCTCCCGTACCGATCCGCGACGATATTGCAGCAGATCTGCGATAAATAATACCGGTATGCATACGGCCAGAAGCTTTAGATCCGCCCCCTCCAGGCCTGCCGCCAAAAGCCCCTCTGCCGATAAGGCACGCAGGTCAAAGCGGCATGCCGCCGGCAGCATATAAAGCGCTGACGGCACATCCGCCGCTCGGAAAAAGAGAAAGCCCAGGCACACCATGCAGAATGTCCGCACCCTGCAGAACAGCCGCCAGCTGAAGCACTTGTCATTCACATGCAGCAGTTTTTTCATCTTTTCAAACAGCGGCTCGCAGATCTGTCCGCCTGTTATATAGAAGCAATGCAGCAGCCCGGAGCCGATGATATACTTCCATGCGCCGCCATGCCAGAAGCCTACCGAAAACCACAATACCACCAGCGCAAGATGCACCGGCAGCATTTTCCCCTTCTTTTTTCCGAACCGGTTGCGGCTCCACTTCCCCAGCTTTACAAAGGCTTTCGTCTTTAACAGCGGGTAATAAACATAATCCTTGAACCACTCCCCCAGTGTGATATGCCATCTGCGCCAGAATTCCGAGCAGTTCTGCGAAAAGAACGGCGTCCTGAAATTCTCTGCCATTCTGATCCCCAGGCACTCTGCCGCGCCCAGCGCGATATCCATATACCCTGAAAAATCCGTATACAGTTCTATCGCAAAGCAGAACAACGCTGCCGGTATGCAGGCGCCGCCAAAAGTATCCGGATCATCAAAGACCGCCGCCACCGGCGCTGCCAGCCGCTCCGAGATCACCAGTTTCTTAAAGAGCCCCCAAAGGATGCGCTGCAGGCCAAAAGTCAGGCTGCGGTACTGCAGGCGGTGTGTCTGCTTCAGTTCCCCTCCCAGCTGTTCATAACGGCTGATCGGCCCGGATGCGATCTGCGGAAAAAAGGTAGCAAAGGCGCTGTAGTCCCAGAAGTTTTTCTCCGCGGGGATCTTTTCCATATATACATCCAGAAAATATCCCAGCAGCTGCAGCGTATAAAAGGAAACACCCAGCGCTGCAGGAAACGCCTTAAAATGCCCCGGGAAAAATGCCAGATAACGCGTTAAGACCAGCACCAGCAGATTGCCTCCCAAAACCACCCCCAGCACACATCGTCTCTGCGCCGCCCTGCCGCACCGCTCCAACAGGCGCGCACCGGCATAAGTGACCAGCACAGCGCCCGTCAGATACAATATGGTACGCAGCCCGCCGGCGTAATATACATACGCCAGGCTGGCAAACGTCAGCACCGCATTCTGCAGTTTTCCGGGTACAAGCAGATACAGGCACAAAAGCCCTGCAAATACCGCCAATAAGATCAAAGATGTCAGATCCATCAGCCGGCCTGCCTCAGGATCTCGTCCACCATTTCGCCCACATTCTTCATCCCCGTGGTCTTGCCCATGGAAAACTTCATGCCAAAGGCCTCCTCCACTGCCACGATCAGATTGATATGCTCATAGGAATCCCAGTCCTCAATATCCGCTGCCGTAGTCTCATCCGATACCGTGATCTCCTCATCATCAAATACATCCCGAAACACTTCGTTCAGTTTTTCGTATACTTCTTCCCTGCTCATGCTCCTGCCTCCCTGATCTGAATATGCGCCGTGCGCTTTTTCGTTGCCTCTTTTATCTCATACACCCACACGGCATTTCCCGCATCATCCTCCGATACGCGCGCAAAGCCCTGCAGGCCGTAAAACTCTTTTACCATTTTATTCTTTGCCGTCGGATAATAATATCCGCGGATCTTCCTGATCCCCCGCTGGCGGCACTTCTCCTCCAGTACATCCATCATGGCATATTCCATCTCCCGCTTCAGCACGCGGCAGCTCATCAGCCACAGATCGATATGGAAAACCGCATCCTCCTGATGTCCGAACACCACCGATACCACGCCGTTATCCCCAAAACGGTCCGCCAGCTTTCCGTACAGGGTGATACAGGCCGGATCCGCCGCGTAGCGCTCCAGTTCTGCCTGTGTACAGCGTTTCGTGGTCAGATTGAACTGGTTGGATTTATTGGTCAGCTGCGCGATGCGTGACATATACACCGGCGAAAAAGCACCGATCTCCGCCTCCATCTGCAGGGAATCCAGATAAGCGCCATAGTCCGTAAATGCCGCCTCCATCTGCCTGCGCTGCGCATTGGCCCGGTACATCTCACTCCGTTTCCGGTCATCCTGCGATAAAACCGTGGTCTCAAAAAACGCACTCCGGTCCAGCGTGATCAGATAGTCCTGCGGCTGCCCGATCTCCGGCACTGCCACCCCCGGCAGCTGTTCCCGTACGATATGCCGTTCCGCCGGATTGTCATCCACAAACACAAACGCGTCAATGCCCAGATGCAACACTTCTGCCATTTCCTGCAGGTTCTTATCTTTCGGCTCCCAGTTCGCGCAAAGCATCACAAAATCTTCAGGCTTTAAGACACTGTCCGGCCGGGAAAGCCCCGCCAACGCGTTCTCTTCCTCATTTTTGGAATCCACGCAAAGCAGCACGCCCAGATCTTTCTGCGCTTTGATGTACGCCTGAAACTCACTGTAAAGCTGCCCCACGGAAGTTTCCTGCCCGATCTCGATATTCTCCGGTCCGTCATCCCCCACGATACCGCCCCAGAGCGTATTATCCAGATCCAGTGCCAGCACCTTCCTGTTCTTCCCATAGAGCGACTTGATGATTGCTGCCAGATTATATGAAAACTCCGGTATGGCAGGCACCGCCGGCTCATATTTATACATATGCCAGTAAAACGGATCCGACCACTTCTGCAGGCCGTAACAGGAAGCCATGTAATGGATATCGCAGATATGGAAATTATCATGCGATGCGGCATATGCGTGGAAACGCTCGTTTAGCGCCTGCACAAAATGTACCCGTCCATGGATGTCATAAGCATCCCGGTTGCCCATGATCCTGAAATACGGCTCCTGAAAATTATTCTGTATCACCGGACAATGGTATCGCTGCGCGATCTTCTCCCACAGCTGCACAAACGGCTGATAAGTCTCTTCCAGCAGTCCCTCTACCGCGGCTGCATCATCCGGGATCTCCGGAAAACGAAGGATATTACGGGTAGTTGTATGGATACAGACCAGTTCCGGCGCAAAAGCCGCCAGTTCCGGATTGTCAAACATCACATCATTCCAGTACTGCCCGTAATCCGACTCGTAAAAGACCGGTTCGATCCCCGCATCCAGCAAAAACAGTTCCAGCACGGATACGATATCATGCGTGGTCGATCCGCCCAGTACGGCGATGCGCTTCTGCATCCGCTTACTGCCATCTTCCATAAGGCTTCTGCGCAGTTTCTTCCGCTTTCTTAATATTGCCTCCGCATCAAACGGATATTCCAGTTCCTTCATAAATAAATGCCCCTGTCTGTTTTCCGCTTCCGTATCGCACAAAAGCCGCTGTCTGCATCCCCTGTGCGCCCTGCCGGCCTCACTCTGCCGCTGCCTGTTCTGTCTGCTCCGCCTTTACCGCTGCCGCATTTTCTTCCCATTCTGCCATGCAGGCATCATAATCTGCTTTCCACACGGCATAGTCCGCCTCCCACTCCGCGGTGATCTCTGCCGGATGTGCGGGTGCCGCCCCGTAATGCTCCCGGATATACCGCCCCAGATAATCCGTCACTTTCATGGCGCCATGGATGTTCACATGTCCGTCATTGTAAAAGTCCGTGGCAAAATCGATCCCCAGTTCCTCATATAAATGATTGAAATCGATATATTCATACCCGCGTTCCCGGATGATCGCTCCCATGGTATCGCTCATCTGCTGATCCTCCGCATCCAGACAGTACGGACTGTAGATAAACAAAGGCGTGATCCCGTTTTCCCCGCAGTAATCCATCAGGCTGCCAATCTCCTCTATCCGGTAATCATAGAGCGGCAGCACTTCCTCATCGCTGTACTGCAGCGGCGGCTGCTGCGGATCCACCTCCGCATTAAAGGCAAAGCCCTTATAAGGATCGTGATCCTTATAGTCCCAGAAACGGATATCCTGCGGCGTAAAATCCTTCCATCCGCCATGATATCTGATGAAATCCACATAATCGGAAACGGAAGTATGCAGGTACGTGTTATATATCAATTCAAAGCGGTTTTTGGAATACTTCAGGTTATCCACTGTCACATGATTAAAAAAACGCACTTCTTCCTGATCAGAGATCTCACGGCTGCGGTAAAACATACGCATCTCGATCACCATCAGCATCGGTGTCTGCGTCTTGGCCGCCTCCTTTACCAGATACGGAATGTTCTCCGCACGCTGGATCGAGGTGGACAGCATACCGCCGGTATAGCCATATTCCTTCCACAGATATGGCAGCGCATAATACGGATACACCGAACTGCTCCCCATGAACACCAGATCCAGGCTGTCCTGCGGCTCACTGTAAAAACCCGCAAACGCCTGCTTGCGGTTGTCGATCGACGGCCGCAGGATATAACTCACCGGCACAAACAATGCCGCTGCTATCCCCGTAAATACCGCCGCTTTGATGCAGTTGACCAGAGTTTCTTTTTTCACAGATATTATTACAACATTTCTTCCACATTTTGTCAACCAAAACAGAAAAAACTACTATATATAGTTAGGTTTTCCCGAGAAAAGGTTGTGGAAACACCCGTAATCTGATATAATCACGCAAGAATATATTATTTTCAAGGAGGATCACCATGGCAACCAATATTTACCAAAGCCCGCTCTCCGAGCGGTACGCAAGCAAAGATATGCAGCATATTTTCTCCCAGGACATGAAATTCCGTACCTGGCGCCGTCTCTGGATCGCACTGGCGGAAACCGAAATGGAACTGGGACTTCAGCAGATCACCCCGGAAATGATCGATGAAATGAAAGCGCATCAGGACGATATCAATTACGAAGACGCACGCAAACGCGAAAAAGAGGTGCGGCACGATGTCATGAGCCATGTCTATGCCTACGGCCTGCAGTGCCCCAAGGCAAAGGGCATCATCCATCTCGGCGCCACTTCCTGTTATGTCGGTGACAATACCGACATCATCGTGATGCATGAGGCTCTGAAACTGGTAAAGCGCAAACTGGTCTGCGTGATCGATGAACTGAAACGTTTTGCGGATCAGTATAAAAGTCTGCCCACTCTGGCCTTCACCCACTTCCAGCCGGCACAGCCTACCACGGTGGGCAAGCGTGCCACGCTCTGGATCAACGAGTTTATGATGGATCTGGAAGATCTGGATTATGTGAGCGGAACCCTGAAACTCTTAGGTTCCAAAGGCACCACCGGCACCCAGGCCAGCTTTCTGGAACTGTTTAACGGTGATCAGGAAACCATTGACCGGATCGATCCGATGATCGCAGAGAAGATGGGCTTTTCCGCCTGCTATCCCGTTTCCGGCCAGACCTATTCCCGCAAGGTGGACACCCGCGTGATGAACATCTTAGCCGGCATCGCTGCTTCCGCCCACAAGATGAGCAATGACATCCGCCTGCTGCAGCACTTAAAAGAAGTGGAAGAGCCGTTTGAAAAATCCCAGATCGGTTCCTCCGCCATGGCCTACAAACGCAATCCGATGCGCAGCGAGCGTATCGCCTCCCTCTCCCGCTATGTGATCATTGATGCGCTGAACCCGGCCATCACCTCTGCCACCCAGTGGTTTGAACGTACTTTGGATGATTCCGCAAACAAACGCATCTCTATCGCGGAAGGTTTCCTCGCACTCGACGGTATTTTGGAATTATGCCTGAACGTTGTAGACGGACTCGTGGTGAACGATAAAGTCATCGCAAAACATCTCTTAAGCGAACTGCCTTTTATGGCTACCGAAAATATCATGATGGATGCGGTCAAAGCCGGTGAGGACCGCCAGGAAATGCACGAGGAAGTCCGCAAGGCCTCCATGCTGGCAGGAAAGCACATCAAACAGGACGGCCTGGAAAACAACCTGCTGGATCTCATCGCAAAAGAGCCGAAGTTCCATCTCACACGTGAGGAACTGGATGCCAAAATGAACCCGGCTGACTATGTTGGACGTGCGCCCCGCCAGGTGGAAATCTACCTGCGTGATTTCGTACAGCCCGTGCTGGATGCCAATAAAGACCTGCTGGGAGCCACCGGGGAAGTAAATGTATAATCCCCCCGAATAATCCCGATCAAAAAAAGCCGGTCCCTGCGGTAACATTCCTCCGAGGGGCCGGCTTTTTGAATTTTCTTTTTTACGCAGGCACTCTTACACTTCCAATCTGGTACCGGTCAGCATCTCATATGCCTGCAGATACTTCTCGATGGTCTTTTCCTCTACCTCCGCCGGCAGTTTCCAGTCATGCTCGTTGCTCTTTAACCAGTCCCTGGCAAACTGCTTGTCAAAGGACGGCTGGCTCTTGCCTGCTTCATATCCTTCCAGCGGCCAGAAACGGGAACTGTCCGGTGTGAGCATCTCATCACCCAATACGATATTGCCGTTCTCATCCAGGCCAAACTCAAACTTGGTATCCGCAATGATGATGCCCTTCTCCCTTGCGTAATCCGCACATTTCACATACAGCGCAATGGTACAGTCGCGCAGTTTTTCTGCATACTCACGCCCTTTTCCCGGAAATTCCTTCTCCAATACATCGACCGACTGCTCAAAGGAAATATTCTCATCATGCTCCCCGATCTCCGCCTTGGTGCTGGGTGTGTAGATCGGCTCCGGCAGTTTCTCGGACTCCTTCAGCCCTTCCGGCAGGCGGATACCGCATACCGTACCGTTTTTCTGATAACTGGCCCAGCCGCTGCCCGTAATATAACCTCTTACGATGCACTCGATCGGCAGCATCTTCAGTTTCCGGCACATCATGCTGTTGCCCGTATACTCCGGCTTGCGGAAATATTCCGGCATCTCGTTCACATCTGTCGTGATCATATGGTTAGGCACGATATCCCTGGTCATATCAAACCAGAAACGGGACATCTGCGTCAGCACGGTTCCCTTCTTCCGGATGATATTTTTCAAGATCACATCAAAGCAGCTGATCCGGTCCGTAGCCACCATGATCAGCGAATCGCCGTTATCATAAATCTCACGTACTTTACCTTCCTTGATCGGTTTCATTTTATTCTCCTCCTATATTTAAATGCTCTTTTTGAAAACACATTGTGTAGTATAAACCGAATTGCAGATTCTGTCTATACTTTCGTTACTATTCACAGCCCTTCGTGCTGTGATAGTAACGGGTTTTGCCAATGAAAATCGCCTGCGGCGATGGGCAAAACCCATCTCGCTCGGAATACTTGGGTCGTAATCGCGCAGCAAGTGCGCGATTCGACTATGAATAGTAACATACTTTCTTCTCTGCCGCTGCATGTGACAGGATATAGCAGAACAGCATCGGCCAGAGAGCAAACATCGGCAGCAGATACCTCTCCTCATTCGTTACTGTCGAGATCGCAATGGACAGCGTGTTCATCACTGCCGGCATAAACGGCAGCCACCATCCCTTCGCCCCGGTCAAAGGTTTGATAAAAACACTGCCTGCCAGATACAGATACATGACCAGCGCCACATGGTCAAATACCAGCACAGCCTTGGAAAAGCCCTCATGCCCCCAGATGATCCTTGTCCCCTGCACGATATTCTTAAGATATGTCAGCCAATGCCGCGGCAGCAGCTGAAAATACAGTGCGATCACTTCTTTTTTATGTGCGCCCATCGATACGACAAACGTATTGTTAAACACTTCCATATCCGGATCGTCTTCGATCAGCGGCGTGTAATCCGAGCCCCAGAGCAGATCCCCCAGCTGCCAGTCCCGGTATTTTTCCTCGATCCACGCTGCCGGCAGTTGTTCGGTTACTGCCGCATATTCTTCTTCCGTCATGCGCCCATCCATCACCGCTGCCGCAATGGCCGTTCCAAACACCTGCACGGAAAATCCGTTTACCGGCGACTGCGTATGCAGGACCCGATAGGCATAAAACTGTACTCCGCCAAACAAAAAGACAAAGGCTGAAAATGTCAGTAAAAGTGTTTTCCGACGTTTATTCCGTACCGCATCCAAAAACAGGCAGATCCCCGTAAACAGAAAGATCACAATACCGTTTAAGCGGAATAACAGAATCCCTGCCAGCGCAAGCCCCATGAGCACTGCGATCCATCCCTTTTCCTCCCCCTCCTCCTGCCGGCGCATCAGCAGCCAGCTCAGCAGTCCCACGCAGAACAGATACGGCGTATCCTTCCACGGCGTCACATATGGCTTGAGCACTGCACATGAGATATGGAAGATCCCTGTCAGAAGAAGGCAGAATGTAAAGGGAATCCCCTTTTTAGTGAAATATGCCGTCATCAGCGCAAATAAAAACGCCACCATGACGAGCTGCACCGCCACAACAAAGCCGAGATCATCCCATATGGATAACAACGCTTTCAAAAACAGCGTATGCCCTATGGCATGCACATCACTATAGGCGATAACGCCATGGATCTGGTCCAACTGGTTTAGCACATCCGGGGAATACCCGTAAGGGAAAAAATGCCGCCAGAACAGCCCCATCGCCGCCAGCGCATACAGGAACACAAACACCGCTGCCGGATAGGGATGCCCTTTCAGCAGTTCACAGCGCCCCAGCGCACGCGGCAGGGCTGCGATCGCTTTCTTCAGCGCCGGAAAGAGAAACATGCTGCAGACAAACAGCAGCAGGATCGCGCACCAGGTCAGCCCCGTGCTCAGCCGCTGCCGCAGCGTCAGGTAAAAAGACAATGCCGAAACAGCGGATAGCAGCAGGTTTTCCCTGCCCAGCAATACCTGTCTGTCAAATACCTTAAACCGCAGGAATAAAACCGCGAGCAGCAGGCCGCACACCATATTCCAGACCGTCCCGTACCCTGCTACCCTGCTGTATAAAAAATCCCCGGAAAGGGTGACTGCCAGGGAAGCCGCCAAAAATCCGATATCCAGCCGTGTACATTTCCCGCTCATCCCGCACCCTCATAACGCTTTACGATGCTGGCGATCTCCTGGGAATACTGCGGGTAAGCCTGCGCCAGATCCTTGATCTTTTTCTGCGCCTTTTCCGCGATCTCCCGGTTGTACTCCAGCCGCTCCCGCAGCTTCTGCCGCCGGATGATCAGTGCATGCCGTACTTCCACCATCTCCCGCGGATCCAGCAGCGCCTGCGTCTGCCTGGTCCAGATCTCCGGATCACGGATATTTAAATCCTTCAGCGTCCCGGTCAGTTTATTGTAATAATACTCCAGTTCTTCTTTCAGTTTCTCATCCTTTGCCCGGGCATTCATCTCATTGATATAGGTCTCCCAGTCCGCCTCCAGTTCATCTGCCGAATCCACGGAATATTTCATATAAAGATACGAGAGCAGGTTGGTATTGTTGATGTAGCGGATCTTGACCGTATTCTGCAGGCTGATGGTCTTGTTGCGCACCTTTTCCAGCCGGCGGATATCCCGCACGGCATCCTGATACCGCACAAACAGTACCGTAAGCGTCAGCGCACCGGCACCGCCGATCAGCAGATACCCCCAGGTCACATCCATCCGGTAAGCCATCTGCAGCACCACCAGCAGAACGATCGAAAGCACCATCGCCACGGCACAGATCACTGCCACCCCGCGGCTGTTCGATACCGTAGATACGGCTTCCCGCATCTGATAGCGGCAGGAATTCCGTTCCGCCTCCATCTTTTTCATGTCCATTTTGACCAGCCTGCGGTACTCCTCCGCTTCACGGATCTTTTTGATACCGTCCGGCACTTCATCTTCATATCTCTCCAGCAGCTTTACCCTTGTCTCCGCCAGATGTCCGGATTCCAGATATACCTGCCGGCGTTCCTTTTCCAGGCTTTCGATCTTTCCTGCCAGATCCATGATCTGTACGCGCACATCCTTGGGCAGCGCCTCGATCTCCTCCATATCCGTGAGCAGATCCGTGACCGCGTTGTACTCCCCCTGGCACTGCTCCATCTTCTCGGCCGCTTCCGCCATCTGCCCCATGTTTTCCAGCACATAGACAGTTCGGGTATCCACATCCTTAAAATAAGCCGCGCGGGCTTCCGGGCTCACATTCTCCGTTGTGGGCTCGATCTCCTCCCAGTCCCCCGGCTCATCTTCAAAGTCGCGGTAATACCAGTTTTCCCATTTCTGCTTGAGTTTCGCAAACAGTCCCATCGCTCACTCCGTTATATGCTTCCGGCTTTTGCCCGCCGTACCGCTCCTATTCCGCCATAAACTGACGGTACTGCTGTTTTTCCTCTTCCAGAAGCTGCAGCGCCGTTTCCGAATATGCCTGCGCCGGGCCGGTAGCCTTCAGTTTGCGCAGTTCCTCCTGCCGGCGGTTCTGCGCCGTATCCGCATATGCCTTGCGCAGTTTCTCCAGATCCGCCTCTACTTCCGCCGTTTCTTTAAAATCCTCCGGCAGTCCAGCCATAAACTGCAGGTACTCCACATCATTTAACTGCATCCGTTTGGCCGCCAGATAGGAAAAGCGCGCCGTCTCCCCGCCGCCCAGTTCATACGCCTTCCAAAAATACTCTGCCGCCTCCGCAAAATAAAACAGCCGTGCGTAGATCACACCCTTATTCTGCCAGATCAAAACCAGCCTGCGCCGGTCCAGTTCCCCGCTATGCTCCTGCAGCAGTTCCTCATAGATATGCAGCGCCCGTACATAATGCGCTTCCCGCAGAAAATACTCTGCCAGCACCATGGCACGCTCCACGGCAGGCATATCCCGGTTGGCACGGATCACCCTGCCGATCTCCCTGCGCTCCGCCTCATCCACAAACGCAGCCGCATCCAGGATATCATACACATAATTCTCCAGTTTGATGCTCTGCCGTCTGGTCGTACGCAGCTGCTTTGCCAGATCCTTTAACGCGCACTCTTCCTCCAGCCAGTCCGGCAGCGCGGGATCCGCAAAACTGTCATCCAGCAGATCCGCATTTTCACAGATGTAGTAGCACAACTCCTCCAGGCACCACACCCGTATCATTGTATTCCTGATCGTATATGCATTCTGGGCATAGCGCCCGATGCATTCGTACACTTTTCCCATTCCTGCACCTTATATGATACGAAATTCCGTCTCCCACTGCTGTCCGCTTGGCGCAAAAAACTCGCCAAACCCCATATCCGTTACCGTTACCACCGCCTTTACCTCCGAAAGCATCTTCAGTTCCAGATGCACCCGCACGGCGCGTCTGTTCCGCCTGGGGCAGCTGCTCAGGTATACGGGTATCACCCTGGTATTCTTTCCATTCAACGGCGTCACGATCAGTTCCAGCCGTTCCTCTCTCTCCAGCAGCAGGTCACATTCTTTGATGCTGTCATACCAGTTCCTTCCGGCATCCAGAAGCGCCATATAGGCTTCCGTGCCGCTGCGCATCACCTTCATGCCGATATTGGCCTTGAGTTTGTCCTTCCCCAGAAAGACGATCCCTTTTTCCGCTTCCGAAGGCTCCAGCCGCTCCCTCGCGCTGTAGCACGCACCTTTGCTGAACAGGTTATTCCCCCGAAACGCCCTGCGTCCCGTGCAGATATACCGCAGGGACTCCTGGCACCAGTCGCCTTCAAAGCCATCGCCCAGCAGATAGACCACCGAAACCCGCCGCCCCTCCAGGCTGGTATAGAGGATCGACCTGAACTGCTCGTCCTTTTTTTGCTTGCGCACCTCCGGATTGCGCACCGCCGAAAAATCCTCCGGCAGAAACTCCAGATACTTCAGTTCCTCCATGATCATCACATGCGGCCTGGTCTGTATGTTCTGCGCATACATCATCACGGAAAGCCCCGCGGAAGTCAGATTGCATACGCATACATCCTGCGCATGCAGTTCCATGGGCTGGTGCAGCATATAATGATAGGCGCTCTCGGCATGGCTCTGGAAAAATACCCGCTCCGGTTTTAAGCGCAGCGTCTTGACCACCTGGTTTAAAATCCGTACCATCTGTTCATCCGGCTCCTCCACGGAAATGACAATGGCAGCCACTTTTTCCAAGGGTGCCACTGCCGTCATCCTGGATAAACACTTGCGTAAAAACAGCGCCAGCAGATCTCCGGGATCATAATCCGAAGATTCCACCTCCACTGCCCTGCCGCTGCGCGCACGCTCTAAAAGACGGTCCACCAAAAAGCCCTCGTTCGCGTCACTCATGGTGATCGCGTCCTCGCCATAAGTCCAGACGCTCTCGCCATAGCGCTTTGCCAGCAGCGTCGGGATGCAGAGCCTGTCCACACCCGCCACCAGGCTCAGTGTCTTTGGCTCTTCCCCGGCCACGCAATAACTGATCTGTGAAAATTCATCCGTCAGATCGATCCCCAGATAGATCCGGTCGCGCCCCAGTTTTCCTACCACATTTTTCAGTCCCTCGATCATCCCTGCCTCCCGATCCGGCCGGGCACAAATAAGCGTTCCGCAATATACGCCTGCCTGTGATACTCTTCCGACAGTTTGAGATACGTCTGCTCGTCCTTCATATCCCTCGCAAGGGCAAGATTGTTGAGCATCGAAAACCGGTCTCCCGTATCCGCATCCGGCCGTTCCGTATATTCCAAAACACTGGAACGTGTCAGTTTCTCCTGCCGCCCGTCTTCTTCTGTAATGTAATAATGGATCTTTTCCCCGAAAAAGAGCAGGAAACGTTTCACATAGATGCCGCCGAATACATGCTGCATTTCCTCGCGGTAGTATTCCTTCGCCTCCGTCCCCTCCTGTTCATACACATAATGCAGCACCACCTGGCTGTCTGCATGTCCGTGATACTCGATAAAACTTACCCCGGTATAGATACGGTAACCCGGATCGATAAACGCATAATCGGCAAAATACGGCAGCATGATCCCAAGCATGCGCATCTGCAGCAGCAGTTCCCTGCAGAGTGTTTCCTCCTGCTCCGCGAGCGTGCGTGCTGCCGCCATGGGCGCTTTGGCTTTCAGATAAGCCAGGATACACACCGGCAGCAGTTCCTCCTTCAGCCGGTAGAGATATGCCACCCGTTCAAACACACGCACATCCATCTCTTCCTGCCGGATGAAATAGTCATAACACAGCCTTGCCAGATATGCCTTTTCCAGTTCCGTGTTCATGCCGCCGTCCAGATGTCCCAGATAGATATCCACCTTTTCCCGCACCACGGCACCGGTAAACAGGATCTGCAGCATCGTCTTCTCCAAAAGTTTCTGTACATCCATCTCAAAGGAATCCGCTGCCCGCCACAGTTCCCTGCACTCGGCCAGTGTCCCCCCGGAATACTTCAAAAGATACGCCAGGATCTCTTCATCATACTTGCCCATATCCAATATGCCCTGGCAGATCTTGACCAGGTCGAGGTCATAATCCTGCGCGTTACGGGCCAGCAGCCGGTCGCACAGGCGCACCAGCACCTTGACGCTGATCCCCTCCGTGCCGCAGCGCTGTATCCAGGAAAACGCATCATCATACATGCCGCGTGCCACCATAATGCGCACACACACCTCACGTTCCTGCACACTTAAACACAACGGCTCAAAACGCCTCAGCATCCTGTCCAGCGGCTCGATCAGGTCATTGTCAAAATAGTATTCTGCCAGAGCGATCATCATGCTGCGGCGGTAGTCCTCCACCAGTTCTTCCCGCTCAGACAGCCACTCCAGCTGTACCGCGTTTTCCTCACTGACCTGCACGCTCTCCCCGGACTGTACCGCCAGATACAGTGCCGGCCCCAGTTTCGGCTTTTCCAGCTGCTGCAGACGTTTTAAATCTGTTTTCTCTTTCAGCAGACGCTGGCGGGTATAGACGCTTTCCTGGGTATAACGGTTCCCCCAGGTATCCTCCACCAGCAGATAAGAGTTATCCCCATAAACCGGCACATAAGCCTCACCGTTTACGATCGGGTAGCTCAGTTCCCCCTTCAGATGCTCATCCACCAGGATCACATTCACGATATTATCTGCCGATACCGTGATCCGTTCCATGAACAGCATCTCCGTATAGGCATCCAGATATTCATTCTCCTGCTTCTTTCCGGAAAGCAGTTTTTTATAAATATACGCAAGCTGCTCATCGATCTTTCCCCGCAGAAGCTGTTCCTGCGCAAACTCCATGATCGTGGGCAGATACTGCTCGTACAGTTCCTGATACTCATTCTTATGGCGCAGCACATTTGCGTAAAGCAGCGCATTATGTTCCGCATCCAGCGGGGAACGGTACGCGAAATACATCAGCACGATCTTCGGCAGGCTGCCCTTATAGCCGGCCGGAAGCGACATCATATAATATTCATACAGGCGGCTTAGGCGCAGTTCCCTCTCCACCGCGCGCTGATACCATGGGAAATACTCCTCCCCGATGCAGTTGCCCCGGATCAGGTGCAGGCTCAGTGCCTCCAGCATGACCACGCTCTCCTCTAAAGCGCAGCATTCCATCAGAAGCCCCGCCAGTTCCTCCGAAAAAACATGCTCTTCCATACTCAGAAAAGCAAAGCGTTCCCGCAGTTCCCTGGTGGCCAGTCCCCTGCGCAGCGCAAAATGCATCAGCCCCAGTTCAAAACTTTCCAGCGTGTCCATACGCTTCGGCGCCTGCAATATGATCTGCAGCGCTTCCAGAAAAATGATCGGGCTGGCATTACCGTACATTTCATACTGCTTTTTCAGCAGCCGCCATTTCTTCCGGTCATTGTGTTCAAAACTGCCGTCCATATACATGTACACCCAGGCCAGGCGCCAGCTGCTCTCATCCTGAAGGTACAGTTCCTCTACCTGTTCGGCCAGGCCTGCGGTAAACTCCGGCTCCCCCGCGCGCAGGCTCTGCAGGTACATATAATAGGCTTCCTCTTCCCTTGACAGTCCGTGTTCCTCTGCCAGAAGACCGATCACCTTTAAAATGGAAGAGGCTTCTTCGTAACGCTTGGTTGCCAGGAGCACATGTACCTGATACAGACGGTATTCCAGATAGCCGGAACGTTCCGCCAGCACATCACCGATCAACTGCTCGCTCTTTTCCGCCCACTCTGTCCTGGGCATGCGTTCCGTGCGGTAGTCCATATAATAATGCATCAGTTGCGCCAGTCGCAGCCTGTCCTCATGCTCCACTGCCGCTACCGGCACATGCACCGTCACGGGGATCCGTATCTCCGCCAGCTGCTCGCTGATCACGATCTCACCCACATTATCTCCAGGCACCAGACCACTGCGCAGGATCCGGTAATCGACCTGCCCCACATTTCCGGAAAAATTCTCCTCCGTCAGCAGTTCCTGATCCACAGCCAGAAAATCCCCACAGGCACGGATATTCAGATCCGTGTACCCCCATCCGTCCCGCACGATATTGATATGCCTGCGGATATCCGTCGGCGGCACATCCATTTCGACTTCTTCAATATCCGTTCTGTATACCGGTCTGGTCTTCTTTCTGGCCGTCTCCAGAAAGTTCTCCATATTCTGTCCGTTGCCTTCTACCGCCGAAAAACCTCTGTAAGCCGTCTGATAGATGGCGTCATTTCCGCTCAGCACATTTAAAAACGCCGGTGAATAAAACAGTTTCTGCGCCGCTGCCCAGTCCGCCTTCGCCAGATTGGCGAAATGGAACAGGTTGCGGATCTCCCCCAGTTCCGACTCCGGCGCCGTCCCGCTGACCAGCAGCCGGTAGGGCATTTCATACTCCCCATGATCCGTAACGATGGCCAATTTCCCGCTATGCACCGCCCCGTGCGGCAGTCCGTGGGTATCCATGGTATACCCGATCTCCACGCTTTTCCCCTGAAACTCCGAAACCGTAAGGGTAAAACGCAGATCCCTGGAATAGATATATCCTTTCATCTCTTCCGGCGCATAGATATCAAACGTTCCGTGGATCTCGCGGTCCGGCGCCGTCTCACATACGATCTCGTCACATGAAAAAGAAAGAGGCGGCACCTCCCTGGCAAAATCCAATTTCCCTGTCAGTATCTTTTCTATGACCTCTTTCATCCGCTGCAACCTTTTTTGTATGATCTGCCTGGGAACTGTCACAAAAATACTTGCACATCTGACTGGTCCATGCGCCCGTCTGCCGCATCGGAAAGCCTTGCCGCTGCGGCTGCCTTTTCCTTCCGGCAATCGCACACATATCCTGTGTCATCTGTACAGGTAATTTATGAACAGATCCATAAAATTTCACATAAAACAACAATATATAGTATACCCCATCTATACGCATTTGGCAAGCAAAGGTATCATTCCATCCCCCCGTATATATAGAAAAAACGGGTAC
This sequence comes from Lachnospiraceae bacterium, assembly GCA_017471325.1. Taxonomy (GTDB): domain Bacteria; phylum Bacillota; class Clostridia; order Lachnospirales; family Lachnospiraceae; genus NK4A136. The sequence goes on along the minus strand of JAFUUX010000189.1, from coordinate 10,437 downwards.
GGCAAAACACCATACCCGTTTTTATGCCAGTTACTTTTTATGTGCGCTTTTCTGCCTGTGATCTTACAGCAGCAGTCCCATCAGTTTATTGGTACGTGCCACAAACTTCGTCATCGCCTCCGGCTCTAACGGCGCATTCTGGATCAGCGCCAGATCGTATAGCTGCTCGCACAGAAGTTGTACGTTGTCGCCCTCTTTGTCCTCCAGGATCTTCTGCACCAGTTTGTTATTGGCATTGAGTACCAGCGTATAGCCTTCCTTGCCCATGCCGCCCATCGGCATGCCCTGCATCGCGTACATCTTCATCATATCCTGCATGCGGCGGGTTTCCTCGGACACCGTGATCATTGAGGAAATATCCTTATTCTTCAGCCGCTCCACCTTTACAGTCAGGCTGTCCTTTTTGATCGCCTTCTTAAAGATCTTGGACAGTTCCTCTGTCTGCGCGTCCAGCTCTTCCTGCGCTTTCTTGGAAGTCTTTGCCTTAAAGTCATCCGTCAGATCCGCATCGATGCGCATAAACTTCACGCCCTCGTTCTTGCTCTCCAATTGGGAAATGAACGGCTGGTCGATCTGATCCTTCAGGATCACCGCATCCTTCTTCGCCTTCTTGAACATATTGATGTACTGGCTCTGCTGCTGTTCATCGGTGACATAATAGATCACCTTTTCCTTTTTCTCTTCCTCTGCCTTTTCGTCAGCAGTTTCTTCCGCCTTCTCCGCAGCGCCTTCTTCCACCACTTCGGCTTCCACCTTGTTGCCGTCCACATCCTCGGCGGTTTCTTTCTTCTCGCCCTCTTCTTCATCGCCCGGATCGATCGGCTTCACCTCCAGGCACTCCGGCAGGCTCTCATACTTGCCGTCCAGGTTCTTAAAGAGGATATAGTCTGTCATCTTCTCACAGAACTTGTCATCCTTTAAGCAGCCGTACTTGATGAACGGATTGATGTCATCCCAGTATTTCTCATATTCTTCACGCTCTGTCTTGCACATGCCGGCCAGTTTGTCCGCCACTTTCTTGGAAATATAGTCGGAGATCTTCTTCACAAAGCCGTCATTCTGCAATGCGGAACGGGATACGTTCAGCGGCAGATCCGGGCAGTCGATCACGCCCTTTAAGAGCATCAGGTATTCCGGAATGACTTCCTTGATATTATCCGCGATAAACACCTGGTTGTTGTACAGTTTGATCACGCCCTCTATGGACTCAAACTCGATATTGATCTTCGGGAAGTACAGGATACCCTTTAAGTTAAACGGATAATCCATGTTTAAGTGGATCCAGAACAACGGCTCCTTGTAATCATGGAATACCTTGCGGTAAAACTCCTGATACTCCTCCTTCGTACACTCATTGGGGTGTTTCGCCCAAAGCGGCGTAGTATCATTCAGAGCCACCGGACGCTTTTTGATATTCAGCCTGGTCTTCGGTTCTTCCTTATCCTCCTCTTTCTTCTCCGGATGGATCTCTTCCAGCACCACATCCGTATCCAGTTTCTCATCCTCGTCAATGGTCTCGGTCAGTTCCTCACCCTTCTTATTTAAGAAGATCTCATACGGCATGAAGGAACAATACTTCTTCAATACTTCTTCCGCCTCATACTTGTTGCAGAATTTCAGGCAGTCCTCCATCACATGCAGGATGATCTCGGTTCCCACTTCCTTGCGTTCCCCATCCTCCATCTCATACTCTGTACCGCCATCGCAGCTCCAATGTACCGCCTGCGCGCCTTCCCTGTAAGAAAGGGTATTGATCTCCACCTGATCCGCTACCATGAAAGCCGAGTAAAAGCCCAGACCGAAATGCCCGATGATCTGGTCCTCATTTGCCTTATCCTTGTATTTCTGCAGGAAATCCGTTGCGCCGGAAAAAGCGATCTGATTGATGTACTCCTCCACTTCCTCTGCCGTCATGCCCAGACCGTTATCCGTGATCGTGATGGTCTTGTCCTCCGGGCTTACTTCCACCGTGATCTTTCCCTTGTAATCCTCCGGCAGCGTGTATTCTCCCATCATATCCAGTTTTCTCAGTTTGGTGATGGCGTCGCAGCCGTTGCTCACCAGTTCACGGTAAAAGATATCGTGATCACTGTACAGCCATTTCTTGATGATGGGAAATATGTTTTCACTGTTGATCGATAAACTTCCCTGTTTGTTTGCCATGATACATGCACGTCCTTTCTGTTGCTGTTTTTACCGCTCCGGGCATTCCGCAGTGTTCCAGGACAGCCCCTCGCCGCCATTTCACCGCCTGCCCTGCGGTTTTCGCTTACTTATGTAAAACAGTATAATTCCATGTGAAACAAAAGTCAAGGAAAAATTAGCACTCATTTTTATTGAGTGCTAACAGTTTTTATTCCGTCTTGCGCCGGGACACAGGATCACACCAGATATATCTCATCGAGATAGTGCGCATCCAGTCCGTGCAGGATCTCCACCCGGTCTCCCGCCTGCTGCCAGAATTCCTCCCAGTATTGATGCTTATGCCGCTTTGAGGTTTCATTCTGTTCCAATGGCAGGCCATATTCCCGTGCCGTCATGATGATCTGCTCTGCTATCTCTGCCATTTCCGCAGTCCAGGTCTTTCTCCTGCGAAAACTCCTGTCCGGATGCGCCACTGCCGAAAAATAGCTGCTGCGTATCCCCCGGCAGATCGCATTTCCCAAAGCCGTATATTCTTCTTCATTCAGCCTTTCCTTTTCCCAGTCAAAAGAGTATCCCCCCGTTTCATCCTCCGCCATGTGCTGCCCCAAAAGCAGCAGTTCGATACGCGGATCATCTTTTAACTGCCTGTAATAGCCCGCTTCATCATAAGACGGGAAATATTCTGTCTCAAGGCCAATATGCACGGCGATCCTGTCCTTATAGCCTGCCTTCAGTTCCGTAAGCGATGACAGGTAATCCTCCAGCTCCGCATATCCCATGCGGTGCCCAAACGGATCTCCCGGAAACGGTGCATGATCCGTAAACCAGATACTGTCTGCTCCGGCCTCCAGCGCTTTTTGGATAAACGCCTCATCCCCGATCTCCTGCGCATGCCTGCACCGGCGGGTATGTACATGAAACACATAACGGTCAGATAAAACCGGTCTGTCCATCTTCTTTCCTCCCCTGTTTGTACCGCAAACGAAATGAACTGCCTGCTCTGATCTCCCGCTGCGGTATACGCGGTAAAACGCGGCGCAAAGGCTTACTCTGCCGCATATTTCTCATAAACATCAAAAAAATCCACCGTATCCCCGGACGTCTCCTCCGGCACTGTGATCTGCGCCCACAGTTCATCATTCAGGTATACTTCCTGCTCCGCAGCAAAGGTATCATAGATCGACTGAAACGCCTCTTTCTGCCTCTGCTGTAATATCTCCTGCTTATGCGCCTCCGTCTGCTCACGGTCATAGGTGCTGACACAGTAATAGATCACATATCCATTCTCCGTGGCAAGGATATCACTGTACTCCCCCTCCCCCAGCGCAAAACAGACATCCTCGATCTCCTGCGGCATCACGCCTTTCGCAAAGGATACCGACAGTTCCTGATCTTTATTATAGTGGAAAGCCAGCGCATCAAATTCCTCCCCGGCCTCCAGTTCTCCCTTTACTTCCTGCGCCTGCACCATATCCGGCAGCACGATCTGATGCAGGAGCAGCGTCCTTGCTTCATCATCACTGATCTCCGGATTGACATCCGCGATCAGGTACGCATACACTTTTTCCGCCAAGGCATACTCTTCATACATGGACTCGATCGTACCCTTCTTTACGCCATCCATGGCCGCGATCTCTTCTTTTTCCAGGCTGCCGTAATACTCGTCTGCCGCCTTTTGTATCCGGCTTTCCTCCTCTTTTTCCAGGGCCACTCCATAATGCTCCGCCATCAGGTTCATCATCTTGATCCTGGCCAGCCTTGCCAGCACGGTCTGCTTTACGCTCTCTGCCAGGGGCACACCTTCTGTCTCCACGCCCCAGATCCCTTCTCCGAATGCTCCTTCATACTGGTTATGCAGCGTCACCAGATACACCATCACCTCGGCCCTGCTGCAGTTTCTGCCGCCCACCCGGAATATCTCATCATCGGCAAACCCCGTTGTCAACACGATCTGATCCTTCCCGCAGGCGCCCAGCATCCATGCCGCCATAAAGGCCGCGGCAAATACCCCGCAGTATTGTCTTATCTTTTTCATAATGATCCCACCCTCTACCTCTCTCCATCTGTTTAGGATTATATCATCGTAACTGTTCAGAACCCCCCGGGTTCTGAACAGTTACAGGCAATTTTCAAATAAAACCCGGCCTGCGTGTTTCCTTCTCTTCCAGTTTTCCTGATACAAAACGCTTTTCCTCCAAAGCCGCGCGGATGTCCGCTTCCGTCATCAGGCTTAAATCTTTGCGTGTGTACTTCTTTTTACCGGCCAGGCGGTCCGCCATCTTTGTGATCCCGCTTTCCAGGAGGGAACGCGCCTCCCGTCCGTTGCCAAAATCCTCCGCTTTTTTGCGCCATGCAAAGTATTCCCCGATCTGCGCATCCGCACCGTGCTCCGTATCCAGGCCTTTGGACCTTGCCTGGATATGGAAGATCTGCGTCATTTCCTCCGGACTGTAAGACGGGAAAAAGATCGTTGCATTGATCCTGCTGGTAATGCCCGGGTTGGATCTCAGGAAATGCTTCATCAGGTTTCCCTTATCTTTCATGGATTCCCCGCCATACCCCGCAAAGATCACCAGCCGGTCCATGGCGTGTGCCTCCAGTTCAATGCAAAGCTGCGCCACCGCCTCCTGACTGAACGAATCCGAATCCCCGTTCTGGCTCACCAGGGAATACGCTTCATCAATAAATATGATGTCATTGCGCTTAAAAAGATCCTTGACCTTTTCCGTCGTCCAGCCCACATATTTTCCCTTCAGTTCCGCACCATTGACACTGACAAACCTGCTGCCTTTCAGCAGGCGCTCCTCACGCATGATATCACCGATCAGCTGTGCTACCGTGGTCTTTGCCGTACCGGGCGCTCCCAGCATCATAAATACATTATGATACCCTATGCCTTTTAAGCCTTTTTCCCTGCGCATCCGCTCAAACTTCAGGTTGTTCACGATGCTCCGCACACGTTTTTTCACATCTGCCAGTCCCACCAGTTCATCATCCAGGCGTTTCCATGCATCCGCTTTCTTCTTTAATTCCTGCTGGTTTACGGAAAACAGGATGGAAAAATCCTCCTCGGAAAGTGTTTTACCGTTCTTCTTTCGCTTTGCGATATAAGTAACGGATCTTTCCACGAAAGCCACACGCATGTTTTCACCCATGCCCAGCTGCAGCAGGCGCCCGACCAGTTTGCCCAGATCCATCCCTTTTTGCAGACGGTATCCCAGTGCTTTTACCTTCCCCTTTAACACTGCACTGAAAAACTGCTGTTCCGCCGCCTCATCCATCACCACTTTGATGTACTCTGCACCGGTATTGACCAGGGAGCGCTTGATATACTCATCCGTATCGCCTGCTCCCAGCCCGAAAGGAAACGGATCCTCCTCATCTTCGTCTTCCACAACTTCTCCCCTTTCTGCCTCCTTCAGGGACGGATCCTCATTCATGATATAGATACGCGGATTCTCCGAAAAGAGATCGATCTTTTCATCCCTGACCAGGCTGTCACCAAACTTTCCCTGGCAGATGCAGACCGGATTCTCATGACACTCCGTCCAATAAGGTTTGCGCTGCTCCTGCGCCTCTGAATACCGGCCGGCAAACCCGCCGCCGAACATACCGCCCATCTCTGCTTCCTGCATCAGATACCGGTTGATCTCCATGCTGTCGATCAGCAGTACCTGTTCCGGATCGTCCATGAAATCATATTCCGCTGTTTCTTTCTCGTCAGATTTATCCGCAGCCGCTCCATCTGCCAGGATCTCCTCTTCCGCCATATCTGCGGCGGTATTTTCCCAGTCCCCGGGAAGATCTTCTTCCGGGAAGCCATCCTCCTCATATTCAGTACTGCTGAATATGCTCTCCAGCCAGGTGACTGCCATCAGCCCCTCTTCCTCACTGCCCGCGTGGATAAAGAAAATCCGCTCCTCACGGGCCCTCTCCAGAGCATCCGGCAGCTCTTTCAGGAAATCCGCGCCTTTTGCGATATCTTCCCGCAGTGCTTTCTCTGTCAAGCCGGTATGTATCGTCAGATACTCGGCCCGCTCCCGATGCCCCTCGCCATTTACGATCCTTACGTGCTTCTCCGCTTTTGTGATATGAAATGTATTCATGCGTCCCTCCTGACTGCGGTTTTCCCGGCCGCCTCATCCAGTTTTGCTGCGGCATCCACGCCACGGTACTGCATCAGCGCCAGAAAGTTTACGGATGCGCCGCCCTCCGGATGCGGCTTTACGATGCCCAGCCTCTCCAGTTCCTGCCATTCCTGCACGCTTTCAGTTTCCTGCTCTTTCTTTCTGCCCATATCCATATCTCCTTTCCTTCGCCTGATAAAGTAATCATACTACCGGCAGCGAATGAAATTCGGACAAAATTGTCCTTTTGGATATTTTGGGATATTTTTTGATATTTTGCAGGATGGCTGCCGCGCTCCAGATGCCGCCCGTCATTTTCCGCATGCGTTCATTCCATCACCTCAGGCTGCGGATGCGCTTTAGAGCCTCATCCAGCGCCTGATCCACTTCTGCCACCAGCCGCTCCGGTCCCAGCGGTGTAATGACCGCATTCTGCTGGATACAGAATAATTTCACGTTCTTATACCCTGCTTTTTCCGTCAGCCGCAGCAGCACATGATCCTTCCGGCTGAATCCGTATTTTTCCGGGACCGCTTCCAGGCTGAAGGTCTGTCCGAAATGATCGATCACCAGACTGATCGCGCTGTGTCTGCAGAGCAGCACGTATTCCTCTCTGTTCTCCTCCGCCTTCCAATCCTCCCATTGCATGAGCGGATATCGTTTCGTATATGCTTCCGCATCAAATTCCCCGTTTTTATAAAAATCTTTCAATACCTCCGGCACTTCATTGCGTGGCCGGTATATGAGCCTGCCGGTTTTTTCATCCTTCTTTTCCACGAGTTTTTCCACACTCCAGATCCTGTCCACACGGTAATGTGTCGGATTTTCATGGTTTTCGTGCGTCACGATCAGGTAATACTGCCCCCTTTGCGAGACCAAAGCATAAGGATTCAGGACGGCCTCCTTCCCCTCGTTTTTCTTCTGCAGTTTTGCCTTTCCGTCTTTTTCGATATATTCCCCATAAACGATCCTTATCCTGCATTTCCTCCGGATCGCCTCATGCAGTATACAGATATTCTCCAGCACGATATTACCGGCCGGTCCGCCGCCCGCTGCCATCGTATTTGCGGACTGCTTCGGCCTGGGCGGCAGCTGAATGGGCGCCGTCCGCGCAAAATTTCTGTTATAGCCACTGCTCATCATTTCTTCCCGTGCCGTCAGATATGCCTTCTCTTTTGGACTCAGGTAACGGTTGCTTATGATCGTTGCATTGACCATAGAGATATCCCCCGCCGTCAGGATCGGTTCAAACCAGTATCCGCCGTTTGGATCCTCCCTGACTCTGCCGCCATACGCTTTGTATAACTCATCTGCCACCTTTTTGTTGAGCACCCTGCTTTTTTCCTCGTACCCGCGGCCTGCCTCCAGCAGTTCCTCCATCCATCTGCGCACGGAACGTTCCGCATTTTCCGCGCGGTAAGATGCCCCTCCGCCATATCCCGCGCGCTGATTCAGTTCGCACGCGATCATCTTTATGCTCATCGGATGTTCCTGATCCGTCTTCTCTTTCAGCAATGCCACGATCAACGGATAGATCTGGCTCCGGACTGCCTTTTCCGTTTCGGTTCCTGCCGTTCTTTTTCCGGTATTGCTTTTCGCCTGCATATCACACTTCCCCCTTACGATATCCGTCCTCTGCAAAGAGTTCACCAATCAGTTCATCTGTCAATTCCGCACATCCAGTTCCGTATAGCGCACGCGCACCTGTTTTCCTGTCAGCAGGCTGCCGTCCCCGTCCTTCTGTGAAAATGACACCACGCCCGTATGTATCTTCTCCGCATCCGCATGCAGCATATCACAGATCACTTTATGATAGACGCTCAGCTGTGGCGTATACTTTTCCTTCAGCACCTCCCGCATCTGTTCCTCTGTCAGAAAATGATCGTTATCCGATTTATAATCGATCAGGCGCACACTGCCATCCTTCATCTGAAGGATCAGATCGGCCGTACCGTTCATCCACACCCCGCCTTCTCCGGGATCCGTTTTTTCCCCTGTTGAACACACTTCTTTCACATCCGGCTCCCTGTAGGAAAAGCGTACTTCCGGATAAACCGCCTCCACCTTCTCCCAGCCGATCTCTTCCGCAAACCATTCCGCATAAGCTGCCGCGCAGGCATGGGTAAATGCAGCGATATCCTTCTTTTCTGCTTCCGTCCGTATATCCTCCGCATTCTCCAAAACCGCCTGCCTGCAGCATGCTTCCATGACCGCCTCATCCCGGTTCTTTCCCGCTTTATGCAAAGCGAAGCATCTGCCCACCAGCAGTTCCATGGTACGGTGCAGTACATTTCCGGTGACATTGCCGATCGGACGGTTCAGATCCTCCGGGATCTCATCTTTGCGCTCCCGCCCGTCTGCCTTTGCCTTCTCCACTGCCGCACTCTGTATCTTTGATGCTTTCTTTTCCAGATTGCTCGGGGATTCCCTCTTCATCTGCGGTCCGTCATATACGGCTTTGCTGATCCCCTCCGGGTAATCATCTTCGCCGGCTGCATACAGTTCCGCTGCCGACTGCCGCCCCTGCGCCTTCTGTACCAGTGCTTCCGCATCCGGGATCCTGCTCTTCACGTCAGCCCAGAGATCTTTTTCGGAATCCAGCCGGTAAGAATAGGTATCTTTATCCACTTCCGTATATATCTTTTCCGCATCTTTCCCCGGTGTCAGCCCCTTTTTCCCGCTGAGTTTTGCCGTTGCAAAGATTCCTCCCTTTTGGAGCACATCCATAAATATGACTGCCTGCTTCGCTCTGGTAGCAGCCACGTATTCCAGACGGTGAAACTCCGCGGCATTCTCCTTCTCCGCTTTGTCCGCCAGTTTCCTGTCCTTTCTTGCCATAGACCAGTCATGGATCCCGGGATAATATTCAGTTCCGTCACGATACTCTTCCAAAGGAAAGTTTTTTCTTTTACCGGTCCGGTCCGCGATGATCACGATATTGCCTTCCAATCCCTTTGTTTTATGCAGGTTCATCAGACGCACGGCATCCGGATCTTCCTCCAGGGATAACTCATGTTCCAGGCCGGCTTCTACATGATCCCGCATCCGCTGTGCCATTTCCACACCGGTACAGTTTTCTTCCGCAAAAAGCGTTTCCAGCATCTGCCGGATATGGCTCTGTACCACGCGCGCCTGCAGCCTGCCGGTATCACTTTCCTTATCAAAAAGCAGCGAAACCTGCCGTTCCAGATATACTGCCTTTCCGTACACAGACATCTCTTTCGTGTCTGCGAGCAGGCATTCCAACAGTCCCTCTGAAAGTGCCTGAAACTCCTTCTCATCCTCACACTCCAGCGTCTCTCGCAATGCCTCTTCCGCCGCGGTACGTGATAACAGATCCCGCGGTTTCACCAGATATCCAAACAAACGCACAAAAACGATCAGGGATCTATCCCGTGTCAGATTTTCCTTACCATCCAGTAATACGGGGATTCCGAGCCGTTGTAGGGCACGCACATAATATTCCATGTATTTCTTCTTTTGCGTGATCACCAGAAAATCTTTTGGGCATATCGCTCTTTTGAACGGCGCATCTTCCTTATCGTAATCCGTGATCTGGTAACAGGGCTGTCCGTCACTGTCCTTCTGCATCAGCAAAAAGATCAGTTCCGCCGTCTTTTCCGCGGCCCATTTTGCCTTCTCCGCTTCCTCCTCTTTACGGCATTCGTTATACTCCAGATGATCCACGGTCTCGCTTTTGGTTTTCAGTACCCGCAGCTTTTTCCCAAGATTCCGGAATGCATCCGCATAGCCGGCCCGGTAGATCCCCCATATCACATCACCTCCGGCCGCCTGCCTTACCGGTTCCATCTTTCGATATCCCTCTTCCGAAATCTCTTTTGCGATGATCGGCGTGATGCTTTCCGCTTCCGTAAACCTGTCATTGATCCATCCGATCAGCCCGCTTACGGACCGGTAATTCCGCTGCAGTTCATATACCGCTGCATTATCAGCCTCCTTCATCCTTCTCTTCACATCAAAATATACTTCCGGTTGTGCACCGCGGAAGCGGTAGATCGATTGTTTGGGATCTCCCACCAGAAACAGTGCGCCTTCCCGCAGCCTGGTATGTTCTGCATCTCCGGGATCAGTTGCCAGACGATAGATAAAGGACTCCTGCATGCGGTCCGTATCCTGAAATTCGTCCACAAAAAAGTATCGGTAT
>JAFUUX010000188.1 GCA_017471325.1 Lachnospiraceae bacterium | reverse complement strand
TTATACTCCCTGCATTTCGCATCTTTTCCATGGCAGCCACCCACGGATTTATACTCCCTGCATTTCGCATCTTTTCCATGGCAGCCGCCCACGGATTTATACTCCCTGCATGCTGCACCGCGCGGTATATGTCAACGACCGGTTGACGGTGATTTCTTTCGTATATATAATAAAATCGGATATGAGACCGACTTCCAACCCCGACAAATTCATATGGATCTGCATCCTGCTTACCCTGCTGTCCCTGCCGGCGGGTTATCTGCTGTATGCCGCATTCCGGGACAATAAGCCGGAGACAGAAGCATCGGTGGAAACCGTCACGCTGCTGCCGGCCGCGGATCCCGTGATCACCGCAAGCGCCACGCCGACGCCGCTGCCTGCTGCTACGCCGACGCCTTCTCCCACGCCTGCGGCACCTTTTACCATGCCTGCCGCCATCCGCGAGGAACTGGCACCGCAGCTGATCCGCGCAAAATGCAGCGGCGCGTCCGCCCGGGACTTACAAGCCATCCTGGATGATATGGCACTGCTCGATGCCGCTTCGGCAAGCCGCTGGGAAAGCATTCTGGACTATTGGACCATGGTAAATGAAGACGGATTCACCAATCTCTTTGACGGCGTATCCGGCCTGCGGGATGCGGCGGAAGCCGAAGGCATCCATGCGGCAGCCTTTGACGGAATGGAACTGCTGCCGGCAGGCCTGCCAAAAGATGACAGTTTATGCTTTGTGGTGCTGGGCTTTTCCCTGAATGCCGACGGCACGCCCCGGGAGGAACTCATCGACCGCCTCATCACCGTGATCGGCTGCACGCGGGAATATCCGGATGCTTATATCCTGCTGACCGGCGGCCCTACCGCCTATGGCAATGCCGCCGCCACGGAAGCCGGTGCCATGGCGGAATGGCTCATGGCGCATGGGATCGACGAAGGACGTCTCATCATCGAAAACCGCTCCCTCATCACCTATGATAATGCTGCATTTTCCTATGAGATACTGCGCAGGGACTACCCGCAGGTACAGACACTCGCCATCGTGAGCAGCGATTACCATATCCCGCTGGGCTGCCTTTTGTTTGAAGCCCAATGCCTGCTGCACAACAGCGGCCGTTACGATCTGCATGTACGCGCCAATGTGGGCTGCGTTACAGACGGCTATTATCACTTTGACATAAGCAGCCAGGGCAGTCAGTTAAAACCGCTGGCTGCTTACGAATAGTTTTCTCAGAGCAGACCGCTGACCAGGATCACCAATATCAGGATTGGCAGAACATATCTGAAATACGGGAGCAGCTTCCTGCTCATTTTCATGCCTTTGCCGGTATTCACTTCATTAAAAAAGTTCTCATCCCCCCAGCCAAAGCGGGTAACGCAGAACAGCAGAAATATCAGCGCGCCGATGGGAAGCAGCAGATTACTGACGATAAAGTCCTCGCTGTCCAGTATGTCCCGGCCGCCGATCAGCTTCACTCCGGAAAGCACATTATAGCCCAGCAGGCAGGGCATGCTGGCTGCCAGCATAAATGCGGCATTGACCGCCACGCTCTTTTTCCTGCTCCATTTGAAATTGTCCATGGCACCGCTGACCAGGTTTTCAAACACCGCCGTGACCGTAGAGAAACTGGCAAAGGTCATAAAGAGAAAAAACAGCGTTCCCCAGATCCTGCCGCCTTTCATCTCCGAAAACACGGTCGGCAGGGTGACAAAGATCAGGGACGGTCCCTGGTCCGTTCCGATCCCGAAACTGGAACAGGCCGGAAAGATGATCAGCCCGGATGCGATCGCCACAAAAGTATCCAGCGCGCAGATCCGTACCGCCTCCCCGGTCAATGTATAATCTTTTGACATATAACTCCCAAATACTTCCATCGATGCCACGCCGATGCTTAAGGTAAAGAACGCCTGGTTCATTGCCGCCGTGACCACCCGGGAAAGCCCTGCCTCTTTTACATTTTCAAGATCGGGCAGCAGATAGAAACGGATGCCTTCCCCCGCCCCCGGCAGCATCAGGCTGTTGACCACGAGGATCAGGATCAGCGCAAGCAGGCCGATCATCATGACCTTATTGACTTTTTCCAGGCCGTTCTGTACGCCAAAACTCAGCACCAGAAACCCGCCTGCCACGATCAGCACCATAAAAACCGTCATTTCCACGGGATTTCCCAGCATTTCCCCAAACACGCCGGCGATCCTCTCCTTTTCAACTCCCGCCAAATGCCCGGTCAGGTATTTCCAGAAATAGGCCAGCATCCAGCCGGCCACCGTTGTATAATACATCATCAGCAGGTAACAGCCCGCAATGCATACCCAGCCGTGCAGATGCCATTTCTGCCCCGGCTTCTCCAGCGCCTTATACCCCTCTACCACGGTCTTTCCGCTGCCGCGCCCGATGGCCAGCTCCATCGTCATGAC
>JAFUUX010000187.1 GCA_017471325.1 Lachnospiraceae bacterium | reverse complement strand
GCCAGAAACTCCGGATCGCAGGCGATCTCCTGTTCCTCTCCGTCTTTATCGTTCTCTTTATCTGCATCTTTCTCCGTGCCTTTTTTCTCCGCGCATTCCTTAAAGAAAGAGTATTTCATGACCTTCTGCCAGCCTTCTTCCTGCTGTACCCTGAATCCGGCAAAGAAACGCTCCGTGCCCATACCGATCGTTAAACTCAGTTTCTGAAAGACCTGCGGCGGATAAAAAACTGCCAGAAACCTGCGCACGATCAGTTCATATACTTTCGCCGCGGTATGGCTTAAACCGGCCAGCGCGCCAACCCCCTGTCCCGTTGGTATGATGGCGTAGTGATCCGTGATCTGCTTATCATTCACATAACGCGTCTTTTCCAGCCCCTTGTACATTCCCGCCTGCAGTATCTCCTGCGCAAAGGCCGCGCAGGGCTGGTAAGCGCATAAGCCTTTGATATTCTGCTGTATCACCTTTGCCACAGCCGTGGAAAGCACCCTGGCATCCGTTCTGGGATAGGTGGTCAGTTTCTTCTCGTATAATTCCTGCGCGATCTTTAAGGTCTCATCCGGGCTGATCTTGAAAAAACGCGAGCAGATATTCTGCAGTTCCGCCAGATTATACAAAAGCGGCGCATTTTTCTTCTCTGTCTTTTTCTCTGCCTTGATCAGTTCGCCTTCCTGCCGTGTCTGAAAATTCTCCCCTTCCGGCATACCGCCCAGTTCCGTGATCAGCGTCTCTGCATCCTTACGCTCCCGAAAGCCGTTTTCTTTATATAATAAGGGTGAGCCAAAATATTTCGAGCCCTCTACCGCTTTCCATTCACTGTTTACGCCCCGGCCGCCGATCTCAAATTCCCCGTTCACACGGTAAAAAGGTGTTTTCACAAAACTGCGGATCTCCCGCTCCCGCCGTACCACCATCCCCAGCACGCAGGTCATGACACGTCCGACGGCGATCACGCTCCGTTTATCGCTTTTGAGATAATTCTGCAGGGTATTGCCATATTTCAGTGTCAGCACCCTGGAAAAATTGATCCCCATCAGATAGTCTTCCTGTGCCCGCAGATAAGCTGCTGCCCCGAGAGAATCATACTCCGACAGGTCTTTTGCTTCCCTTATGCCACGCAAAATCTCCTCTTCTGTCTGGGAATCGATCCAGACGCGCTTGCGCACTTTTCCATGCACGCCGGCCTGCTGCTCCACCAGCCGGTAGATATATTCCCCCTCCCGCCCTGAGTCGGTACACACATAGATCGTGGTGACATCCCTCCGGTTGAGCAGGCCGCTGACGATCTTAAACTGCTTTGCCGACGCCGGTATCACTTCGTAAAGGTACTCCTCAGGAATAAAGGGGATCGTCTCAAAGGACCAGCGCTTTAATTCCTCGCGGTACACATGCGGATAACTCATGGTCACCAGATGACCTACGCACCAGGTGATGACCGCCTCTTCCGACTCCATATAACCGTCGCGGTTCGTCATATTATATTTTAACGCTTTTGCAAACTCCCTGGCCACCGACGGCTTTTCCGCGATGTAGAGCGCTTTGCCTTTTATATTATCT
>JAFUUX010000186.1 GCA_017471325.1 Lachnospiraceae bacterium | reverse complement strand
GGCTGTCTTTTGTATATCATCATCTGCATTACGTTGGGCTTTCAACTGTCCCTGCCGATCACCGAAACGATGCAGCTTGGAAAAAAAAGCGTGCTGCCTTTCCGCTGGCTGCTGCCGCTATTGGCGATCGATTCCCTGACGCTTTTGTTCCGCGGCTTTCTGGATACGGATGAGGAGGCAGGCATATCCCGCGGTATATTACTGCTCCGGCAGGCGGCCACACTGCTTTTTGTCAGCATATTTGCAAGGATCTTTCATGATGACGGTGCGCATGTTTCCAAGCTTTTCATGAACAGGGAAGTGGAATATGTCTATGGTGCGGCCGGCGTGGCGGTCGGTTATCTTTTGGGCGCGGCTGTCGGATTGATCCTGTATATCATGTTTTATTTCAAGGCTTTGCACCGGATGCAGAGCAGCGTAAACGCGGACAGGATCAGTAAGCGTGAAAACAGCAATGCGATCATGGGAAACAATGCCCTGATCATATCACTGGCCTTTGCCGGGATGTATGGCATGCATTTTCTGGCGCAGCTTTTGGCGATGCGGATGTACCGGAATGAGGGGATGCTGGCCGGCTCGTATCAGTGGGGGATCTATTCCGGTGTCTGCTGTACCATCAGCGTGATCCCCGTTTTACTGGTGATCCTGATCCATATGGGAAGCAGCAGGCAGCTGGCGCTTGGCATGCGGCAGGGGGATGCGCATGAGGTACGCATCAAATGTCAGGGGCTGTCGGATGTTTCCATGCTGCTTACCTTTTTCTTTATGGCATTTCATTTTGCGGCGGCGAAAAGCATTGCGATCGGGCTTTTCGGAACGGAGTCTGCCCTGGCAGTACGCCTGATCCGCTACAGCAGTGTGGCGATCGTGTTTACGGTATACGCACTGAATACTTCGTTGGAACTGTTCTTTATGCAAAAGCGTTCGGAACTGGTCCTGCATGCGCTGGCAGCACTGATCGCGGGCGGCGTGGTGACCGGCTTACTCATTTCACCGCAGCGGCTGGGGATCTATGCGGTGATCCTTGGAAAAACGGTATTTGCGCTCGTGCTTTCCATGACGAATCAAGTCACGCTGATCCGTAAACTGCGGCTTAGACCGGACTGGCAGGGTACCTTTCTCTGGCCCTTTGTCTACGGGCTGATCTCAGGTGCCGTTGCTTTGCTGCTCACGCTTTTGCTGGGGCTGTTTTTACCGCATCTTGTCGTGGTGATCCTGGTATTTCCGATCAGTTTTCTGATCTGTTTTGCGATTGCCTGCATCCGCGGCGGGATCACTGTTTATGCACTCAGCAGCCTGCCCTTGGGCGATTTCTTTATCCAGCTGGGCAGAATGCTCACGGTACTGCGATGAGCCGGCGGGAAAAGACTGCTGTCATCGGCGGCGGGATGTCCGGTATGGCAGCGGCGATCCTTTTGGCAGAGTGCGGCAGGCAGGCAGAGATATTTGAGCGGCAGGAGCGGATCGGAAAAAAAATCCTGCTGACCGGCAACGGACGCTGCAATCTCTCAAATACGGAAATAGACACGGCATTTTACCGCTGCGATGATGAAGGGCAGCTTTCACGTATTCTGTCTTTTTGCGATGGCGATAAAGAGCAGGCTTTTTGGGAACGGCTGGGGCTGAAACTGCGGGCGCAGCGGGGGTGTCTGTATCCCGTGACCAATCAGGCATCAACGGTATTGGACTGCCTGCGTTTCCGTCTGGAGGAATTACGTATACCGGTGCATACGGAAGCGGAATGCATAAAGATTTCGGGGCAGAAAGGTGCATTTACCGTACAGTACCGTTCGGCGGAAAATGCGGCAGCCAAAGCAGGCGCTTTTGATAACGTATTTTTGTGCTGCGGCGGCCGGGCCGGTGTCTACCGGGAAGAGGAGCACAACGGATACACACTCGCAAAGGCGCTTGGGCATACTGTAAAAAAGGGGCATCCGGCGCTGGTGCCGGTACGGTGCGCGGAGGATATGAAGGCCGTGGCCGGCGTGCGGGTACAGGCGGATGTCTCTCTTTGGCAGGCCGGAACATATCTCGCCTCGGATGAAGGGGAACTGCAGCTGACCAAAGAGGGCATATCCGGGATCCCGGTCTTTCAGTTGAGCCGGTATGCGGATGATCTGAACCATTCTGTATTCAGGGTGGATTTTCTGCCGTTTCTAAAACAGGAGTCGCTTGCGCGGATATTGCGGGAACGCATGGACAGGATGCCCGGGCGCAGCCTGGAACAGTTTTTTGCAGGCTGGCTGCAGAAAAAACTATGCCTTTATCTGTTAAAAAGAGCAGGGCTGAAAGCGGAACAGACGATCGGGGATATGCCTTTGGACAGGCTGAAAGGGATCGTGGCCGGGATGAAGGCATGCCCGTTTACGCCGATGTCTCTTGGGAACTACCGGCAGGCGCAGGTATCCACGGGCGGGATCCCGCTTCCGGAGGTATCCGATCATCTGGAATCCCGCAAATGTCCGGGCATCCATATCGCCGGGGAGATGCTGGATGTGACCGGTGCCTGCGGCGGATACAATCTGCATTTTGCACTGGCCTGCGCACATGCAATGACAGAATGAGGCTTCCGGACGCAGTCAGAAAAAACGCAGTAACTGTCAGAACCCGGGGGGCTGAACAGTTACAAAACGCATTGAATATAGGAGTATCGGGAAAACATTGAACACATATTACCGGATGGATCAGCTGACACTGGTCCCGCCTTTACAAAACGAAATACAGCAACTGCGTCAGGCAGCGGCAAGCCGCCTGAAATGCGCGCCGGAACAGTTTTTGGATCTTCGCATCTTAAAAAAGTCCCTGGATGCGCGTAAAAAACCGGAACTGAAATATGTTTATTCCGTGACCTTTGCGCTCAGGGATATCAAAAAAGCGGAAGCGCTGCTGCACAAAAAAGGAAAATCGGGTGCGATGCTAAAACGCTGCGAGCCGGATGATCATACCCTGCCTGAGGTCAATGCGGCGATCCGGCATCCGCAGCAGCGGCCGATCATTGTGGGAAGCGGTCCTGCCGGCCTGTTCTGCGCTTATGTGCTGGCCAAAGCAGGGCTGTGTCCGCGCATTCTGGAACGCGGAAAGGATGTGGATGCCAGAACAGCGGATGTGGAAGCGTTTTGGAAAGGCGGAAAACTAAAGCCTGATACAAACGTACAGTTTGGAGAGGGCGGCGCGGGAACTTTTTCAGACGGCAAACTGAATACCCAGGTATCCGGGAAGGGCGGGCTGCATGCCGAAGTGCTGCGTCTTTTTGCCGAATACGGTGCTGATGCGCAGATCCTTTATTCCAACAAGCCGCATATCGGTACAGATGTCCTGAAACAGGTCGTGAAAAATATGCGCCTGGATCTGGAACGCATGGGCGTAGAGTATTTCTTTGAGACCACTTTCCTGAAGCCGCAGATCAGGAACGGGAAACTGCGGGGCGCAGTGCTGCGGCACGCAGACAAAACTGCGGAAGAATGGGAGGCGGATACCATGGTGCTCTGTACGGGACACAGCGCCAGGGATACTTTTCTCCATCTGTATGAAGCAGGACTTGCGATGGAGCAGAAGGCCTTTGCCGTGGGCTACCGCGTGCAGCATCTGCAGACACGGATCGACCTTGCGCAGTACGGGAGCGGCTATGAAACAAAGGGGCTGCCGGCCGCGGATTACAAACTCACCGCGCGTACTGCTTCCGGGCGCGGTGTGTATTCTTTTTGCATGTGTCCCGGCGGCTATGTCGTAAACGCATCGAGCGAAGCGGGGCGGCTGGCGGTCAACGGCATGAGTTATCATGACCGGGGCGCAGCCAATGCCAATGCAGCCATCGTGGTGACCGTGGATGGCAGTGTGTTCGGGCACGGGCTCTTTGACGGCATGCATTTTCAGGAACAGATAGAGGAACGTGCTTTCCTTGCGGCGCAGGGAAAAATCCCCATCGAGCGCCTGGCGGATCTTTCGGTGCATAAAACGGAAGGGCTTGCGGAGGGCATCGCGCCGCAGATCCGGGGCGAATGGCAATACGCGCCTTTGGACGGCATTCTGCCACAGGCTTTGGAGACGGATATTTTAGAGGCGTTTCCGGTATTTGGGCGGCAGATCCAAGGCTTTGATGACGGGGATACGCTGCTGGCCGGAGTGGAGAGCCGGACCTCTTCACCGCTTCGGATCCTGCGGGATGAAAACGGACAGAGCAGCGTGGAAGGGATCTTTCCCTGCGGTGAGGGCGCCGGGTATGCCGGCGGGATCACATCTGCCGCGATAGACGGCATGCGGAGCGCGGAACAGGTGATCGGCTATATTTGCAATCGGGCGTAAAATATTATATAATAAAGTGTTTCATGCAAACAGCAGTTCAGACCGTGCCGGTGCAGCGCTAACGTCAGACCGGCGTATACATAAGGAGGGTAAAAAAGTGGAAAAGAGCATGCAAAGGATACGGGAACTGCCCACGCCGGAGGCGCTCAAGGAGCAGTTTCCTTTAGATCCGGTGGTGGCGCCGATCAAGGAGACACGGGATAAGGAGATCGCGGATATCTTCAGCGGACGGAGCAGTAAATTTTTGCTGATCATCGGTCCGTGCTCGGCGGACAACGAGGAAGCGGTACTCGATTATATGAACCGTCTGGCAAATGTATATGAAAAGATCAGGGAAAAGATCTTTATCATACCGCGGGTATATACCAATAAGCCCAGGACCACGGGGCTTGGCTATAAGGGCATGCTGCACCAGCCGGATCCGGAGGGGCGTGAAGATATGCTGGCCGGCATCATCGCGATCCGTGAGATGCATGCAAGGGTGGTACGGGAGACCGGCTTTACCTGCGCGGAGGAGATGCTCTATCCGGAAAACCACAGTTATCTGTCCGACCTGCTTTCCTATGTGGCGGTGGGCGCGCGTTCCGTAGAGGATCAGCAGCACCGTATCGTTGCCAGCGGCATCGGCATCCCGGCCGGTATGAAAAACCCCACCAGCGGTGATTTTTCCGTTATGATGAACTCGATCATTGCAGCACAGAATCCGCAGAAGTTTGTATACCGCGGCTGGGAAGTCAAGACCAGCGGCAATCCGTATGCCCATGCGATCCTGCGCGGCTATGTGAACCAGTTCGGCCAGAGCATCGCGAATTACCACTATGAAGACCTGCGCCGCCTGCTGGATGCTTATGAGGAGCACGGCAGCCTGGTCAATCCGGCGGTGATCATCGATACGAACCATTCCAATTCCGGAAAGAAGTATTTAGAGCAGATCCGTATCGCAAAGGATGTGATGCACAGCCGCCATGTCAACCCCGAGATCCATAAACTGGTGAAGGGGCTGATGATCGAGAGTTATATCGAGGACGGCGCGCAAAAGATCGGCGAGGGCATTTACGGCAAGTCCATTACCGATCCCTGCCTGGGCTGGGAAAAGACCGAACAGTTATTGTATGAACTGGCAGAACTGGCTTAAAAAAGAGCCGGATACCGTTAGCGAAAAAATGTGCGATGCATAGAGGAGCCAGATACCGTTAGCGACCGTATTTTGGTCGGTTACGGGATCGGCATCCGGACACAGTCAGATATTAAAAAAGTGCGATGCCTAGAGGAGAAGTAAAATG
>JAFUUX010000185.1 GCA_017471325.1 Lachnospiraceae bacterium | reverse complement strand
AATAGGGAACACAGGGACAGGCTTTTCAAGATCATTTTCGGAAGGCCGGAGAACAGGGAATGGACGCTGAGCCTGTACAATGCCGTGAACGGATCGGCATACGAAGATGCGTCACAGATCGAGTACAACACGATGGATGATGTGCTGTACATGGGGATGAAGAACGATCTGTCTTTTATCCTGGATAACCGATTGAATCTCTACGGCCACCAGAGTACATGCAATCCGAATATGCCGATCAGGTGTCTGATGTATCTGGCATGGCTATGGAGCAAGTACCTGATCGGAAATAGTGATGTGAATATCTACGGGAGGAAGCAGATCAGGCTGCCGGTACCGAAATTTGTCGTATTTTACAACGGCAGAGAAGAGGAACCGGACGAGAAGGTACTGCGGCTGCGATCGGCGTTTCCAAAGAAATACCGGAGACATGCAGATGTGGAACTTCGGGTACGGATGTTCAATATCAATGCCGGGCACAGCAGGGCGCTTACAGAGAAGTGCAGGCCGCTTTACGAATACTGCTGGCTGGTCGGGAGGATCCGTGAGAACAGCAGACAGATGCCGGTCGAAGAGGCGGTGGATAAGGCACTGAAGGATATGCCGGGGGATTTCGGCATCAAACCGTATCTGATCGCTCACCGGGAGGAGGTGCGTATGAGTATCTTAACAGAATATGATGAAGAAAAGACGATGCGGCTTTTTGCGGCAGAGGCAAGGGAAGAAGGGATAGAAGAGGGGATAGAACAAGGGATAGAACAAGGGATAGAACAAGGATTATCGATATTCTTCGCGCAGCAGTTCGATGATTTGTATGAGTGTATTATATGATGTTCGTGAATGGGGAATGTGTTTGCTTGAAATGTAGATAATAACAGTATATATGTATAGTCATATTTGTGATATAATTCAGACAGGGAATACTTCATTGAGCGAAGGATTTGAATCACTTGCCTCCCCTTTGAAAGCGATACAGGAGTATATGAATGTTTCGCAAAAAGGTATTGAGTTTGTGTATAAGGATGGGGTGATATATACAAACCTTCCGGGGGCGAATTGATGAAGAAAAAAGATATGGAAATACAGAAAGGGTAAAGTAGAATGAAAGAGAAAATCAAAGTGATCATAGCGGTAATTATTTGCATAGTGATTCTGTTATTGGGGCTTTTTCTTGGCAGAATGATCTTTGGGCAGAAAGCGGAAGAAACAGGAATTGAAGAGACCACAGTAGTCACATTGGATATTTTAGAAAAGATCATCATGCCGGCCAGTGATCTGGTGACTGCAGAATACAGGTACAAGAATGCATCTTTTTATGAGAAAGATCAGAAGATCAATGGCTGGTCGATCCCGCTGACAACAGATAAAACGGTGTTTACCTATAGGGGAACAATATCGGCGGGGATCGATCTGAATGATGTGGAATTTGAGATTGATGATCTGCACAAGACCATAAAAATACACCTGCCGGAAGTAAAGGTGACATCCCATGTAATAGACGAAAACAGTTTTGTATACCTGGATGTCAAAGATTCCATTTTTACCCAGACCAATATGGAGGATTATACCGGAGCAATTGCTGACTTGAAAAAGAATACGGAAGAAGAACTGCTGGCGGATGGGGAACTGTATCAGGATGCGCTGCAAAATGCAAAAGAGGTTATTAACGGGTTTTTAAAAAATGCGGAAGTGACCGGGGATTACGAGATCATTTTTGAACAATAACAGCAGTGTATTTACTGTCTGCATCACCGGGTCGTCCTATGCTTTCTTATCATCATTGTAACTGTTCAGAACCCCATGGGTTCTGACAGTTACGCATTTCCGCCATGCATAATCTCGCAGCTAACGCATACAGTCCTGCTAAATTCGCTACGCTCATTAAGCAGGAACTGGTATTCGCTTGATGGCGGAAATGCCGTTAAACTCGGGCATCCTGCGCTACGCTTCGGGAGCCCTACTCTGTATACAGTCTTGCTAATCTCACTTCGTTCGATAAGCAAGAACTGGTATCGCGGTATGTTCTGAATAGTTACTCATCATTTACTATAGTATGAGGATTCATACATGGCTTTGCATGAAACAGCTGCAGCAGCAGAGCAGTGACCAGCCAGAATATCCCTGCGATCAGATAGACGCAGGAAAAGCGGCTGGCGGTTCCGTAGATTTCCAGGGCGCCTGTATACAGGCTGCCGATACATAAAGCGGCAATACCGGCGCGCCATGCCCTTCGTGCATTTAAGACCGGTGCCGGAAGGGTGGGATGCAGCGCCAGAAAATGGCAGGGCACCACGCCCAAAAGCAGCAGCGGCAGAAAGGCGTACCGCATATAAAAAGAGTGTACACCGAAACTGAAGTGCTCATAGACGGCGCCGAAAATAATGCAGAAAACCGTCAGCAGCAGATAGTTCCCGGAGATACGGAGATCTTTTTGGAGGCTGTTTTCTGCCAATGCAGTTTCTGAAAATGCAGTGTTCTCTTCCGGTAGATCTTTATTCTGTAATGTAGACAATGTCACTCACACTCCTTTCTTTTATCGTATTGCCGCCGGTGGTCGGCCGGTTGACTACTTCACCCTGATAGACCATGGTAGAGGAGCCGCCGCCGTCCAGGTTATAGGCAGTCGATACACCCAGTTCTTTCATAAAAGCGGCCAGTTCGCTCAAACTGAGCCCTTCACTTTCATCGGTGCGCCCGTCACTGACAACAAAGACATAGTGCAGTGGTTCTATCATGCCGATGGCCGTGCGCGGATTGGAGGCTTTGGCACGGCCTACTTCATCCTGCGCATCCACCAGGATTTCGCCGTCTGAAAGCAGGGCAGGACCAAAAGAGAATACCTGTAAGGCACCATCTGCAAGCAGTTGTTCCGCGCTGAAATCATCCTCATGAACGATTCGGAAGTCACCATCCGCATAGATCGCCAGGTCTTCATTTCCGGCAGA
Source organism: Lachnospiraceae bacterium (assembly GCA_017471325.1). Classification (GTDB taxonomy): domain Bacteria; phylum Bacillota; class Clostridia; order Lachnospirales; family Lachnospiraceae; genus NK4A136. The sequence goes on along the minus strand of JAFUUX010000185.1, from coordinate 15,801 downwards.
GGTACTGCGGTAGAGTACACCATTACGGATCACATAGCCGTCATTACGGGTACCGTAAAAGTCACCGTTGACCGCAAGCAATGCATCATGCGCATCAGCGATCGCAGAGGTCGCGGCTTTAATGTTGCGTCCGTAGGTATCTTCAGCAAAGGCAGTTTTCAGGTCTTCCGGGGATGAGAGGATGACATCCGCCACATAGACATTGGTATCGCAGTAGCGGTATTGGCTCAGGGATACGCTGCTGTCGGAAGAGACGCTGATGGGATTTTGTACTGCGGTATCCGCAGCAGGTGCGGCATCTTCTGCGGCGGTGGTGTTGTCTGCCTTAGCAGCGCGGCTTCCCGGGGCGGTGTGAGCACGCCTGTGATGCGTATTTTCACCGGCAGCAGACAGGGCAGCGACCAGCTGTTCGGTTTCCGCGGACATCGCAATGGTCTCAACGGAGGAAAGCGTGTCCGTGTCCGGGGAGATGGCAGTGGTGTACCGGTGGGGGATGAGGAAGGCGTCGCATACCGCATAGACGGTAAAAGAGAAGAGCAGCAGGCCATAGCATATCGAAAAACCATGCTTCGCCCAAAATGCTCTGCGCTTTGCCGGAGCGGGTGCCTTGCCCGGGGTGCCCGCATTATGCTCAGATTCTTGTGGGGTGGTATTATCCGTCAACATTTGTTTCTCCTTTTTATTTACTGTAGGCATCATAATCCGGAAAGATTAAATGAGCCTTAAAAAAGCACAGCCGGTGCAGAAAAAAATGTCGCATATTGCAGCTTTTTTTGCGTTATGAGCGGAGAGGATGCTGTAAGTGACCCGCGGTTTTGCGCAACGAACTCTTTTTCGTTATACCTATTAACAACTGGATAAATTGATGTATAATAGCATCAACATATGAATAAATGTTCATATGATAAAAAGAAGCCGGATGGGAGAAATGTGCAGGCATATTCGGAAATGAATGGGATCTGCTTGACATTGTCCAAAGGTTAGATTAAACTAATTACCGTTTTTGGAGAATAATAAGAGGTGTAACAAACTTACATTTGTTTGCAGTAAATGCAGGGAGGGAGGAATAACGGCTATGAAAAAGAAAAGTCTGTTCAAGAGTGGTACGGGGAAAGGCGCTGTGGATGCTGCAGGGAGAAAAGGCACGGGAGGAAAGATCCGCGGAATGGTGCCGGCCGTATTTTTGATGGGGCTGCTGGGTGCCTGCGGGAAAAAGGAGGGCATACCGGAAGAAGCGGTTTCCGTACTGGAGCCTTCCGTTTTTACGGAAACGGTCACGGCAGACGGCACCGTGGAATGTGCAGATCCGCATTATGTGTACTCGACATTGACGCTTCCGGTGGAGCAGGTATTTGTGAAAGAAGGCGACCGTGTATCCCCGGGTGATCTGCTGTGTGTGCTGGATACGGATACGATCGAGGAGCAGATCGCCCTGCAGCAGGCGGCCATGGAGGTAACACAAAAAAATGCTTCCAGCAATATCTCGGCAGCAAGGCGTCAGTACAGCATCTATGAAGAGGGCATCAACAACGGAACGGATGCAAACCTGGTCGCGGCCATGGCGGCAGCAGACCGGGCCAGGGAAGCCTGCGAGGCAGCGCAGAAACGCTATGCGGACTATAAAGAGTCCCTGAATCTGGGGATGGATCCGACACTGGTAGCGGCGGATCAGGCAGTGCAGCAGGCAGCCAATTCGATCCAGCAGTCCCAGTCCATGCAATATGAAATGGAGGATAAAGATTATGTCACGGATATCCAGAAGGAACAGGCAGAGGATGCTGTAGACAGTGCAAACCTTGCCTATGTGCAGGCGATCCAGAGAAGGGACAACCTGCTGCGCCAGAGCGACATCCAATTGGCGGATTACGCAAAGGCGGTGGATGATGCCATGATGAACTACATGAATGCAGTGGCTGCATATCAGGCAACGGTGCGCAATCTGGACAATGCCAGGCTGACCAGTTCGGATGCAGTCAACCAGGCGCTCCGCATGGGGGATGTGAGTGTGGAGGAATTGCAGATGGCGCAGATGCAGAAAAAACTTCTGGATGCGCAGATCGTCAGTGCATATTCCGGCGTGGTTACGGCAGTCAATATAGAAGAAGGGGAGAATTCCACCGGTGTTCTGTTCGTGATCGAGGACACCTCGGATCTGGTCCTGACGGCAAGGGTAGAGGAAAAGGACATCAATCATATTTCGGCAGATATGAAAGTGGCCGTGACACCAAAAGCAGACGGTTCCGATACCTATCAGGGAAATGTACGGCAGATCGCGGATGCCGCAAAGAAAAATACATCCGGTGAAACGGATACTTCCGGCGAGGATGCGGAATACAAGGTGACGGTAGCCATCAAGGCGCCGGATGCGCGCATGAAGATCGGTATGAATGCGGAAGCGGATTTTATAGTCTACGAGCAGGAAGAATGCTTTGCGGTGGCAAATGAATCCATCATGACGGATGACGCGGGAAACCATTATATTCTGACATTGACAGGTGCAGGGGAAAGTGAAACGACAGAACGGGCCTATGTGACTATCGTATATGAAGGAAAAGCATTTAGCGTGATCGAGGGCAGTAAAGTAACAGAAGGCGTCCGTTATCTGCCGGACCCGGCGGACTATGCGGAAGCGGCAGTCGGGAAATAACAGGGGAGAAAATGTGACAGCGTGCGGATGCGCCGGGGAAAAAGGCTGATGTATGCGGTCACGGGAGTATGACGGAGATGGATTCCGGAACGGAGAGGATATGGCTGATAAAGTAGTATTAAAGGATGTTTCCAAGATCTATAAGACCGGTGAGACGGAATACAGGGCACTGGACCATGTGAATTTGAATATCGAGGAGGGGCGTTTTGTGGTGATCCTGGGACCTTCCGGGGCCGGAAAATCCACGCTGCTCAATCTGATCGGCGGTATGGACAATCCCACCAGCGGGGATGTGATTGTCAACGGGGAGAATATCTCAAAGTACAATGATAACAAACTGAGTGATTTCAGGGCACACACCATCGGTTTTATTTTTCAGTTTTACAATATCCTGCCGTCGCTCACGGTGCTGGAGAATGTAGAACTGGTCAAAGAGATCACCCGTACAAAAGTGGATGCGAAGCAGGCGGTACGGGATGTGGGGCTGGAGCGGCATTTTTACAAATTCCCCAACCAGCTTTCCGGCGGTGAGCAGCAGCGTGTTTCCATAGCGCGTGCGATCGCCAAAAATCCTGCCCTGCTGCTCTGCGATGAGCCTACCGGTGCGCTGGATTCCGTGACGGGCGCAATGATCCTGAAGATCTTAAAACGGCAGTGCGATCCGGACCGGGGGAGCAATACGGTGATTATCGTAACGCACAATGCGCTGATCGCGGATACCGCGGATGTGGTGATCCGTGTAAAGAACGGTCATATCGAGAGTGTTTCGGAAAATGCATCGCCGACACCAATCGACGATGTATCGTGGTAAACGGGAGGCGGCAGAATGCTTTTAAGAAAGATGCTGCGTGACATCCGGAGCAATTTCACGCAGTTTTTGACGATATTTGCCATGGTGGCGATCGCAATGGCGGTATATGTGGGGATCTGTTCCTACGGGGACGGCATGAAGGTTTCCGGCGATCTGCTTTATATGGAAGAAAACATGCCGGATCTATGGCTGACCGGTGCGGGCTTCAGCCGGCATGACCTTGAGGAGATCCGTTCCGTGGAAGGTGTAAAAGATGTCATGCGATATATGTCCCTGTCCATGACGGGGGATGTGGTATATGCCGATGGGCGCAAAGCGGCATTTTCCGTACCGATGGAAGGCAATTTCATTGATATGGAGCAGAAGGTATTAACGCTGAACCGTTTCCGGGTTTCCGAGGGCATCCCGTATGATGCGGAGGCAGACGGCTTATGGCTGGGGCGGATGTTTGCAGAAGCCAGGGATCTGCATCCCGGAGACATCATCACTTTAAAATACGAGGATGCGCAGATCACCAAAAAGATCCTCGGTATCATCTCGGTACCGGATCATGTATATGTGACGCAGGATGCATCGGTCATCTTTCAGGAAGCGGCCGAGTTTGGCTGGGTATATATGTCCATGCGATATTTCCCCAGGGAAGCTATGTATGACAAGATCATTGAGAGTGAGGGGATGCAGGGTTTTCTGGCGGCCGGGGATATGCTTTTGCAGCTGCATGAGGCAGGGATGAGCTGGCGTGATATCCTGGTAACGCAGCTGGGGGAGATGGATCCGGATACGGATCTGGAAACGGCTCTGAAACTGGCGCCGGGGATCGCAAATGATACGGCAGGGGAGGAGCAGAAGCATGAATTTATCAAAGCGCTGGATCCGGGATTTAATGTGGAGAAGGAATATGTGTATCCGCAGGCATTGGTGGATGTGGCGGGAGATGCGCCGGGCATGTATCTGAACAAAGAGGATGGCGGTGCTTTTGAACGCAAACTCAACAGTGTGAAAAACGCACTTTATGAGATCGATGCGGTGGATTCCGTGACAGGGCGTGAAATGTGTTCTTCCTATCTGTCCTATAAGTCCGAAGCAGAAGAAGGCGATACCTATTCGGGCATGTTCACGATGCTGTTCCTGTTTATCGCATCACTGTCGGTCATTACTACGATGAACCGCTTTGTAAAGAAACAGCGGATGCAGATCGGCGCATTAAAAGCCCTGGGATACAGGAAAAGCCGTATCTACCTGCATTACATTTCCTATGGCTTTTTTGTGAGCCTGGTGGGAGTGGTGCTGGGCTTTCTGGCAGGGATCCCCACGCTGGGCAGTTTCTTCTTTAATGAAGGGATGGATTTTTATGATATTCCCATGGGCAGATTATATGTGGGGCAGAAAAATTACATCGTGGCGCTGCTGATCATATGGATGGTCACGATGGTGACTTATTTGTCCAGCAAGAAGATTCTGGCGGAGCCGGCCGCCCAGACACTGCGGCTGGAGGTGCCAAAGATCAAACAGAAGAAAAAGGGCGAGCGGCCGGGCGGCCTGATGTCCCGCCTGCCGTTTGCGACCAAGTGGAACCTGCGGGATGTGGGCAGGAGCAAGGCACGTACCCTGATGGGGATCGTGGGCGTGGCAGGCTCTACCCTGCTGATCGTGATGGCGTTTGGCATGGAGGATTCCATGATGCACTATCTGGATTGGGAGTTTAGGGGGATCCTGCGTTTTAAGTCCCGGCTGACCTTTGATTCCGATATCAGCAACGTGGAACGGAGCAGTTTATACCGTCAGTACGGGGACGCAACTTCGCAGAGCGTGCCGATCGAGTACTATGACGGAAACGGCATGCTGCAGACTTCCGTGATCACGGTAAATGATTCTCATGGACTGCTGGCACTTTCCGACCATGAACAGGGCTCGCACGATATCAATGAAGGCATCCCGGGATCGACTTACAGTGATATCAATGCTGCAGGCGCGCTGTTTGCCACGGAAAAACTGGTGCAGAATAAAAATCTGGACATCGGCAGACCGGTCAGATGGCATATCCTGGGAAATGATGAGTGGTACGAGAGCAGTATCGCGGCAGTGAACAGGGATCCGCAGGCACAGCAGTTTGCCATGACCAGACAGGCCTTTGAGCGCCTGGGGGAAAAATATGAGCCGGATACCCTTTATACAAATGTGGACCTGAGCGGTGTGGATGATGAGGAGATCGATGGCGTGAATGCCATCAGCACGTTAGGTTCTTTGCGGGTGCAGATGGGGAGCATGCTCTCTATGATCCAGGGGATGCTGGGATTGTTTATCGTTGTGGCGGGGATCCTGGGTTTCATCATCATATACAATATGGGACTGCTATCGATGAATGAAAAAATGTATCAGTTCTCCACATTGAAGGTGCTGGGTTTTAAATACCGGAAGATCGTGGGGATCTACACAATGCAGAATATCTGGATCACATTGCTGGGGATCGCGGGCGGCCTGCCGATGGGATTCTTATTTACGGATTACCTGTTCAAATATGCGATCGGGGATGAATATGACTTCAATGCGTATATCGAGCCGTCTGCTTATCTGATCGCATCCGGTGCCACACTGGTCGTGATGGCAGTGACCAGTATCTTCCTGGCGAGAGGGCTGAAAAAGATCGATATGGTCGCAAGCCTGAAAGCGAATGAGTAAATACATGGTGTATTGAAAATGTGCTCTGTCTATGGTACAATAAGAACAATTTCTACAGGCAGAGCGGGGGAGTAAAATGGACGGACAGGATAGTTTAAATCAGGGAACTGTAAACAACACGGGAAATGACAGACCGGCTTATGAGGTGCTGGATCAGTTGGATCCGAAAGGGGATATGATGTCGCCGGTGGAAAATGTGCCGCAGCCGGAGCAGCCGTTTATGCCGCAGGCATCCCGGCCGATCAATCCGGCAGCGTCACAGCCGATCGCGCCGGCAATGAACCAGCCGATCAATCCGCAGGCATCCCAGCCGATCAATCCAATGGGAACACAGCCGATCAATCCAGTGGGAACACAGCCGATCAATCCGATGGGGGCGCAGCCGTTCCAGCCGATGGGGGCGCAGCAGGTCAGTCCTGTGGGAACGCAGATGCAGAGCAGTTTTGGCACGGCATCAGGCATGGGATATGTACAGCAGCAGAATGTGCCGGTACAGTATCAGGCACAGATGGTACCGCAGCAGTTTTCCTATCCGGCGCAGCAGATGCAGCCGCAATATGCACAGCAGGCGTATGGCAATACCAAGTTTTGCAAATACTGCTGGGCTACGATCATGATGGATGCCGTCGTTTGTACGGTCTGCGGACGCCAGGTGGAAAACTTAAACCAGGCACAGCCGCAGCAGATCGTGATCAATAATACGAATGACAACGTGGTGAATGCGCCGGTTCATGTAAACGCCAATACAAATGTGGCAGTAGCAGGAATGAAACCGAAGGATAAATGGATCGCATTTATACTTTGCCTGTTCCTGGGATACTGGGGTGTGCATAAATTTTATGAGGGCAAGGTAGGATGGGGGCTGGTGTATCTTTTTACCGGCGGTTTGTGCGGAGTGGGCTGGATCATAGATATCATCCGGATCCTGCTGAAGCCGAATCCGTATTATACCTGATCGCATCGGCAGAAGATGCCGCCATATGGTTTTGCAGTAAAAACGGACAGGAGGGGAAAAATCCCTCCTGTTTTTTATTGCGATAAGCAGTTAGACAAAGCAAATAAAAGAAAAAGCCGCCATGGGGATTTCGTGTTGCAAATTGCTGAAATTACAGGAAATTGTTGCGGAAGATGACAAAAGTAATGTAAAATAGTAAACAGAAAAATGTTTTTTAGAACAGGAGAAGAATCATGGGCGGAATATTTGCGACAGCACAAAAGGAAGACTGTATCTTTGACCTGTATTTCGGAACGGATTACCATTCCCATCTGGGAACGCGGCGTGCCGGCATGGTCGTATATGGTAAGAAAGGCTTCAACCGCGCGATCCACAATATCGAGAGCGCACCCTTCCGTACCAAGTTTGATAAAGATACCCACGAGATGGAGGGCTATATGGGGATCGGATGCATCTCTGATTACGAGCCGCAGCCCCTGATCGTGCGGTCACATCACGGCACTTACGCCATCACTACCGTAGGTAAGATCAATAATACGGAAAAACTTACGGAACAGATCATCAAAAACGGAAGCCATTTCATGGAACTTTCCGGCGGAACCATCAACGCTACTGAACTGGTGGCAACTCTCATCAACCAGAAGGATAATATTATAGAAGGGATTCAGTATGCGCAGGATCAGATCGATGGTTCCATGTCCATCATGCTGCTCACTCCCCAGGGTGTGTACTGTGCCAGGGATAAGATGGGCAGGACGCCTATCGTGCTGGGGCAGAAAGAAGAGGGGTACTGTGCGTCTTTTGAATCCTTTGCATATCTGAACCTGGGCTACACCGATCTGCGGGAACTGGGTCCGGGGGAGATCGTGATCATGACGCCGGACGGGGTGCAGACACTGGCAAAGCCGGGTTCCCGGATGCGGATCTGTACTTTCCTGTGGGTGTACTACGGCTATCCGTCTTCGGTATACGAAGGGGTTTCGGTAGAGCAGATGCGCTACAACTGTGGTGCCAAGATGGCGGAGCGTGACAAAGGCAAAGAGATGGATGCGGATATCGTGGCCGGCGTGCCGGATTCCGGTACGGCGCATGCGGTAGGGTATGCAAATGCCTCCGGCATTCCGTTTTCCAGACCTTTCATTAAGTATACGCCTACCTGGCCGCGTTCGTTTATGCCGACCATTCAGACCAAGCGCGATCTGATCGCAAAGATGAAACTTCTGCCGGTGCATGAACTGATCGACGGACACAGCATTTTACTGATCGATGACTCGATCGTGCGCGGCACGCAGCTGCGTGAGACCACGGAATTTCTGTACAAGAGCTGTGCCAAAGCAGTGCACGTGCGTCCGGCCTGCCCGCCCATCATGTTCGGCTGCAAGTATATCAATTTTTCACGATCCAATTCCGAGATGGACCTGATCGCCAGGCGGGTGGTGAGCAAGGAGGAAGGCGGGGACGTGGACCGCACCATTCTGGAGGACTACTGCAACCCGGATTCCGACCGTTACCATAAGATGCTGGATGAGATCAAAAAACAGATGGGCTTTACCACACTGGCCTTTAACCGTCTGGACGATATGATCTCTGCCGTGGGGATCGACCGCAGCAAACTGTGTACCTATTGCTGGGACGGCCAGGAATAGAGCAAAAAAAATCATAAAAATACCGATCATACCATAAAAAGAATACCCTGTTTCCGTATCTGTATTATCAGGCGGCTGACAGGGTGTTTTTTTAGGAAAGGACAGCCGGCTGGTGACAGGGAGGCGGCAGGATCCGGAACTGCCCAAAGAAAAAGGGAGGATGAGTTTATGAACAAGTTTGGAATGAAACAGGAACGCACGCAGGAAAAGGTTGTGAAAAGTGTCAGGGGAAACAGCAGGAAAGAGATGGTGGCGGGGATGGTGAAAAGAAATGATTTAAAAAGAAATGATTTAAAAAGAAGCGGTTTCAAAAGGACGATCGCAGTGACAGCCATGGCGGCGGTAATGAGCGGGATGCTTGCCGGCTGCGGCGGGGCGGGGGCACCGTCAGTGGATACACAATCGGCAGGGGACGCACATACCTCCCCGGTGACTTCCGATATGGAGCCGGCGGCCATCGGCGGCGGCAAAGGTGAGGCGACGGGCGGCAGCCGTTCCCAGGACAGTTACGCAAATGCGATCGCAGAGGAAGGAAGTTATACGGATGACGGTTATGTGGATGGCAGTACTGCGGCAGGTGATTCCGGCATGCAGGGGCAGGAAGGCAATGCAGAAGAATATGACAAAGTGATCGAGGTGGGATTTGCAGAGGTGACTGACAACCCGCTGTCTACCTTTGCGGCGGATGTGGATACCGCTTCCTATGCAAACCTGCGGCGCATGATCAACAGCGGATACGCGCCATGGGATATCCCGGTGGGAGCAGTGCGGACAGAGGAGATGGTCAATTACTTTTCCTACAATTATAAAGGACCGCAGCATGGGGAACCGTTTGGCGTCAATGCAGCCATCGCGCCCTGCCCGTGGAATGGGGAACATCTGCTGCTGCATCTGGGGCTGGCAACAGAGGAGATCGATTTTTCGGAGGCAGGGGGAACGAATATTGTGCTGCTGATCGATGTGTCCGGTTCCATGGCGGCGCGGAACAAACTGCCGCTTTTGCAGGAGTCTTTCGGTCTGCTGGTGGATGAACTGGGAGAAAAAGATACGGTATCCATCGTAACCTATGCCAGCGGCAATCAGGTAGTGCTGGACGGTGTGCCGGGCAGTAAAAAGAAAGAGATCATGGATGCGCTGAACAATCTGGGTGCCGGCGGTTCCACCAATGGGGGACAGGGGCTGCTCATGGCGTATGATATCGCGGAGGAGCATTTCATCGAAAACGGCAATAACCGTGTGATCATCGCATCGGACGGTGACTGGAATGTGGGGATCACTTCACAGCAGGAGATGTCCGAACTGGTACAGGAAAAGCGTGAGAGCGGCATCTATCTGTCCGTGCTGGGCTTTGGGATGAGCAACTACAGTGACAGCCGGATGCAGACACTGGCGGATGACGGCAACGGCAATTATGCTTATATCGATACGCTGGCAGAAGCAAAGAAGGTGCTGGTGGAGGAACTGGGCGCCAATATGGTGACCGTGGCGGAGGATGTGAAGCTGCAGATCGAGTTCAATCCGGCGTATGTGGCAGAGTATCGTCTGCTGGGATATGAAAACCGCCTGCTGGCAGCAGAAGATTTTGAAGATGATACCAAAGATGCCGGTGATGTGGGCGCAGGGCACAGCGTGACGGCGCTCTATGAACTGGTACCTGCAGATGAGGAAGGCAAGGCGGTAAGCGGTCTGCGTTACCAGCAGTCCACACTGACAGATGCGGCAAAAGAAAGCGGTGAATGGCTGACTTTGAGTGTACGCTACAAGGATCCGGGGCAGGACGAATCCCAGCTTCTGGTCTATCCTATCGGGTATGACCGTTACACGGACGCACCGGGCAATGATTTCCGTTTTGCGGCGGCTGTTGCGGAATTCTCTTTGCTGCTCAGGAACAGTGACTACAAGGGGGATGCAAGTTATTCTCACCTGATGGAGTGTCTGGCCAATGTGAGGCTGAATGACGAATACCGGCAGGAATTTATGAAACTGGCCGGCACCATGGCAGAATTTGGGGATGACGGAAACGGAAATGAGTGGTAAGATGTAGGTATGAAAAAATACCTTACAGGATATGTAAAGAAAGCGAAAGAGATCGTGAAGGACGAGGGCGCGCTGCGAAAGATTGTGCAGGGCGCCCGCGTCTGGCTTTTGCGCCAAAAAGATCTGCCCTTTATGGGGGAGACGGTCGAAGATATGGTAGGCGTGATCGATCTGCTGACGGACTATGCGGACGGAAAATACCGCAGGGTGCCGGGGCGCATACTGGCGGCTATGGTGGCGGGGATCTTATATGTGGTGAGCCCGGTCAATCTGATCCCGGACTGGATCCCGCTGGTGGGCTGGCTGGATGATGTGGCGGTGTTTGCCATCATCATGGATCTGGGGGTATCGGCGGAACTGAAAAAATACCGCGTTTGGAAACAGGAGCGCGGCGGAAAACAGGCAGATGCAGACAGGCATCGGAGTACGGAGAAACAACAGGAAAAGGATATATGGGAGCATGGAAGAAGGGAAAAGCAAGATGACAGACACGATCAGTGACAATATGCTGGAATACATAACGGTGCTGGCGCAGTTGGAAACGGAGCCGTCCGAAAAAGCGCAGTTAAAAATGGAACTGGCGCGGATGCTGGAATACATGGCACAGTTACAGGAGGTGGATACGGACGGAACGGTACCGATGCAGCAGGTAAACGAAGAAGGCAATGCCTTTCGTGAGGATGTGGTGACAAATACTGATATGCGTGCGCAGATCCTGGCAAATGCGCCGGCTGTAAAGGACGGGACTTTCGTGGTACCCGCCACTTTTTAGTTTGGCGAAAAGTAACTATTCAGAAGATACCGCGAGGGCTCCCGAAGCGTAGCGTAGGATGCCCGAGTTTAACGGCATTTCCGCCATCGAGCGAAGCGAGATTATGCATGGCGGAAATGCGTAACTGTCAGAACCCAGGGGGTTCTGAACAGTTACGGCGAAAAAAGCATTCTGCAAATGATGTTTTAGAGGAAAAGAAATGGGATTGACAGAACTGAGCGCCGTGCAATTGGGAAAAAAGATCGCGGCGAAAGAAATCCGGGTACGGGAAGCGCTGGATGCCGTGTTTGCAAAGACCGACGCGTCGGAGGGGAAATATCACTGCTTTATCACGCTGGATAAAGAGGGCGCATACAGGCAGGCGGAGCAGGTGCAGGAGCGGATCGATGCAGGCGTGTGTGACAGCATGCTGGCAGGCGTGCCCATGGCGGTAAAGGATAACCTGTGCACAGCAGGCTTACGGACGACCTGTGCGTCAAAAATGCTGGCACAGTTTGTGCCGCCTTACAGCGCAGCGGCAGTGGAGCGTCTGCAGGCAGCAGGTGCCATACTGATCGGCAAGACAAATATGGATGAATTTGCCATGGGCTCTACCACGGAAACCTCTGCATTTGGCATAACGAAAAATCCGTGCGCGGAGGACAGGGTGCCCGGGGGCTCCTCGGGAGGCTCGGCAGCAGCAGTCGCGGCGGGGGAGGCATATTATGCCCTGGGGACGGATACCGGCGGCTCGATCCGGCAGCCGGCTTCCCATTGCGGTCTTGTGGGCATCAAGCCGACCTACGGAAGCGTATCCCGTTACGGGCTCATCGCCTACGCATCCTCGATGGATCAGATCGGCCCGCTGGCAAAGGATGTGACGGATGCGGCTGCCGTCCTGGAATTGCTCTGCGCGCAGGATCCGAAGGACGCGGTCTCGGTAAAACGGGAGGGTACAAACTTTTGCGGGGCGCTGCAAGAGGGGGTTAAGGGACTGCGGATCGGCATTCCCAAAGCTTATTTCGGGCAGGGGATTTCGGAAGAGGTCTCTGCGGCCGTCCTGCGCGCGGCGGAGGAGTTTAAGGCAGCCGGCGCGGTGGTGGAGATGTTTGATCTGGCATATGTAAAATATGCGGTCCCGGCGTATTATACGATCGCGGACGCGGAGGCATCTTCCAATCTGGAGCGATATGACGGGATCAAATACGGATACCGCGCGGAGGAGTACGCAGACCTGCATGGACTGTATCGCAAAAGCCGTTCTGCGGGATTTGGTACGGAGGTGAAACGGCGTATCCTGTTGGGGACCTTTGTTTTGTCCGCCGACTGTTATGAGGCGTATTATCTGAAGGCGCTGAAGGTAAGGCGGCTGATCCGGCAGGCATTTGAAAACGCATTTGCCGACTATGATGTGATCCTGGGGCCGGCGGCACCGGCAACGGCACCGAAACTGGGAGAGAGCCTGCAGGATCCGCTGCAGATGTATCTTGCTGATATCTATACGGTTTCGGCAAACCTGACAGGCCTGCCGGCCATCTGCCTGCCCTGCGGGAAAGACAGGGCAGGACTGCCCATCGGACTGCAGCTCACTGGGAGGGCCTTTGGTGAGGAGGTGCTGTTCCGGGCGGCTTATACTTATGAAAAGATCAGGGGGGCATGGCAATGACGGCAGGAAATATCATTGCGGATGACGGCTATGAAACGGTGATCGGTCTGGAAGTGCATGTGGAACTGGCAACGAAAACCAAGATCTTTTGCGGCTGTTCCACAAAGTTTGGCGCTGCCGTCAATACCCAGGTGTGTCCGGTCTGCGCGGGGATGCCCGGCACGCTGCCGGTATTAAACCGCCGGGTGGTGGACTATGCCATAGCCGTGGGGCTGGCGCTTCGGTGCGAGATCACAAGGCAGAGCGGTTTTGACAGGAAAAACTATTTCTATCCGGACAATCCGCAGAATTATCAGATATCCCAGCTGTATGCGCCGGTCTGTCAAAACGGCAGAGTGGAGATCGATACGGCAGCAGGCGGGACGAAAGCAGTGGGCATCCATGAGATCCATATGGAGGAGGATGCGGGCAAACTGATCCATGACGGAGCGGCAGGCATTACTTATGTGGACTATAACCGTGCCGGCGTGCCCCTGCTGGAGATCGTATCAGAGCCGGACCTGCGGAGTGCGGAGGAAGTGATCGCGTATCTCGAAAAACTGCGCATGTATATCCGCTATCTGGGAGTTTCCGACTGCAAAATGCAGGAGGGTTCCATGCGGGCGGATGTGAATCTTTCTGTGCGGCCGATCGGCAGTACAGCCTATGGCACGCGCACGGAGATGAAAAATCTGAATTCCTATACGGCGATCACGCACGCGATCGCAAGTGAGCGCATGCGGCAGATAGAACTGCTGAAAGCTGGGGAAACCGTGGTGCAGGAGACCAGGCGTTTTGATGAGGACAGAGGCGTTTCCTATTCCATGCGCAGCAAAGAAGAGGCGAAGGATTACCGGTATTTTCCGGAGCCGGATCTGCCGGGGCTTGCCATATCCGGGGAGTGGATCGCGCGGATCCGCAGCGCGCAGCCGGAATTCCGGCCGGAAAAGATGGCGCGGTACAGAAAGGAATACGATATTCCGGAATATGATATTGCTGTCCTTACGGAGAACAGGGCATTGGCGGAGATCTTTGAAGAAACCGCGGCTCTTTGCGGGCAGCCGAAAAAGGCAGCCAACTGGCTGATGGGGGAGACACTGCGCCTGCTAAAGGAGCAGGAGATGGAGCCGGAGGAGATCTGCTTTTCCCCGGCGCATCTGGCAGCGCTGATCGGGCTGGTGGAGCGAAAGGTGATCAATGCGACGGCGGCAAAAGAAGTGTTTGCCGTAATGTTTGCAAAAGATGTGGATCCCGTGGAATATGTGGAGGAAAAAGGTCTGCAGCAGGAGCAGGATGCAGGGGCGGTACGGCAGGTCTGCGAACAGGTGCTAAAGGACAATCCGCAGTCGGTGGCCGATTATCTGGGGGGAAAGGACAGGGCGCTCGGTTTTCTGGTAGGGCAGGCCATGAAGGCATCCAAAGGAAAGGCGGATCCAGGCATGGTGAACCGGCTTTTGAAAGAACTGCTGCAGGCAAAGTAAGCGGGGGATCCGATCAGGGTTTGCGGGGGCGGGGCGGCCAGGAAGGAGAGGATCTTCTTGTGCTGCTGCGATACATCAGCACATCCGGGAAGGCGTTTCGCCGCAGGATTCACACAAAAAAATATGCGGCACAGCCGAAATGCTCACATAACGCGGACTTCTCACAGGTTTTGCAGCAGGGGAAATTGATTTAACTGTTTTTAAACAGAGATACAGGGTAAAAAATTGGACACATATTGAGTACAATGGGTGATAGATGATATTTGGGCAGCAGGCGGAGAACTTGAGGAGGCAGATATCGTTGGCACGCGTTCTGTGGACGCTTACGGTATCAGCCTCCGGAAGCAGTCAGAGATCGAAACGTGTGACTGATAGAGGAGAACGGCATGTCTTTAAGGTTTATCATAGGCGGTTCCGGCGCGGGCAAGAGCACGGTGCTGCAGGAAGAGATCATACGCAGGGCGGATGCAGAGCCGGGGCGGCAGTTTATCATCGTGGTGCCGGATCAGTTTACCATGCAGACGCAGAAAGAGATCGTGGAGCGCCATGCGCGCAAGGGGATCATGAATATCGACGTGCAGAGTTTTGGACGTCTGTGCCACCGTTTAGCAGATGAGGTGGGTGCAGCAGACCGTATCATTTTGGACGATACCGGTAAAAACCTGGTGCTGCGCAGGATCGCAGCGGAACTGGCGGGAGGATTGCCGGCCATCGGCAGTTCACTGAAGCACAGCGGCTATATTCATGAAGTGAAGTCGGTCATTTCGGAATTTATGCAGTACGGCCTGGGACCGGAGGAGATACAGCGCCTGATCGATTATGCGGAAAACGGCGGTGCTGAGCGGACAGGCGGCAGGAAGCTGCTGCAGGCAAAACTGAGGGATATCAAAAAGATCTACGAAGTATTCCTCGAATGGATGGGAAAAGATTATATTGCCAAAGAGGAGAAACTGGATATCCTTGCGGCTGACATCCGGAAGTCGGAGCAGTTAAAAGGCAGCGTGGTGGCTTTTGACGGGTTTACCGGATTTACGCCGGTGCAGAACCGGTTTTTCACCGAGCTTCTGCATCTGGCACAAGATATCCGGATTGTGGTGACGATGGATCCGAGGGAGAGCGTCTTCGGAGAGAATCCGATATACGAGCTTT
>JAFUUX010000041.1 GCA_017471325.1 Lachnospiraceae bacterium | reverse complement strand
TATACACCGGCCGGATCCCGTACCCGATGCGCTGTCTCCACACCTCCTCCTCTGTATTTCCTGTCAGTTCAGCGATATAAGAGTCCGAAAAACCCATACGTTTTGCCTCTGTCAGGATCTCTGCCCCTAATGCGCCGTTTTCTGCATGCTGCTTTATTCTTTTCTCAAACGCAACGATCTTACGGATCTTATCCAGAAAAAACATATCTATTTTGGTCCTTTAGTAGATCACATGCAGATCCACCCCCAGCCAGAGCAGTTCGGAAATTGCATAGATCCGCTCATCCGTCCCCTCCTCTATGTACCGCAGCAGTTTTGCGATCGCTTCCCGCACTCCCTCTGTCCCCGCCTTTTGGGATAACCGGCTGACATCAAATTTTGCCAGGTGGATATGGTTTTTTCCATCCTCCAGCGAACGTATGGCTTTGAGCAGGCTTTCCTCAAACGTGCGCCCGATCCCCATGACTTCACCCGTGGCCTTCATCTGGGTGGAAAGCGTATTGGAAGCCTGCGTAAATTTATCGAACGGAAAACGCGGCATCTTGGTCACAACATAGTCCAGAGCCGGCTCAAAGCAGGCCGGCGTGTTTGCCAGCCGTATCTCATCCAGATCCATGCCAACGGCGATCTTTGCGGAAACGCGCGCGATCGGGTAGCCGGTCGCCTTAGAGGCCAATGCCGACGACCTGGAAACCCTGGGATTGACTTCGATCACGTAATAATCAAAAGACTCCGGATCCAATGCAAACTGCACGTTGCAGCCCCCCCTGATCTGCAGGGCGCGTATGATCTTTAACGCGCTGTTGCGCAGCATCTGATACTCCTTATTGCTCAGTGTCTGGCTGGGTGCCACCACAATGGAATCTCCGGTATGGATGCCTACCGGATCCAGATTCTCCATATTGCAGACAGTGATCGCGGTATCCTTTGCATCCCGGATCACTTCATACTCGATCTCCTTATACCCCTTAATGCTCTTTTCCACCAGCACCTGATGCACAGGCGATAAGGAAAGCGCATGGTTCATCCTCCGGCGCATTTCCTCCTCGTTCTCCGCAAAACCGCCGCCGGTACCGCCCAGCGTAAACGCCGGCCGCAGGATCACCGGATAACCGATCTCTGCGGCTGCCCGCAGTCCCTCCTCCACGCTCTGGGCGATCGCAGACGGTACCGTAGGTTCTCCCAGTTCCACGCACAATTCCTTAAACTGCTCCCGGTCTTCCGCACGCCGTATGCTCTCTGCCGCCGTCCCCAGCAGTTCGATCTCGCATTCCTCCAATACGCCTTTATCATACAACTGCAGTGACAGATTGAGCCCTGTCTGGCCGCCGATCCCCGGAATGATCGCGTCCGGCCGTTCATAACGGCAGATCCGCGCCATATATTCCAATGTCAGCGGCTCCATATAGACCTTATCCGCAATGGCATGATCGGTCATGATCGTCGCCGGATTGGAATTTGCCAGGACCACTTCATAGCCTTCCTCCTTCAGCGCAAGGCAGGCCTGCGTACCTGCATAATCAAACTCTGCCGCCTGGCCGATCACGATCGGTCCGGAACCTATCACCAGTATTTTTTTCAGATCCGTTCTCTTTGGCATCTTCTTTCCTACCTCTCTCTTTTCGTCTTCTGCATCGTCTGTCAGTGCGCTGCAGGATCTATCCCTCAAAACTGTCCTTTTGCTGTTTTTGGATTTTCCAATCGTGCATCTTTCTGACAAATTCCGCAAACAGTTCCGTACTGTCCATCGGACCGGGTGCACTCTCCGGATGAAACTGTACCGAAAAGACCGCGTCTTTCTCACAGCATACCCCTTCCACGGTGCCGTCCAGCAGATTTTTGTGCGTGACCGCAAGGCCGGTCCCCGCCAGACTCTCCTCCCTGACGGCATAACTGTGGTTCTGGCTCGTCATGGTGATCTTTTTCGTCCTCACATCCTCTACCGGATGATTTCCTCCCCTGTGGCCAAATTTCAGTTTGTAAGTAGAAGCACCGTAGGAAAGAGCGATCAGCTGATGCCCCAGACAAATGCCAAAAACGGGTACCTGCCCATGCAGCCCCCGTAATGTCCGGATCACTTCCGGAACATCCATCGGATCTCCCGGTCCGTTTGATATGAATACCCCGTCCGGCGTAAGTTCCAGGATCTCCTCCGCCTCCGTATGGTATGGCACGATCGTTACATTGCATTTGTTCTGATTCAGCATGCGCACGATATTTGCTTTCATACCGCAGTCGATCGCCACTACATGACAGGCCGGATTGGATGTCCTGCTGTACCATTTCTTTTTGGTGCTCACCCTGGCCACGGCATCTTTTCGCAGCGGTGTATCCTGTATTCTCTGCACACCCTCTGCTTCAGGTACGCCCGCATCCGTAACGATCCCCCGCATGGTTCCATGATCACGGATCCGCCGCACCAGTTTTCTGGTATCCATGCCGTATATCCCGGGTATGTCCTCCTCCTCCATGAGCTCCGGCAGCGTCCGTATGCTCCTGAAATTTGACGGATTTTCATTGATATCCCTCACAAGCAAAGCAGAAGGGGCAATCAGGCGGCTTTCGTAATCCTCTCCCGCCACACCGTAGTTGCCGATGAGCGGATAGGACATCACCACTGCCTGGCCGGTATAAGACGGATCCGATAAAATCTCCTGATAACCGGTCATCGAAGTATTGAATACCACTTCGCAGACTGCCTCTTTTCTGCTCCCGAAACCATACCCGTAAAACGTACTTCCATCCTCCAGGATCAGTTTCCTATCGTATTTCATGATTCCCCTCCCCTTGTTTTTGCCTGCTGTAATGCTGCATGTATAAATTCCTTAAACACAGGATGCGGGCGGTTCGGCCTGGATTTAAACTCCGGATGAAACTGTACCCCCAGATAAAACGGATGCGTAGCAAGTTCCACGGTTTCCACCAGCCTGCCATCCGGGGACAGCCCGGAAATGACCAGTCCCGCTTTTGTCAGCACATCACGGTAAGCATTATTGAATTCATAACGATGCCTGTGGCGCTCGCTGATCTCCTGTACGCCATAGCACCTCTCCATCAGCGTTCCTTTCGTGACCCTGCAGGGATAAGCGCCCAGGCGCAGCGTGCCGCCTTTATCCACCGCTTCCGATTGCCCCGGCATGAAATCGATCACTTTATGTTCTGAAGCCTCCTGAAACTCTCCCGAGCAGGCATCCGCGATCCCTGCGCAGTTTCTGGCATACTCGATCACGGCGATCTGCATCCCCAGGCAGATGCCAAAATAGGGGACGGCATTTTCTCTGGCATACTGCGCTGCCAGTATCATCCCTTCGATCCCCCGGTCCCCAAAGCCTCCCGGCACGATGATGCCTGACACCCCTGCCAGGCTGCTGCCGATATTCGCCTCTGTCAGTTCTTCCGAATCGATCCAGCGGATATGCACATGCGCATTCCATGCAAAACCGGCGTGCGCCAATGCCTCCGCCACGGAAAGATAAGCATCGTGCAATTGCACGTATTTTCCGACCAGGGCAATGGTAACTCCAGCATCCAGTCTTGCAATGCACTCTGCCAGCATATTCCATTCCTCCAGTTCCGGTTCTGCCGTCTGCAATCCCAGTTCACGGCAGACGATCCCGGAAAAGCCGGATCTTTCAAGCATTAAAGGCGCCTCGTACAGATTTCCCAGCGTCCTGTTTTCTATGACACAGTCCTCCTTGACATTACAGAACATGGAAATCTTTTGAAAAATGCCTTTTTCCAGCGGCTCATCACAGCGAAGCACGATGATATCCGGCGCGATCCCCATCCCCTGCAGTTCCTTGACCGAATGCTGCGTCGGCTTTGATTTATGCTCCTCCGAGCCATGCAGATAGGGTACCAGCGTCACATGGATAAAGAGGCTGTTTCTTCTGCCGATCTCCAAAGAGATCTGGCGCACTGCCTCCAAAAAAGGCTGGGATTCGATATCTCCGATCGTCCCGCCGATCTCCGTGATCACCACATCTGCGCCGCTCTCATTCCCCGCACGGTATACAAAGGCTTTGATCTCATTCGTGATATGCGGAATCACCTGTACCGTAGATCCTAAGTATTCGCCGCGGCGCTCTTTATTAAGAACCTCCCAATACACCTTTCCCGATGTCAGATTGGAATACTTCGTCAGATCCTCATCAATAAAACGCTCATAATGCCCCAGATCCAGATCGGTTTCCGCGCCATCCTCCGTCACATAGACTTCCCCATGCTGATATGGGCTCATGGTTCCCGGATCGATATTGATATAGGGATCCAGTTTCTGGGCCACCACCTTAAGCCCCCTGGCTTTTAGCAGCCGTCCTAAAGACGCTGCCGTGATCCCTTTTCCCAGACCGGAAACCACGCCCCCGGTTACAAAAATGTACTTTGCCATACGCTCATCCTCTGCCTTACAAGTCTTCTGCTTTGCAGTTCTCACAGATTGGTATATCCCATCAGATCCCTGTCCAGTTCCTTTGCGGCACTCCTGCCCTCGGAAATGGCCCATACCACCAGTGATTGTCCCCTGTGCATATCTCCGGCCGTATAGATCCCTTTCTGCGAAGACGCATGCTGCCCCCATGCCGTTTTTACATTGGTACGCGCGTCTGTCTCTACCTGAAATGCCTGTGTTACATAGGACTCGCTCCCCAGAAAGCCTGCTGCGATCAGCACCAGCTGTGCATTCACTTTACGCTCTGTTCCTTCTACCTGTGACATCATCATCCTACCGGTCTTTGCATCCTGTTTCGGCTCCAGTGCCACCAAAACAGCGCCCTTCAGATTCCCCTTTGCATCTTTGATAAATTCCTTTACCGTTGTCTGGTATACTCTGGGATCCGCGCCAAATCTGCTAATCGCCTCCTCCTGTCCGTAATCCGTCTTCAGGATCCTGGGCCATTCCGGCCAGGGATTGGATGGCAGCCGCTTCTCCGGCGGCTTTGGCATCATCTCCAGCTGCGTAACGGATCTCGCCCCCAGGCGGATACAGGTCCCTACACAGTCATTTCCGGTATCCCCGCCGCCGATCACGATCACGTCTTTTCCTTTGGCAAGTTCCACGGGTGCTTTCTGAAAATCACTGTCCAACAGCGCCCTGGTGACACGTCCCAGAAAATCCACTGCGAAAAAGATTCCTTTTGCATCCCTTCCCGGTACAGAGATATCTCTCGGATTCGATGCCCCGCAGGCCAGGATGATGCCGTCATATTCTTTTTTCAGTTCCTCCGCAGATATGTCCCTCCCTACATCCGCATTCACCACAAAGCGTACTCCCGCCTGCTCCATCAGCCGCACCCTCCGATCGATCAGCCGCTTATCCAGTTTCATATTCGGAATACCATACCTGAGCAGTCCGCCGACCCGGTCCCTGCGCTCATACACCGTGACCTCATGCCCCCTGCGGCACAGCAGCTGCGCGGCTGCCAGCCCCGACGGACCGCTGCCGATCACTGCTACTTTCTTGCCTGTACGCACTGCCGGAACAGGTTCTTCCACCAGATCATGCGCATAAGCATACTCGATCACGGCACGTTCATTTTCCTTCGTGGATACCGGCTCCCCCTGCAGGCCGCAGGTACAGGCTGCCTCACAGAGTGCCGGGCACACACGGCTGGTAAATTCAGGAAAACTGTGCGTTACAGACAGCCTGCGGTATGCCTCCTCCATTCTGCCCCGGTATACCAGATCATTGATCTCCGGCACCAGATTATGCAGGGGACAGCCCGATGCCATCCCGGCGATCATGCTGCCATTCTGACAGAAGGGCACACCGCAGTCCATACATCTGGCCGCCTGCTTACGCTGTGCCTCCACCGGAAGCGGCTTGTGAAATTCCATGAAATCACGTATCCGCTCTTCCGGCGCACGCACCGGTCCATCCAGCCTGTCATATTCCAAAAAACCTCTTTCCTTTCCCATTACTTAACACCTCCCACAAATGCCTTGAATGCCTCGATCTTTGCCGTTTCCGGATCTGCGCCCTGCTCCTCGCTCTCCGCGATCAGCCGCAGGATCTCCTTATAATCTGCCGGTATGATCTTTTTAAACCTGGATACATATGCCTCAAACTGCTCCAGTATTTCCCGGCCTTTCGGCGAGCCTGTCTGACGCACATGCTCGGTGATCAGCCGCTTTAGTTCTGTCCGATCCGGTTTATTCTCCACATTCTCCATATGTACCAGCTGTTTATTCAGATTGCGGTATAAATGATTTTCCTCATCCAGGACATAGGCCACGCCGCCGCTCATGCCTGCGGCAAAATTCTTCCCTACGCTTCCGAGCACGACCACGCAGCCGCCTGTCATATATTCACAGCCATGCTCTCCCACGCCTTCCACTACGCATACCGCCCCGGAATTCCGTATCGCAAAGCGTTCTCCTGCCATGCCGCCGATATAGGCCTCCCCGGAAGTCGCACCATATAGTGCCACATTTCCGATGATGATATTTTTTGAAACATCATATGCGGCGCTCTTCGGCGCCCGTATGACCAGTTTGCCGCCGGATAAGCCTTTTCCAAAATAATCATTGCTGTCGCCACACAGCCGTATGGTAAGTCCTCTGGGAATGAAAGCACCAAAACTCTGCCCGCCTGCGCCCGCGGCGTTTATAACGATCGTATCCTCTGCCAGCCCCTGCGGATGCGCTTTTGTAATCCGCGCGCCCAGCAGCGTGCCAAAAGTGCGATCTGTATTCCTGACCTTTAAGGAAAGTTCTGCCTTGTCTCCCGAGCGGATCGCCTGTTCGATCTCTCCTGCCTTCAGCAGTACCTCTTCATCTTTTGTCTTCTCCAGGCAAAAATCAAATGCATGTTCCGGCCGGAAAACAGACTCTTTGCGATCCACTTTCGACATATCCAGTAATATGCCGGACAGGTCCAGTCCTGCTGCTTTTGCTTCCGGCTCATTGCGCGCTTTTAGCAGATCCGTCCTTCCCACCAGTTCATCAACACTGCGCACACCCAGCCGTGCCATGATCTCCCGCAGTTCCCTTGCGATGAAATGCATAAAATTTTCCACATATTCCGCTTTTCCGGCAAATCTCGCCCGCAGTTTTGGATTCTGCGTAGCCACCCCCATAGGGCAGGTATCCGACTGGCAGGCGCGCATCATCACGCAGCCCAGTGTGATCAAGGGTGCCGTGGCAAACCCGAATTCTTCTGCGCCCAGGATCGCCGCGATCGCCACATCCCTCCCGCTCATCAGTTTGCCGTCTGTTTCGATCACCACTCTGTTGCGCAGCCCGTTTGCCACCAGTGTCTGATGGGTTTCCGCCAGTCCCAGCTCCCAGGGCAGTCCCGCATTGTGGATCGAAGACAATGGCGCCGCACCGGTTCCGCCGTCATAGCCTGAGATCAGGATCACCCCGGCGCCTGCTTTTGCCACACCGGCTGCCACCGTGCCTACGCCTGCCTCCGATACCAGTTTCACAGAGATGCGGGCATCTTTATTTGCATTCTTCAGGTCATAGATCAGCTGTGCCAGATCCTCTATGGAATATATGTCATGATGCGGCGGCGGTGAGATCAGGCTCACCCCGGGGGTGGAATGCCTGGTCTTTGCGATCCAGGGATACACTTTCTTTCCCGGCAGATGCCCGCCTTCGCCCGGCTTTGCCCCCTGCGCCATTTTGATCTGAATCTCTTTTGCGCTCACCAGATAGCGGCTGGTCACACCGAAGCGTCCGCTGGCCACCTGTTTGATCGCCGAACTCTCATCGTGTTCCGTTCCTGCCGAAAGGATCCTTTCCTCGCTCTCGCCGCCCTCTCCGCTGTTGGATTTGCCATGCAGATGGTTCATCGCGATCGCCAGGGTACGGTGCGCTTCTTCCGAGATCGAGCCATAGGACATGGCACCGGTCTTAAACCTTTTTACGATCTGCTCCTCCGGCTCTACCTCCGAAAGATCGATCCCCGTTTCCGGATATACAAACTCCATCAGGCTGCGCAGATACCCGGTGTTTTCGTCATTCACCATCTGTGTATATTCTTTAAATTTTTCATAATTTCCTTCCCGTGCCGCACTCTGCAGCATATGGATCGTGCGCGGGTTATACCTGTGGTTTTCCCCCTGGCTCCTGGCTTTGTGACGTCCATCGGCAGTCAGTTCCAGATCGACCACCAGTCCCAACGGATCAAAGGCCAGGCTGTGCTGCGCATCCACCGCTTCCCCGATCGCGTCAAGCGTAATGCCGCCCACGCGGCTGACCGTTCCTGTAAAATAGTCACGGATCACCTCTTTGGAAATACCGACAGCCTCAAAGATCTTACTGCCCTGATAGGACTGTATGGTCGAGATCCCCATCTTTGATGCGATCTTTACGATCCCGAAAAGGACCGCCTTGTCATAGTCCTCCACGGCAGCATAATAATCCTTATCCAGAAGTTCCTCCTCCGTCAGTTCCGCGATCGTGGCATGCGCCAGATACGGATTTACGGCAGAAGCGCCATATCCCAGAAGCGTGGCAAAATGATGTACCTCCCGCGGCTCCCCGGATTCCAGGATCAGGGACATCGCCGTGCACTTCCTGGTATCCACCAGATGTTTATGTACTGCCGCCACGGCCAGCAGCGATGGCAGCGCCACATGGTTTTCATCCACGCCGCGGTCTGAAAGGATCAGGATATTGGTCCCCTGGCGGTATGCCCTGTCTACCTCCACGAACAGGTGATGCAGCACCCTTTTCATAGGGGCGCCTTTGTAAAATAAAGTGGATACCTTTGCCACCCGGAAGCCTTCCCTGTCTAAATTCTCGATCTTCAGCAGATCCAGATCTGTCAGGATCGGATTTTCGATCTTCAGGACATGACAGTTTTCCGGCCGTTCCTCCAAAAGATTACCGTTTGTTCCCAGATATACGGTACGCGAGGTAACGATCTCCTCCCGCTGCGCATCGATGGGTGGATTTGTCACCTGCGCAAAGAGCTGTTTGAAATAATAAAACAATGGCTGATAGCGTTTGGAAAGCACCGCCAGCGGGGTATCCACACCCATAGAGCCGATCTGCTCCGTACCGTTTAACGCCATGCTGCGGATCCCCTCGCGATAGTTTTCCCAGGAATACCCAAAAGCCTTCTGCAGACGTTTCCGGTACTCTGCGCCCAGCGCCGGTACTTTTTTGTTCGGTATCTTCAGATCGGCCAGCCGCAGCAGATGCTGGTCCAGCCATTCCCCAAACGGACGTGCCTTTGCATACTTCTCCTTCAGTTC
This sequence comes from Lachnospiraceae bacterium, assembly GCA_017471325.1. Taxonomy (GTDB): domain Bacteria; phylum Bacillota; class Clostridia; order Lachnospirales; family Lachnospiraceae; genus NK4A136. The sequence continues at coordinate 7,189 of JAFUUX010000041.1, read as the reverse complement.
CTCATCTGAGATGATCCGCTGTTCTTTGGTATCCACCAGCAGTATCTTCCCCGGATGCAGCCTTTCCTTCTTTACGATGTGGCTCTCTTCCACTTCCAGAACACCCACCTCTGAAGAAAGGATCAGCCGGCCGTCATCCAGCACATAATACCTGGACGGGCGCAGGCCGTTCCGGTCCAGGATCGCGCCTACCACATCCCCATCCGTAAATAAGATGGATGCCGGACCATCCCATGGCTCCATCATGGTCGCGTAATACTGATAAAAATCCCTCTCTTCCTGGGAAAGCGTTTCATTGTGCGCCCAGGGTTCCGGGATCAGGATCATCGCTGCCAGCGGCAGCGGCATACCGCTCATTGCCAGAAATTCCAGGGTATTGTCCAGCATTGCGGAATCCGAACCGCTCTGTGAGATCACCGGCAGCACTCTTCCCATATCCTCTTCTGAAAAATACTTCGTGTGCATCGTTTCTTCCCGTGCCAGCATCTTATCCACGTTTCCTTTGATCGTGTTGATCTCGCCGTTGTGCACCATCATCCGGTTGGGATGCGCCCGGTTCCAGCTGGGCATCGTATTGGTGGAAAAACGGGAATGTACCATGGCGATCGCGGATGCATAGTCCGGATCGGTCAGATCCGCAAAGAAAGTGCGCAGCTGTCCTACCAGGAACATCCCTTTATATACGATGGTGCGGCAGGACAAAGACGGTACATAGGCATTGACATTACTCTGCTCAAACTCCCTGCGCACGATATATAGAAGCCTGTCAAAATCCACATCCGCCTGCAGCCCCTCCGGCCGTTCAATGAATGCCTGGTATATCGCCGGCATACACTCCCTTGCTTTCATCCCAAGCACTTCGGGATTGGATTCCACCGCCCTCCACGCAAGGATCTTCAGCCCCTCCTTGCGGCAGATGATCTCAAACATGGATCTGGCCTGCCGCATCTGCAGCTCCTGCGCCGGGAAGAAAAACATGCCTACACCATACTGCCTCTCCTTTGGCAGTTCCACACCCATGCCTTTTAATTTTTTCACAAAAAAAACGTGCGGGATCTGGGTGATGATCCCCACACCGTCCCCGGTCTTTCCGTCTGCATCCTTTCCTGCCCTGTGCTCCAGGTTCTCTACGATTGAGAGCGCATCACACACCAGCTGATGGCTCTTCCTGCCCTGTGTATCGATCACCGCACCGATACCACAGTTGTCATGTTCAAAAGAAGCATCATAGAGTCCGGACTGCATTATCTGCTCATTCATATCTCTTCCTCCCATCTCTTTCTCATTCTACCGGATAGTTTCCGTCAAAACATGCTGCACATAGCGGCAGTTCTCCCACCATGGTCTTGAAATCCGCTATCTGTAAATATGCCAGAGAATCTGCACCTATGCTGCGGCAGATCTCCTCATCCGAATGCTGCGTTGCGATCAGCTGCCTGCTGTTTGGCACATCCGTCCCGTAAAAACAGGGATAGCGAAACGGCGGCGAACTGATCCGCACATGGACTTGCGCTGCTCCTGCCTCCCGCAGCATCTCAATGATCTGCCGCATCGTTGTCCCCCGGACGATGGAATCATCCACCAGCACGATGCGTTTTCCCCTGACCACGCTTTTTAAAACGCTCAGTTTATGATGCACCGCAGACCTGCGCTCCTCATCCGTAGGCTTTATGAAACTCCGGCCAATATAACTGTTTTTATGAAATGCCAGCATAAAAGGGATCTTCGACTCCTCCGCATATCCCTCTGCCGCGATCAGCCCGGAATCCGGCACCCCCGCCACCAGATCCGCTTCCACCGAAAAAGCCCTCGCCAGCGCCCTGCCGGCTCTGAATCTTGCCTCATGGATCGGTATCCCGTCCATCACGGAATCGTTTCTGGCAAAATAGATATACTCAAAAATACAGTGCGCATGCCTCATTTCCTCCGGCATCCGGATGCTATGCATGCCCCGGGACGAGATGACGATACATTCCCCCGGGCATACATCACGGATCACCCGCCCTCCGACCGCCTCGACCGCAGCGCTCTCAGAAGCCAGAATACAGGCACCGCCCCGCTCTCCCAGCACTAACGGTTTCAGTCCGAACGGATCACGGATGCCTACCAGTTTTCTCGGACTCATCACGATACAGGCATAACCGCCGCGCAGTTGTGCCGCTGCCTGCAGCACCGCCTCCTCGATGGAGGCTGTACCAAGACGTCTGGTAATGATCTCATACGCGATGGCTTCCGAATCCGTTGTGGTAAAATGCGCCTGCCCGCGCAGCAGCTGCGCTTCTTTCAGTGCACCGGCATTGATGATATTTCCGTTGTGTACCAGCGCCAATGTCCCCTTTACATATTTCATGGCTATGGGCTGGGCATTTTCCGGGATGCTGCCGCCGGTCGTGGAATAGCGCACATGCCCTATGCCGATATTCCCCTGCAGTTTCGCAAGTTCCGCCCGTGTAAACACTTCACTGACCAGACCCATGCCCTTCCTTGTCAGCAGATTTCCCTTTGGCCCGGAAGTGTCGCAAACGGATATGCCGGCGGATTCCTGTCCCCGGTGCTGCAGGGCCACCAGACCGTTATATATATCCGCGGCCACCGGTGTCCCTGCCTCTGCCCAGATCCCAAATACACCACATTCTTCGTGTAACTTATCCATCTTCTTTTCCGTCTATCAGTCTTTTTTTCGTCTGTCAATATACCGAAAACAGCAGTTTTCCGTAACTCGGGAAAGGCCAGCAGCTTTCCGGCGAGAGCATCTCTGCTTCATCCACGTATTTTCTGAGTTCCTCCATCTTCGGCAGCACCTCATCCCGGACCGCGGCAGATGTGGCAATGATATCACCGCTGTGCTTCAGCGCCTCCAGTGCATCTTCCAGGCATTCCACTTTCTCCAGGATGATATCCGTCAGTTCCGAAAGCCGCTCCATCGTACTGATCTCATAATTGCATCTCACATTGCCGCTTACCGATCTCATCAAAGATGCTGCTTTTGCCAGACTGTACAGATACCCCTCGATCGCCGGCAGGTAACTCTTCCTTACCATGTCCACCATGGTATGTCCTTCGATATTCACCGTCTTGCAGTAGTTCTCCAGCATGATCTCGCATCTGGAATGCAGTTCCGCCTCCGTAAATACTTTATGCGCCATCAGCATTTCCATATTCTTCTGATCCAGCAGATGCGGCATAGCATCCGCTGTTGTCTTTAAATTGGACAGGCCGCGCACCTGCACTGCCTCTTCCACCCAGGCTTCCCCGTATCCGTTTCCGTTAAACAGTATCCGTTCATGCTTTTGTATGGTCTCCCGGATCAGCGCATGCAGTGCGCTTTCAAAATCCGCAGCCCCTTCCAGTTTATCGGCAAACTGTTTCAGGCTCTCTGCCACTGCTGCATTTAACATGATGTTGCAGCAGGCAATGCTGTTTGAAGAACCAAGGGAACGGAATTCAAACTTGTTTCCGGTAAAAGCAAACGGCGAGGTACGGTTCCTGTCTGTAGAGTCCACGGAAAACTTCGGCAGGGAATCCACGCCCAGTTTCATGACGGACTTTTCTTTCCCCTGATAAGGTGTATCGTTTTTGATCGCATCCAGTATCGCACTCAATTCATCTCCCAAAAATACCGAGATGATCGCAGGCGGTGCTTCATTTGCCCCCAGGCGGTGATCGTTTCCGGCCGTCGCTACGGAAAGACGCAGCAGATCCTGATAATCATCCACTGCCTGGATCACGGCGCAGAGAAACAGCAAAAACTGTGCATTTTCATACGGCGTATCCCCTGGTGAGAGCAGGTTGACGCCTGTATCGGTTGCCATGGACCAGTTGTTGTGCTTGCCGGAACCATTTACGCCTGCAAAGGGCTTTTCGTGCAGCAGGCATACCAGCCCGTGCCGTCTCGCTACTTTCTGCATGATCTCCATCGTCAGCTGGTTATTGTCTGTTGCCACATTGGTCGTTGAAAAGATCGGTGCCAGTTCATGCTGTGCCGGTGCCACCTCGTTATGCTCCGTTTTGGCAAGTATGCCCAGTTTCCAAAGTTCCGTATTGAGTTCTTCCATAAACGCGATCACCCTGGGCTTGATGACGCCAAAATAATGATCATCCAGTTCCTGTCCTTTGGGCGGCATCGCACCGAACAGCGTCCTGCCGGTATACACCAGATCCGGACGCTTTTCAAACATCTCCCTGTCGATCAGGAAATATTCCTGCTCCGGTCCCACGCTGGTACGTACATTTTTGACCTCGTGGCCAAACAGTTTCAGTATCCGCTTTGCCTGGCGGTTCAGCGCCTGCATGGAACGCAGCAGCGGTGTCTTTTTATCCAGCGCATCCCCCGAATAAGAGCAGAATGCTGTAGGGATGCAAAGTGTATGATCTTTGATAAACGCATAGGAAGTCGGATCCCATGCCGTATACCCCCTGGCTTCAAACGTTGCCCGCAGGCCGCCGGAAGGGAAGGATGACGCGTCCGGCTCGCCTTTGATCAGTTCTTTCCCCGCAAACTCCATGATGACGCCTCCGTCCGGGGACGGTGAAATGAAACTGTCGTGTTTTTCCGCAGTAATGCCGGTCAGCGGCTGAAACCAGTGCGTATAATGCGTTGCGCCGTGCTCCAGTGCCCAGTTTCTCATTTCGGAAGCAACGGCCTCCGCGATGTCCTCATCCAGTTCCGCGTTTTCATCGATCGTCCTGCGAAGGGACTGATACACCTTATCCGACAGCCTTGAGCGCATCACACGGTCATCAAATACCAGCGAGCCAAAGATTTCAGGTACATTTTGTTTTTCCATATTCGTTTCTCCTCTCATGATCGTTTTGATAAGTTCCTCATGCCTGCTCTCCCGCCCTGCAGAAGCGGGAACTTTATTACAGAAAAGGCGTCTCGGAATATCACTCCAAGACGCCTTTGTCTTTGCTTTTATCTGGCCTGTTCTTTTTTATTTACCGCTGTCTCCGTAGTTGGAAAGCACTCTTGCTGACGGATCGTTCACATTGCAGCCCTCCCACTCCCGGTTTGGCATCCAGAAATCCGTCACCATCGCGGACTGTCCCGGATAATATTTTTCAAAAATATCACGATACAGCAGCGACTCCTTTGTAAATGGTTTTGCGTGACTGTATCGAGCAACGCCTGCCGCATACTCCGCATCCGTATATGCCTGCTGCGCATACTCCGTCAGATCATCCTTCATGGAATGTCCCACCGCATCGGAAAATGCTGCCTTCTCCCGCCAAAGGATCGTCTCCGGGATCAGCGCATCTTTTTCAAACGCTTTGCGCAGAAGATACTTTCCTTTTCCGTAATGATTTCTCTTTTTCTCCGGGTCGATGGCCATGCAGTATTCCACAAAATCCAGGTCCCCGAAAGGTACTCTTGCTTCTAACGAATTGACGCTGATGCAGCGGTCGGCCCGCAGTACGTCATACATATGGATCTCACGGATCCGCTTCTGCGCTTCTTCCTGAAATGCCGCTGCCGACGGTGCGAAGTCCGTATATTTATACCCGAAGATCTCATCCGAGATCTCACCGGTCAGGATCACCCGCACATCCGACTGCTCATGTATGGCTTTACATACCAGATACATGCCGATGGAAGCACGGATCGTAGTAATGTCATAGGTGCCGAGCGTTTGGATCACACGCTCCAATGCGCCAAGGACATCCTCTTTTGTGATGATCACCTCATGGTGTTCCGAATGAATATGATCCGCTACCATCCTGGCATATTTCAGATCAATGGCATCCTTGTCCATACCGATGGCCCAGGTCTTTAACGGCTTCCCGGAAAGTTTTGCCGCGATACCGCATACCAGCGAAGAATCCAGACCGCCCGAAAGCAGGAAGCCTACCGGTGTATCGGAATCCAGCCGTTTCTTCACACCACTGATCAGCAGATCATGTATCCGGGTATAAATGGTTTCTTCATCATCCGTGCTGTACGCTGCCACCTCCGAGAGATCCCGGTACTTTACAAAGCTGCCGTCCTTAAAATAATGTCCCGGCGGAAACGGCATGATCCTCTGTACCAGACCGGCCAGGTTTTTCGGTTCCGACGCAAATACATAACTGCCATCCGCATCCACGCCGTAATACAATGGCCGGATCCCGATCGGATCCCTGGCTGCGATAAAAGATTCTGTTTTCCGGTCATACAAAACCAGCGCAAACTCTGCGTCCAGCATCCTAAACATTCCGGTACCGTATTCCCGGTAAAGCGCTGTCAGTATCTCGCAGTCCGAATCACTGATGAACGAATATCCTTTCCCGGCCAGTTCTTCTTTCAGATGCCTGAAACCGTATATCTCACCATTGCATACCAGCGCTGTATCGCCTTCCTCCGGAAACGCAAAAACAGTTTCCGCATCCTCCCGCGCGTATTCCAGCGTCTTTCTTCCGGCAAGCACGAACGGCTGCATACCCTTCTTCGTAATACCCATGATCGAGAGCCGGTTAAAAGCCAGATATCCTTTTCCTACAGACAGGATCCTTTCCGCATCCGGACCGCGGGAAGCCGTTTTCTCCAATGCAGCTCTGATGTCTTCCACATTTTCTTTTTTTCCACAGTACCCTAAAATGGAGCACATATGATACCTCCTGATCCCCTTCCCCCTAAACCGGCCCTATACCAGAAGTTCTGAGTTTGTTCGCGCGCGTATAAAGAAAAGGCGCCTTGGATATTCTCCAAGACGCCTTTGTCTTTCTTTTACGCATTATACCTATGGTCTTCTTCTCTGTCAAGGGGGAAATTTATTTTTTTATTCCACATCCTGCAATGCCGCAAAATCTTCCTCTCCGGTACGGATCTTCACGACTCTGCTGACCGGGTAAACAAAGATCTTGCCATCCCCGATCTTGCCCGTATACAGTGTTTTCTTCGCTGTTTCGATCACGCTGTCCACAGGGATCTTGCTGACCACGACCTCCAGTTTGATCTTTGGCAGAAGCGTCATATCCATTTCCACACCACGGTACATCTGCCCGGCACCTTTCTCTATGCCGCAGCCGGTCACCTGTGTTACCGTGATCCCCGTCACACCCAGGGTGTTCAATGCCCGCTTGATCTTGTCGTACCTTGAGAGTTTGGTGATGATGACTACCTTGTGCATACCGCTCTCCAGGGACGTGCCCGCCACGCTCTTTGAAAAATCCTGCACCGGAACAGATGCCTTTTTCTTTGCTTCGCTGGCCT
>JAFUUX010000184.1 GCA_017471325.1 Lachnospiraceae bacterium | reverse complement strand
TCAGAACCCCCTGGGTTCTGACAGTTACGCATTTCCGCCATGCATAATCTCGCTTCGCTCGATGGCGGAAATGCCGTTAAACTCGGGCATCCTACGCTACGCTTCGGGAGCCCTCGCGGTACCTTCTGAATAGTTACATCCCTCTATCAGTTTCTTCCAATACTGGTTGTTCACCTTCAGCGCCCCCCAGCTTAATTTCAGCGTATCGTGAAGTCCGTATTTCTTCACCATGTACCAGGCGCTCACGGGATTGGCCGTGATCAGATAGTACAGCACCATGGTGTACCAGTAATAACGCCGCACGCTGATCTTTTCCGGCCGCACCACCAGATGCGCCAGGTCCCATTTTTCATATTCATCCTCCCGCACGATAAAGCGCGGCCGGTACTTTTCATAGATATCCGTACCCCGCAGCGGCGTTAAGGGCTGCAGGTTCACAAATACCAGACCCAGTTTTTTGATCCAGCGGTACAGCGCGTAAAAATCCGCCCAGGTCCAGTCCAGCCCCAGGATAAAGGTGCCGTAGCATTCCACATCATATTTTTTCAAAATGCCCACGGCTTTTTCATTGATCTGCACATTGGTCCGTTTGTTGTAATCGTCAAGCTGCCTGCTGTCGCAGGATTCCAACCCTACGATCACGGCCCGGAGCCCCACCTGCTTCATGCGCCGGATCACATCTTCATTCGCCGCGATAAAGTCCGCTCTCCCATAGATCAGGTATTTCTTGTGGATCTGTCGTTGTTCCAGCAGGTCACAGAAATCCAGCATGCGCTGCCGCCCCACCAGAAAGTCATCATCCACGATGTAGATCTCTGTCTCTTTGATCTGCGATAGTTCCTCCACGATATCTTCCAGGCTCCTGGCAAAATACTGGTCATCCATCACCTGTCTGCAGAAACAGAACTTGCAGTTGTACGGGCAGCCGAAAGACGTCTTGATCAGCGTGCAGTTACGGTGGAACATGTAATAATAATGCGCCCTGTATTTTTTGACTTTTTCCCGGTCCGGATAGCGATAGGAAAACGAAAGTTCCTTTTTCGGCGCCGGCTTATCCGCCCCGTATACACCGGGAATGCGTGAAATGATCTCTTTTTCCGCCGCGATCAGTGAAACGGACTGCCCGGCGTTTTGGGCCGTAGTCGCGCAGCAGGTGCGCGATCCGACGGTGGATTGCAGCCCGGCATTTTCCCGCTGCTTTTGCAGCGCCTCCCCGATGCCGTCCAGGATCTGCATAAAGGTACGCAGGCCATTGGCGCGGATGATGTAATCCACATCCGGCGACACAAAATCCTGCGGATTCACCTCCGCATGCACGCCGCCGATGATAGTGCGGATCCTGCGGTCCACCCGCTTGGCCTGTGCCGCGTATCCCTTCATGATATTGACATGGGAAATGTAACCCGTGATCCCCACCACATGCGGGCGGTATTTCCGCACAAAATACGCCACGCTCTCTTTTTCGAGGATCATATCGACGATGCGGCAATGATGTCCCTGCGCCTCAACATTGGAAGCGATATATTCCAGTTCCAATGGCTCGCAGATCATCACATTCTGCAGGCCGATGGTCTCTTTATCCGGTTTTGGACGGAACAGCAAAACTCTCATATTATGTATCATCCTCGTAACTATTCAGAACACCGCACGGGTGTGCTTGCGGTCCCCAAATTTTGCAACTTCATTCCTTTTTATATACATGATATTCCGGAAACGCATATCTGTATTCCAGGATATGCCTTCCCAGTATAGCAGTCAGGTTCAGAAAGGGATTGCTGTGGTGCGCGTAAAAATAGCGTTTCTCCGGCACGGCGCCAAATTTCAGTTTCGTTTTTTCCGAGGTCTGTCCGAAATCGATGCTTTTGCAGTGATGGCAGATGGCATAGTCCACGATCTGCAGCAGCATGAAGTAATACAGATCCGCATTCCGAAAAGGCATCTTTGCAGCACAGGTACTTTCTCCGGCCACTATCTCCTCTCTGAAAGCATCATCCCCGGAGCCTTTCGGCGCATATTCCATCCCGCAGAGCAGAAAGACCAGTTCCTCTTCCATCTGTTCCAGCAAGACAAAACCTACAGTCATATCCTGCCAGAAAAAGACCAGCCGCTCTCCCTCCGCTTCCTCAAAAAAGGAACGCTCCAGCCTTTCCAGCGGATATGCCGAGCGCGCAAAGGTCTGCAGATACAGCGGGTGCAGATCCTCCTGCCCGGCCTGCTGCCGTTCCATGCGCACCCCGCCGCAGCGCCGCAGCGCCAGGCGCATCCGCCGCCGGTAAGGGCTGCGCAGCGACCGCAGATAAGCCTCCAAAGAAGTATGCTCCGGCCGCAGATACAGCCGGCAGGTGGGCAGCGTTTCTCCCACTGCCATCCCGCGCACCTTCCTGTATTCCGGTATGTTCAGCACCAGTTTACAGCCTCTGAGCCTTTTGATACAGCCAAGCATCCATTCCACATCATTTGTCACATATCCGCCGCCGCTGAAAGAGCAGGGATACGCGATCGTCTGCAGGTCCATATACCAGTGCGCTTTTCCAAAAGTCAGCAGATCCATGCGGTTATCATAAACCGTAAAAAAAGCAAAGCGCTTTCCCTGCTCGATATAGTGATAACGCTGCGGCAGGGGATTGGCGCCGCGCAGAAGCAATAACTGACGCCGGGTAAAGGGAAAACGGCCGATGCCTGCCTCCTGCAATGCCGGCCATAACGGACTGTCTTCCATGATGCGGAAGACCTCTTCCACATCCTCACCCGCATACCTGATCCGCGGCTCTTCCGTTTCCGTATCTTTACCCTTATCTGTGTATGTCTTCCCTGCCATCTTCATCAAAAAGTTTCGTAACTGTTCAGCCCCCGGGTTCTGAACCATTACAAAGTTTTCTCAAATACAACATATTCCTTGTACAGGCTGTCGCATACCGCCTTGCAGAAACTGTTGGAATCCACATTGTCCCGCAGGATCCAGGAAGTCTCCACGCGGTCGCAGCCGTATTTTTTTATGCGTTCCATTGCCTGTGCCATCAACGCCATCGGCAGCCCGCTCCCCCGGTATTCCTTCAGGACACCGTACTCCATCACCTTTGCCGTGCGTATCTTTTTGCCCTGTAACAGATTGCGGAAATAATGCTTTGCGCCAAAAGCCGTACCGCGCTCCGCCAGTTCATTAAAATCCGGATACCACATGATAAAGCCCACCGGCTTCTCCCCGTCAAAAGCATAGATGATGGAATCCTCTTTCATAAAAAGAAAGAGTTCCCTGAGCATTTCCATATCGTCTATCACATCCCTGGCGTAGTAATACTTATGCTCCGTAAAACAGGCGTTGTTCAGATCCGTATAGATCCGCGCATCCTCCGCAAACTGTTTTCTGCGGAAAGCGCGGAACGTATATTTATTGTTCAGTTTGTTAATGATCGCCGCAAAGCGGTCCAGCCGCCCCTCTATGGCGTGCGTGTAATAGGAATCCAGGTAGACCTCTTCACACGCAAGGCCGCGGAAATACTTATTATAATAGGAGGGATTACCCGGCGAAGAAAAGGAGTTTTTTTCATTATGATGGGAAGCCTGCAGTCCCAGCCCGTAATTCACATGCCCGTTCAGGCCGATCACCAGCCTGCGGCAGCCTTCCGATGCATGCTCTTTTACCAGTGCCTCTGCCTTTTCCATCAGCAGCCGCACCGCCGCCTCCTGCTTTGGCAGCGCTTCAAAAAAGCAAAGCTGCAGGTATTCCGGCAGCGCAGCGGTACGGAAAAAAACGCCTTCGCAGAGGATCTCCCCTTCCTTCCTGCCGATATCGGATGTGCCCGCTTCCACATACACCGGAAGCACCAGACAGTCCTTTACGAAATGCAGTTTCCCGCCAAAGATCTCCAGCAGCATGAAATAATTATTGTCCACATACCGCCCCATGCTGTGATAAAGATTTTTCCGGAACCGCAGGTATTTCTTCCTTTGTCCGGCATCTTCCACACTGATGATCCGCATGCTTATGCCCTCTCTTTAAAAACCGTGTACACGATCCCTTGCTCCGTGATACTGCTTTTATGCTTTTCCGCCCTGTCCGGTCAGTTCTGCCACATAGTCACACACATCCGAAACGGTGACCAGGGCGCGATACCGTTCCTCCTCCAGTTCGATGTGATAGTGCTCCTCCACGATACAGATCAGGTTCATCAGGTCAAAAGAAGAGAGCCCCAGGTCTTTTTTGATCTCCATCTCCGGGCGCACTTCCGTAAGATCATAGTGTTCTTTTAATAACGCAGCAATCTCTTTATCCATATTTCTTTATCTTTCATTATTTCTTATTTTTACTTTTTTATCTGCGATCTTTTGGGAACTGCAGGACGCCTTATCCGGTATACTGCCTGCGCAGGATCTTCCGGGAACTGTTCCTCTGAAAGTCCTCCGGCAGGATCTCATAGTCTTCCAGACGCATATAGAGCGGCAACGTACTGTTTAACTCTTTCAGATCCTCCGCAAAACTGCTGCCGTCCATTCCCTCCTTTAGTACCACCAATGCTTTCAGGATGCGGTTTTTTCCGGCAGTCCGTGCCGGCACCACCAGGCTGTCCTGAATGTAGGGCAGACGGTTTATCTTTCCCTCCAGGTACTCCGGTGCCACATTTTTGCCGTTTTCCAAAATGATCAGGTTTTTCTTCCGGCCGGTCACAAAGAGCACTTTGCCATCCGTGTAGCCGGTATCGCCTGTCGCCAGATACCCGTCCCGCATCACGGCCTGCGTGGCCGCCTCATCCTTATAGTAACCCAGCATCACGCAGGGGCCTTTCACCAGGATCTCCCCATCCTCCGCGGTCTTTACCTCGATGTGCTTCATGACCGTTCCGGCACTGCCCGCCACATTATTGCACACACGGCTGACCGCCACAGTAGGGGAACACTCTGTCAGGCCATAACCGTTTAACAACTCGATCCCCAGTTCACGAAAGCGTTCCACCAGTTCCCCGTTCAGCGCCGCGCCGCCGTTTACCACCAGGCGCAGGCTCGGGTTGACCAGTTTTCCGAAAAACACATGCCGCAGGTCAATCCCGCACCTGTACAGGATATTGCTGATCCGGATCAGACGGCGGAAGGCTTTCTCTTTTTTCTGCCGCTTTACTTCCCGCAGGATATTGTCATAAATGCCCTCGATCACCATGGGGACTGCCCCGAAAAAATAGGGATCAAAGGCTTTCAGATCCCGCCGCAGGTGTTTCAGTTCCAGATTCAGGCATAATGTAGTCCCATTATACAGCGTAGCTAAAACGCAGGGATGAAAGCCGTAGGTATGGTTCATGGGCAGGAATGACAGCGTCGGATTTTTCAGTACATTATTCTCAAGTGTTCCCCGGATATTGGTGATCACATTGTACTGAGAGAGCATCACGCCCTTCATGCGCCCGTCCGTCCCGGAAGTACAGGCCAGCACCGCAAAGCGGTGTCTGTCCGTATGCTCCACCGCCCGGAAGAAATCCTCCACGGGCTCCTGCTGCACGATGATCTGCGAAAACAGGCGGTCTATATTCAGCAGCCTCTCCTCCGGCAGTACCGCTTTTGCCTTTTTCAGTGTCTTCTCCGTACAGAACAGTATCTCCACATCAAACCGCGCCGCACACGCCCCCAGCGTTTCCGTATCCAGTTCCTTATCCAGCGGCACCACCACACAGTCAAAGACCGCCGCCAGATACAGGATGATATACTCATAACGGTTTTCCGACAGGATACCGATGTGTTTTCCGGATAATCCCCGTTTCTTCAGAAAAAAATACACGCAGGCGACCTGCCGCACCATCTCCCGGTATGAGATCTCCGCGGTCTCTTCCCCTGCAAAATAACGGAGGGCTGTTTTACTCCCCCCGTCCTCATATCTGCCGCGCAGCATTTCGTAAAAATTGTCATAGATCACCGTGTCCAGATAAGGCTGATCCACCCAAAATCCCCCCTGGCATCCTATATCATTAGTATAACTATAGGCATTTCAGGGGGGATTGTCAACCGCTTCTCCATTTTTCGGGCAAAGCCACTTAAAACCAGTATCTTGTATAGTTTACATGATACTTATAATGATCCCTCAGCAAATAATCGCTCTTATTTTCCTTTGATGTCGTCATAATCAAGCAACTCTCTGCAACATTGTCAAGTGAAGAAAAAGAGGCTATTCCGCAGGCATGGTCGCATCATTTCCATAGTCCCGGATCAGCCGATCTTTACCGGTTTTTTATACCACCAGCCATCTTCTCTGGAATACCCCGGCGTCGTCCGGTAGGTACGATCCCAAAGACCGCCATCCTCCAGATCTCTGTAGTAATTATGTATCGCATATTTCTCCGAAACTTTCTTGTCCGGTTCTGCCATGATGATCTTTATTTCAGTTTCCGGATAAAACCTCTTCATTTCCGATATCCGTTGCCTCAATCTCCGTCCGGCTTCCAACATATCCTCTGTGGTGATCCCGCTCTCCGGAAAACGGATCAGATAATAGTCACCTTTGAAAGCTCTGCTCTGAATTACATTCTTAAGTATGCCAAGCATGAGGCACTCAGGGAGTGCAGCTTGCTGTGTCCTGAATTCCATCATGCTATACACTTCTCCAAGATCTGAATGGGCAGATTCACGCACCTTTTGAGCAGCCATCGTCAGCTTCTCAGAAAACGATTTTTCAGCGGCCTGCCGTGGCACATTGGCGTTGCGCGTACCATCGTCCATGCACTCCTGTATCGCCGCCTCCACTACTTCCATCAGCCATTCGCCCTCTTCTTTTGATGCTCTTTTCTTAAAAAAATGAAACCATTGCGCCGGAACACGGTAGCGATGTTCAACAAGATCAGGCCATAAGTCCCGGAGCCATTCCTTCTGCAATCTGAAAAGCCTTATCTGCCCGGTTACCAGATCATGGCGCAAAAAGGCATCCGGCTCGGAATCCCAGAACCGAATCCCACGCTTGTCTATATTATAGCAAAAAATATACTTTTCCTGAAGGATGGATGAATCTTCTATGGTAATGAGCAATCCATACGGATCGGCTATATAGTATTCCCCATCCCTTGTATCTGCCAGGGCAACCGGCTCTCCCGCTCCCGTCAGCCAATCTTGAAAAACCGGGAACTGTCCTGCCAGGGGCTTTTCATACTGCTGAAATGCAATATCAAGTTCTTCAAATAGTCTCTTTTCGCCGGCCTGCTGTTCCTTTTCAATAAGCGCTGCCGCTTCACTGAACCCTATGGGATCACAGTCCCAATCCATTTCGAAATCATAGTTTGTATTGCATGCTTCCCATTCACCCGTATCCGGATTTATCAACTCATAAGTATATGTATAAGACCTTATCACCCTATCATGATATTGGAAATATCGATATTCATCCGGCACTTTTCGCTTCTCCACACTGCAGAATATGCACCATTTACCCTCATTATTCCTGTATAGGGGGATGCTGCGATCCAGCCGTTTCAGTTCATATTCATCGCATTCTTTTATGATGCTTTCATCCAGCATTTGCCGGAATTCTTCTATACTGTGAAATGCTTTTATCATTTTATTAAGGCCTTTAGACGTCTTGTTGCACAGCACATGGGCATGCCGCAGATATGTCTTCTCCATATATTCCAATATCGTATAGATCTGTTCCTGTGTCGGATCTGAAATGTCATATTCAACTTTCAGATGATATGTACTTCTATAAAAAAATGTTTCTTTTTCCGTTTTTGGAATCGATTGATAATCCATGCCTGTCACCCGTTTACTCCTTTCGTTATCCTGTGATGACCAATTGCCGGCTGTTGTTTCTCCTCGCAGGGAATCTTGTAGGCTTACATTTTATCATATTTTTGCGTTCCGGTAAATTGGTCATATCTGACTCCCATAGCTGATGCTGCAGTCATCGCAGAAAAGATGCCAACGATATACGGCCAGCCGGATTTAATGCAGTAATTACAAAAATAACCACATTCCTTCCCGGAGCAGTTATTTTTTGCTAAAGGAGAATATATATACTACTTATACTATCTTGTATTCCTCCTTCAGCAACTGATCGACTTTAATGAAAAAACGCATGGAATCAATATCCTGACATATTAACCTGTCCCGATCCATTTCCAAATCCATCCGGCTTTGCTGATACTGATTTTCCATATACGGCCTTTTTTCTTCATCCGGTAATCTTGACTCCACCTGTATAGTCTTATCCGTTAAATATTTTTGAAAACATGCATTGTACTCTTTATTTTGATCCTTCATTCCCATTTAATATAAACCATATCTCCGTACAATAATAATTATTGTTTCCACATCTTCTCATCTAACTCTTCTATTGTTTCTTTATCCATATAATAATCGGTCATATAAATAGACCAATATTTCTGACCTTGATCTTCTTTTAATTCTACTACTGCAATATATTTTTCAAGTGGAGCTATATAGTCCTCTGGTGCTTTTAAGTATTCTTCGTAATCGTAATCCCAACAATTATAAAACACATAATACAATTTTCCATCTGTAAGTATGCCCACAATGTCAATATCTAAAGCCTCGATATACCCATCTCCGGCTGCCATATAATAATATCCATCGTAATAATAAAGCCATTCTTTTCCAATATTATCGCGTATTTTTACTAAATCGTTCTTCCGGCAATTAAAAACATCAATTGCTACATTTTCAATTTCATCAGCGTCATATTTAATATAATAATCATATCGATTTTTCGGATCCGGTATTCCTTGTATTCCGTCAAGTTCTCCGTAGAACTCACTATGCGCTCTTAATTCATCATCTTTATATGTTCCAAAATCTGTGGCATATTCATAATAATCCCATAATCCTGCCGTTAAATAAAGCAAAACCCGTTCTTCATCTTCTATCACATCATATTTATATTTATGGTCAAACTCATATGCGATCATATTTAGAAGCGCAAGCAACTGCTGTGGATTACTTACATTTTCCACGGTATATAAATTGTCGGGTTCTATAATAATGTCAGAAACATTATATGATGATAATTCTGTTGCCGCATCTATACTATTACTGTTACTTATATTATTGTTCCCAATATAGTTTTCATTTACTTTATTTTCGTCGGTATTATCTGATTCTTCACCATTAACCGAAAATTCATCTCCAAAGCCTATTTCATCCAAATAATCATTTTGCGTCGCATCCTTAGGATCGTCTAATTCTCCCTCCATTAATGGTTCTGATATATTAGCAGGAGTTCCCGTTTCCCCACCAAGTCCTATGTAGATGAGGATTATGAGAAATATTACAATACCGATAGCAATAACCGCATCTTTATTTATTCCTTGCTTTGGTGAATGTTCTTTTTTTCCATCATTATTATCTATATTTTTGAAATCCTGTGAATAAATGTCCATCAGACTTTTGTCCAGTTCAGGCTCCAGAGCATAGGCCTTTTTGCATAATTCATATCCTTCCGCATACGCTACTTTATCATTTGCTTTGTATAACTGGTATATTGATGATAGTATCAAATTGGCATGCGCCTTTTGAAAAGTACTTTCAAATTTATCAGAACCAATTATCTTTTTTAATTCTGTAATATCCCGCTCCAATCCTTCATATGGAAGACAAGATGCATCTTCACCTACAGTTCCTGAATGTTCCCGCACATGTATATCTACTATCAGCGCTACAGCATACGGATACTTATTTGAATCTGCTTTTTCCAGTAAACTTATGGCTTCCGTTTTTTTGTCTGCCCAGGCAATTTGCCCACTTTCATAATACACAAAATTCATAGAGTCTTTGGTTGCTTTAAAAGGTAACTCGTCTGTGTTTAACTTTTCCAGAACCGGAATTACCTCCATGTACTCATTATAGGCTAAATCTGTTGCACCTATTTCCTTTTTTATGTGTGCTTTCGTTGTCAAAATATGACAATAAATCCATTTAACCAATTCACTGTTTTTATCCAGGCTATATGCTTTTCTGGACAATTCTTCCGCTCTGGCAAAATCCTCTCCCTTTCCATTATTTAGCAGCAACAACGACAGCCTTGCCATAGCCATCACGGAACCATCATCAGAACGTTTTGTTAAATATTCCTGATCCGTACTATTTTCATCCATAATGCTCATCGCTTGCTCTTGGCCAAGATTTGCCGCCTCTTGTAAATAGGGAACTGCTTCTTCCCATTTGTTATCCTCTCTAAGAATATCGCCACAAATATATGAACAGGTTGCACGATCATCTTTGGATACATTTTTATAACATTCAATTGCCTTTTTTAAATTTTTCTCAGTCCCTTTGCCGTAGCCATAGCAAAAGCAAAGCATACCATTTATTTCTTCCTTCAGGCCGCCTTCCGATGCTTCTTGCAAAAACCGGAATAACTTATCATAATCTTCCTCTACTCCATATTCATTCCAATAAAGCTGAGCTAATCGATAAGCAAATTCAGCACGCTCTTCACCGTCTGTCCGTTCATATCCTGTTTGAAAGTACTCAAGTGCTTTATCATATTCCTCTTCCACCACACAAACACATCCTACATTGCTATAGGCACGAAGTTCTCCCTGCTCAATTGCTTTTAAATACAATTCTTTCGCTTTTTCATTACTCTGTTCTACCCCTTTTCCATAACAATATAAATCACCTAACTTTCGACTACACCTTCCGTCCCCACACTCACTTCCTGCTTTATAATAATCCACGCTTTTTTTCTGCTCTTCAAAATCATTTTTTGATTCGTAGTACCACCCTATTTCTAACATGGCTTCTGTATTTTTCTGATAAGCAAGAACACGTTCAAAATACTCTATACCCCTTTTTTTGATATCAAGGTCGATTGAAGGGCATAAAATCGTCCCTTCCGCCTTATAAAAAATAATTTTCCAGGTACATTGATAATTTCATACATTGACTATCAGTAAGTACCCCCATATGAGGTGTATACTGAGGGATTTCCTGCCG
>JAFUUX010000183.1 GCA_017471325.1 Lachnospiraceae bacterium | reverse complement strand
GCGCAATAAATAATTGCGCTTACTATAACGCTCCGCGAGGATGCACACGGATTTTGTAAGGAAATATGCCGCTTTCAGCGGCCAAAATCCGGCGCAGTAAACGACAAAACGAAAATAGTTTTGTCGTTTACTATAAAAATATCCAAATACGGATATTTAGAATTTTTAGTATAGCAAAGCCGCCATCAGAATGCAAGCATCCCTCCTGTGCCTTTAATTCCCCGTCTTTTCCGCTACATTCAGCAGATGCAGCCCTTCCTCGCTCTCCGCATAAGTTTCCGCCCTGTGAAAAGCAGGATCCATCGCATATACCATCTCAAACACATACTTCTCCGTTACAAAGACATGTTCTGTCAGTTCTACCCTGCCCCGTTCCCCGGAATAAGAGGCTAGCACCTTGACATGCAGATAACTGTCCCCTCTGCTCATCTCCATGCTCTCCACCACCGTATTTACGGACAGCGATTCGTCGATCGAAGCCTTATAATCCGCTTCTGACAGTTTTTCGTAATCCCTCTGCCCGTCGTTTTCCCGTCGTATGTACGTGATATAAGAGTAATCACCTTCCGTTTCACTGGCATAAACATCCCGCGTATCCGTACTGCCTTCCGTCCGCCGGAATCCCTCCGGGATCGTATACGCCAGCGTATAATACTCCAGCGCCTCAGCCGGTATCACATTCATGGATACTCCGCCGGCAATCTCTTCTGCCAGGCTTACCGTAGGTTCACTGACCGCTTCCTCCCGCTTTCCGCAGGCTGCCAGCCAAAGCAGGCTGCCCACCAGACAAATGCATATTCTTTTCATATCACTCATTCTCTCTTATCTCCCCGGCCGTTTCTTCGAAATTTATTTCTTCTGCCTCCGTTTCTTCGGGAACGATCTCTTCTGTCCCTGACACCCCGGACACTGTTTCTTCAGATCCTTCCTCTTTTGATCCCGCTTCTTCAGTATTTATCCCCTCTTCAGGTTTTTCCCCTGCACGGATCTCTTCCTCCGGAATTTCTTCATCTTCTGCTTCTTCCCCATTCCCTTCTGCCTCTATGGGCGGCAGTTCTACTGCATGCGTCAGGTAATAGTCGTGCCACAGATCATAATGGTTTGCTTTCAGATGCACATCATCTCCGGTAAACGCTCCGGGCAGATTTCCATCTTCATCATCATAGGCCTCATTCACATCCAGATAAACCGCGTGCATTTCCTCTGCCAATGCCTGCAGTCCGGCATTTCTCGCATTGATGGCTGTATTATTATACACCGTGTCTTTCTTGTCCAGCCGCCCGCTGACATGCATGATCCCCTGGATAAAGATCATTGCATCCGGCTGCAGGCTTTGGATCTCCTCTACCACCTCACGGTATTGATCGATAAAATATTCCGTATCTCCAATGCCGATCTCATTCAGCCCCACCATAAGATAGACTTTCCTGAACTGATTCTTTTCCAGCCCCTCCCGTACTGTTTTGACCTCCTTGGTGGTCTCCACCCTGCTGTTCATCATTTTATAGATCGTCATCGATGTTTTGGCATAAAATGTGGTATCCGGAATGCCTGCATACTCATATACCCCCACAATGCGGGAATCGCCGATAAATACAGCATCCGTAAAGTATTCATCCGTCACCTCGATAAACGCGGGCGGCCAGGTTTCCTCCGGCTCTGTCTGCACCTCAGGCTTCGCAGGTTCCGGCTCTGATAATGCCGTCTGCGTCTCTGCGGGCTGATCTGTGCCTTCTTCCATTGCCGTTTCGGCTGCACCATCCAGTGACACTGCAGGCTCGGATGCCACAGCAGGATCCTCCGGTACGGTATCCGCAGGCATCATTTCATTCGTTTCCATATTCCATGGAAAAACGCCCTCCCTGATGGAAAGCAGCGCCAATGCCACCTCTGCACCGACGCCTTCCTGCGGCGGCACATACCCTCTTTGCGAAAGCAGGATCCCGTATATTTCCAGTGCCAGACAGCAGATCACGATAATGATCAGGCACACGTTGTTTTTTAAACTCTTTTTCATCATACCCTCTTAAAACCGGTAATACAGGAACGGATTATCCAATCCCTGTGCCAAAAAATAAATGCAGAACAGGAACAAAATAATGCACAGAACCGTTCCCGGCCATCTGCGCAGCATCCCCCGCAATTTCTTCTTTACCCAGGGGATGCAGAAGATCACCGCCATCAAAAAGCACGGCGCGTAGATTTCCCCGTAGCGCAGATAATCCCCCGCGCTCACATTGGATACATAATCCACCGGCACAAACGGAAACATCCGGCTGAAATAAATGCCAAGTTTCTGCAGATCATCGATCGCAAAGAGCACCCAGGAAACCGGTATCACAAAAAGCATATACGGAACAGACAGAAACCTTGCTTTTTCCAGCACTTTCCCTAAAAACGCCCTCTCCAGGACCAGCAGTACAAAGAACAGCATCCCCCATAGGATAAAATTCCAGTCTGCGCCATGCCACATTCCCGTAAACAGCCACACCAAAAAAAGATTCCGGAGAGTGCGCATTTTCCCCTCTCTGCTTCCGCCCAGCGGAATATACAGATAATTCTTAAACCACCTTCCAAGCGTCACATGCCAGCGCCGCCAGAATTCCGATGCACTCCCTGACAGATAAGGATCCTTAAAGTTTTCCGGCAGATAAAAGCCCAGCATCTGCCCCAGACCGATGGCCATCAGTGAGTAACCGTAAAAATCAAAATAAATCTGGAAGGAATAGGCAAATGCCCCCATCCAGGCCAGCGGCGTCGACAGGCTCTCATAACCGATCCGCTCAATATCCGTCCATAAGATCCCGATCCTGTTTGCGATCAGGATCTTTGAGGCCAGTCCCAGGATAAAAGTCTTTACGCCCAAATCCACGCTTTTCGCCGTGATGTGCCGCTGATGCAGCCGTCGTTCGATCTCCGGATAGGTCACGATCGGACCGGCAATGAGCTGCGGAAACATCGTGATATATGTCCCCAGATACAGGATATTTTTTTCCGGCTCATATCGTTTATAATAAGTATCGATCACATAAGACAGGATCTGAAAGGTATAGAAACTGATCCCTATCGGATTTGCCAGTTCCAGTTCCGGCACATAAGGCAGGGCAAAGCGCGTATGCACGGCAAGATAAAAAAACAGCCTGTTGATGTTGTGTGTTACAAAAAAAGAGTATTTAAAGAAAAAAAGCATGCCAATATTGAAGAGCAGCGCAACATGGTAACAGAAACGCCTGCGTGCTTTCCGCGCATAACTTCTGCCTGTTGTCCCCCCCATCTGCATCGCCAGGAAATAATTGATCACGATACTGGCCAGCATCAAAAACACATACCTGGGCTCCCCATAGGCATAAAAGATCAGGCTGCCCAGAAAAAGCACGGCATTTTTCACTGCTGTACCGTATTTCCATCGCTCAGGGATCAAATAATATATCAAAAAAAACAGCGGCATAAAGCCGATTATAAAAACCAAACTGGAAAAATACATTTCTTTGTTTCCTACTGCCTCGTCTATATCCGTTCTGCCGGCACGGCTGCTCCGCATGCCGCCTCCGGCTTATGATTTCAGTTCACATAAATAATATACATAATATTTAAATGGAAGACAAGAGCATTTCTTTTATTTCTCATTTTTCTTTAGTCCCCGAGGCTTATGTCTTTTCCCCATCTCATCTTTTTCAAACCTCTTGACATAGTTTTTAATACTATGTTATATTGTTCTTATAAAAAATTAGATCCTGTACATGAACAGACTATCGGCAATAGCAAAACAACGGGGGAAAATATTATGGAAAAGATTGTTGATTTTTACAAAAGAAAAAGCAATATGAATTACGAGATCATCACGGATTCCGCCAGCAATCTGACAGAAGATCTGCTGGACTCCTACCGCATCCATATGATCAGTTATATCAGCAATGTCGCCGGCAGTGACTTTATGTGTTTTGAGCGCGGCCGGGATAACGAAGCCGCTGCAAAGCACTTTTACAATGCCATGCGCGATGGCGTGCGGGTACGCACTTCCCTGATCAATATGGCGCGCTTTACTGAAATCTTTGAGCCTATCCTGCAGGACGGCAGAGATATCCTCTTTGTGGGCATTTCCGGCGGGCTTACCGCTACGGTACAATCTGCCCGCATCGCCGCAGAAGAGCTGCTGGAAACCTATCCGGACAGAAAGATCATCTGCGTAGATTCCATGTCTGCCTCACTGGGTGAAGGCCTGCTGGTGATCAAACTTTCCAGGCTGCGTGCTGCCGGTGCTACCATTGAAGAAGCCGCTGCCTATTATGAGCGTACAAAATCCAAAATGAACCATATCTTCACCGTAGACAACCTGAAATACCTTCGCCGCGGCGGCCGGATCTCTTCCGCAGAAGCAGCCATCGGCAATCTGCTCTCCATCAAACCGATCCTGAAAGCAGATGATGAAGGAAAGATCGTTGTTCACGATAAAGTACGCGGCCGCAGGCGCGCCCTGGATTATCTGATCCAGATGACCAAAGAGCGCATTGTGCATCCCGAACGCCAGATGATCGGGATCGCGCATTGTGACGCTTCCATAGAAACCGAATATATCGCAAACCATTTCCGCAGGGAGCTGGGTGTGCAGGATATTATCATCCGCTATTATGACCTGTGTACCGGTTCCCATGTAGGCCCGGGCACCATTGCCATCTTCTTCCTTGGGGAAGACCGGATGGGGCCTGCCCCGGCACAGGTCAGTCAGGCCATTTCATAAGATGCTTTGCAATAATGTCCTGCCTGCAAAATGCTCGTATCTGAATATACATATCTGCTGAAAACTGAAAAAGGCCGTGAAACCGGTGGGGATAACCACCTTCTTCATAGCCTTTTTTGATTCATCTCTTCTGTCCGGATCATAACATGCTTTCTGCATGCTATGATGGGCACGTTATTCCTTAATGCTCTCTGTCGTTCTGACTGCTGCCGTCACGATCGCCTTACAGATCTGATGCAGGGTTTCCTGTATCATACGCTCCCGTCTCGGTATCGACCTGCAGCTCATCAGCGCCTCGCTTAAGCCATCCGGCACGTCATACAGTTCCAGAAAGTCCCGCAGTTCCGTCCTGTCCGCATCTGACTGCTGTGTGTCAAAAAACTCCGTGATCTCCAACGCTTCTTTGGTGGAAAACCCTTCCTCCAATAACAGTTCATAGACATCTTCCACGACCAATACCGGATAACGCTTAAACCAGCGTTCTTTATACACCCGTCCACGTGTTTCATATTTCGCATACAGCATCGTGATCGCATCACACATCTGCCAGAAATTTCTAGGTCTTAATTCTTCCAAAACCGACCTTGCGCGTCCAGATGTCTGTACCGCGCACAGATCTTCCCATGTCAGTTTGCGGAAAATCCGCGGATCCACTTCATTATCCAAAAGAAGCTGATTGATCCATGTAGAATTGATACAAAGAGCACAACACCCCTGGCGGAACCCCAGATCCCGAATGATAAAACGATAGCCTCGATCTCTCACAGAATATCTCCCACCCATTATTCCTATACAACATTTACTATATTTAGTACCAGCGATAACCAATGCGCTACCTTTCTAATTATACACTTTTTCAGCAAAAATGGTAGTCTTTTTTCATATATTTTGTATTTTCTTTTTGCTCAAAACACACCCTCTTGTAAGTGCCGTAAATAAAGGGACTGACGGCTCCCTTTCTCCGTCAGTCCCTTATTCTACTACATATTGTGTTTACGTGAAAGCGCAGTTTCAATCCCCATAGCCGTTTGGATTGTTCTTCTGCCAGTTCCAGCTGTCCGCACACATCTCACGGATCCCCAGTTCTGCCTTCCAGCCCATCTCGCGTGCCGCCTTGGATGGATCGGCATAGTTGACAGCGATATCCCCGGCACGCCGCTCCTGGATTTCATAGGGTATCTTCACGCCGGACGCCTCTTCAAAATTCTTTACGATCTCCAGCACGCTGTAACCTTTTCCCGTGCCAAGGTTGTAGACAGCCAGTCCGCAGCCTGCCTTGATACGGTTCAGCGCTTTCACATGCCCTTTGGCCAGATCGACCACATGGATATAATCCCGCACGCCGGTGCCGTCCGGTGTCGGATAATCATTGCCGAATACCCGCAAAAACGGCTGTCTGCCCACGGCTACCTGCGTGATATACGGCATCAGATTGTTCGGTATCCCATTCGGGTTTTCCCCGATCTTCCCGCTGGGGTGCGCCCCAATGGGATTAAAATAGCGCAGCAGTACGATATTCCACTCCGGATCGGCATTCTGGATGTCCATAAAGATCGTTTCCTGCATGGATTTTGTCGATCCATACGGATTCGTGCATTTTTTTACCGGGCTTTCCTCTGTTACCGGCACAGTGTCCGGATCACCATAGACTGTCGATGAAGAGGAAAAAATGATATCCTTTACGCCGTGTTTTCTCATCACATCCACCAACACCAGCGTGCCGCCGATATTATTCTCATAATACTCCCACGGTTTCTTTACGGATTCCCCCACCGCCTTCAGGCCCGCAAAGTGGATACAGCTTTCAATCTGCTCCGCAGCAAAGACTTTTTCCAGTCCTTCCCGGTCGCGGATATCCACCTGATAGAACTTCACCGGTTTTCCCGTGATCTCCTCCACTCTCTGCAGGGATTTCGGTGATGAGTTTGACAGATTGTCGATCACCACCACATCATACCCCGCCTCCTGCAGTTCCACTACGGTATGGCTGCCGATAAACCCGCTGCCTCCGGTCACCAATACTGACATTTTCCTTCCCTCTCTTTCCTGATTTTAATGCTCCTGCTTCCGAACAGCACGCTGCCGTATCCGTTCGTACCGTCATCGCACACAACTGTATCTGCCATGCAACATATCATACAGTAAAGTCCACACTGTCGATCACTTCCCGCAGTGTCTTTGCCGAAGCCTGCACCGCCAGCACTTCCTCTTCATTCATCTGGATCGGTACCTGCGTCTCCACACCATTGCGTCCCACGATCACCGGCATGGACAGACATACATCATCGATCCCGTGCTCGCCATGCATCATGGTAGACAGCGGCAGAATGGACTTCTCATCCCTGATCACGGCCTCGCAGATCCGTTTCACCGACATCGCAATGCCGTAATAGGTAGCCCGCTTTTTCGCGATGATCTCATAAGCACTGTTCTTCACTTCATTCGCGATGCGCTCCATCGATGCCTGGTGCTCAAAATGCCCGCGCATCTCACAGAAATCATTCAGCGGGATACCGGATACATTTGCGCTGGACCACGCCACGATCTCACTGTCCCCGTGCTCCCCGATGATAAAGGCATGAATGCTGCGGCTGTCCACCGACAGATGCTCCCCAAGTTCCATCTTCAGCCGTGCCGTATCCAGCACGGTACCGGAACCAAATACGCGTTTCTCATCAAAACCGGACAGTTTGATCGCCGTATAAGTCAGCACATCCACCGGGTTTGCCACGATCAGCAGTATGCCCGCGCATCCGCGCTTTGCGATCTCCGGAATAATGGTCTTGAAGATCCCCACATTCTTCTGCACCAGCTGCAGCCTGGTTTCCTCCGGTTTCTGCGCTGCCCCCGCTGTTACAATGATGATGGCCGCATCCACGATGTCATCATAACTGCCAGCATGAATGTTGCAGGGTTTTGCAAACGGCACGCCATGGCTGATATCCAGTGCCTCGCCCTCCGCCTTATTGTAGTCTGCATCGATCAGCACGATCTCCGAGAACAACCCGCTCTGCATCAGTGCAAATACCGAGGCCGATCCCACAAACCCGCAGCCGATCATTGCCGCTTTTCTTTCATTGACTGCACAATTTCCTGCCATATTGCTCCTCCATATCCTTTCTATATTCATTTTTATAGTAAGCGCAATAAATAATTGCGCTTACTATAACGCTCCGTGAGGATGCGCACGGATTTTGTAAGGAAATATGCCGCTTTCAGCGGCCAAAATCCGGCGCAGTAAACGACAAAACGAAAATAGTTTTGTCGTTTACTATATATTTTTCCATT
>JAFUUX010000182.1 GCA_017471325.1 Lachnospiraceae bacterium | reverse complement strand
GTTTCTTTAACATGGCAGTGATCATGGTCATTAGCATCTTTACCTGTGGTCTTACATTTCTGATCTTTGAACTGACACCGCTTGGAATCGTCTCCCTTCATATCCTGCTCCTGCTTCTTTTATCTGCCATCGACCTGCTTGCATGGAAATACGGTAAAAAGATCATACTGCGCAACATGGAAAACCTGTATTAAAACGCATACGGTATCATAAAATTCTGCATTTAAAAGATCCGCCTCCAGAATATATCCATATCAAAAAACCCCTCTGCCGCGCGGCAAAGGGGTTTTGATTTACTTTCCGTTATCTGCTGTTTATCAGAACTTGCCTGCCTTTGCAGCCTCCTCGATGGAAACTGCCGTGGAAACCGTCATACCAACCATCGGGTTGTTGCCGGCACCGATCAGGCCCATCATCTCTACATGCGCCGGTACGGAAGAAGAACCTGCAAACTGCGCATCACTATGCATACGGCCCATGGTATCTGTCATACCATAGGAAGCCGGACCTGCTGCCATATTATCCGGGTGCAGGGTACGGCCTGTACCACCGCCGGATGCCACGGAAAAGTATTTCTTCCCTGCTTCGGTACGCTCTTTCTTATATGTACCTGCTACCGGGTGCTGGAAACGTGTCGGGTTTGTGGAATTACCGGTAATGGAAACGTCCACATTCTCTTTCCACATGATGGCTACACCTTCCTGCACATCATTTGCGCCATAGCAGTTTACCTTTGCACGCGGTGACTCCGGATCCTTGGAGTAGCACTTGCGGGAAACTTCCTTCACCTCGCCGGTAAAATAGTCATACTGTGTCTCAACAAAGGTAAATCCGTTTACACGTGAGATGATCTGTGCAGCATCTTTGCCCAGACCGTTCAGGATAACACGCAGCGGTTTCTGGCGTACTTTGTTTGCCTTCTCTGCGATACCGATCGCGCCTTCTGCAGCTGCAAAAGACTCATGCCCTGCCAGGAATGCGAAGCATTCGGTATCTTCTTCCAGGAGCATCTTGCCCAGGTTACCATGTCCCAGACCTACCTTACGGCGGTCAGCAACGGATCCCGGAATACAGAATGCCTGCAGGCCGATACCGATCGCTGCCGCTGCCTCGGAAGCCTTACGGCAGTTTTTCTTGATCGCGATCGCCGCACCTACGGTATATGCCCACTTTGCATTTTCAAAGCAGATCGGCTGGATGCCTTCGATCAGTTTGTAAACATCAATGCCTGCTGCCATCGTGATCTCTTTGCACTCTTCGATGGATGAGATGCCATACTCCTTCAAACACGCAAGGATCTGCGGCTCTCTTCTTTCATAAGATTCAAATAATGCCATTTCCAATATCCTCCTTACTCGTGTCTGGGGTTAATGCATCTCACAGCGTCCGCCACACGGCCATACTGACCGGAAGCCTTCTGCAATGCAGTATTTGCGTCGTCACCTGCTTTGATGAAGTCCATCATCTTGCCGAAGTTTACATACTTATAGCCAATGATCTCATCGTTCTCATCCAAAGCCAGTTCTGTGATATAACCATCCGTAAGTTCGAGATAACGGGGTCCTTTTTCCAATGTACCGTAAGTCGTACCTACCATGGAACGGGTACCTTTGCCCAGATCTTCCAGGCCGGCACCGATCTGCAGACCATCCTCAGAGAATGCGCTCTGGGTTCTGCCGTATACGATCTGCAGGAACAGTTCTCTCATTGCGGTATTGATGGCATCGCATACCAGGTCGGTATTGAGTGCCTCCAGCAGTGTCAGTCCGGGAAGGATCTCTGCTGCCATTGCTGCGGAATGTGTCATGCCGGAGCAGCCGATAGTCTCTACCAGTGCTTCCTGGATAATGCCATCCTTCACATTCAGGGACAGTTTGCAGGCACCCTGCTGCGGTGCACACCAGCCGATACCGTGCGTATAGCCCGATATATCCTTGATTTCTTTTGCCTGCACCCATTTAGCCTCCTCCGGGATAGGAGCCGCGCCGTGATGGACGCCCTGGGTAACAGGACACATAGCCTTCACTTCTGTTGAGTAAATCATATGATCCTCCTTGTAATTTGATTTTTGCAGAATATTTCTGCCTGCATTACTTGTGATGATACCATAAAAAAACGGGTTAATCAAG
Organism: Lachnospiraceae bacterium; assembly: GCA_017471325.1. Taxonomy (GTDB): domain Bacteria; phylum Bacillota; class Clostridia; order Lachnospirales; family Lachnospiraceae; genus NK4A136. The sequence goes on along the minus strand of JAFUUX010000182.1, from coordinate 11,040 downwards.
ATTGCCGCGCGCCTTTTTTATGCGCCCGGCCTCCTGTTTAATCTTCGTTTTTTTCCGGTGCCTGCGGAGCCGCACCGTCTCCATGCCCGGCCATCTCGCGCATCATGCGGATCAGTTCCAGATCCGTATCGGAAAGCCGCAGGTTCGTCTCCAGTTTCTGACCTTCCGGCGTAGTGACCGTCATCTCCACGATCGTACCTTCCCGTGCGCCCGCCTGTGCCACGGCACGCATAAACGGAAAAAACTTGGGATGATTACTTGAAAACGCCCCCAGCAGCTGCCGTATCTTCAAAAAATCCATCGGATTCATTTTTATATGTCAAACCTCCCTTTCACCCATATTTTTACCGGCGGCCAAAGCAGTTCATTTACGGCTGCAGGGACTGATCCGATCGTGACCGTGTTCCTCCGCCCATGCCTCCGGTTTTACCTGTCCCTGCTGGTCAGTTCCACCATCCTCCCAAAATAGGTCAGATCCCCAATATCCGCTTCCGACAGCCGACAAGCACTTTCCCAATGATTCAGATAAACGATATAGCCCTTCTGCTTCGCCTGTGCCATCCGGTAGACCACCATATAGCGGTATTTCTCTACTTCCATATATCTTTGCACATTGCCTTCATTTTCTTTGTTCAGGTCATATACGCTGATGACTGCTACGTTGTTCTTGTCAAACAGCCTCTGGAATTCTTCCGTCTCCAAGATCGGCATGCTGATCCTTTTCAGATTGATGCTGTAATTATCCTTGGCCAGTTCCGTGCGCACCACACCGTATTTGCTCTCCTTCATCCCGTCAAAAAAGATATGGAGTTCATCCAGATCGTAAGCCGAGAGCACCGCTTCGATCGCCGCCTGGATCGGCACATCCGGCTTATGCAGGAAGCGTTCCATATAATCCAGCATCAGGTGCACTTTATCATTTTCCGCTGCCGCATGGTGCGATACCGCGGCTACCTTGATCTCCGCATTGACATCCCCATGCACTTCCGGTGTGTAAATGATATAGCGGTTACGCCCCTTTGTTTTTGCCAGATACAGCATCTTATCCGCCAGATTGAACAGTTCGTCATAGTCAGACGCATAATCCGGATAAAAGGCTGCTCCGATAGAAACCGTGATACTGATACTGTCACGGAAATTCTGATACTTCGCCTCCACCGCTTCACGGATCTTTGCCAGCACCTCCCTGGCTCTGGGCTTTTTATCTACCTTTTCCAGTACCAGCATAAACTCATCACCGCCGATACGTCCCACCAGGCCGTCAGCTGCCACGCTGTCCCGGATGATATGCGCCACATCAATGATCACCTCGTCACCGCACATGTGGCCAAACGTATCATTCACAGTTTTGAAATGGTCAATATCCATCAGACAGAAATAAAACGGTTTTCTCGGATACTGCGCCGTGAGCCCCCTGGCAAAATCGGTAATGGCCTGCTTATTCAGCAAACCCGTCATCTCATCATACTGTGCCAGCGCGCCATCTGCCTTCATCGACTGTATGTCGCTCAGTTCCATGTGAATGGATTCGTCCTGACCGTCCGATTTCTCCACATTGGCCGCGATCCAGTTCAGTTTACCAAAGGAAGTGCGTATCCTGAAACAACTCAGCCCCAGTTCCCCGGGATTGATGGCAAATACCGCATTGCGCAGCTGTATCATATCCTGCGGCGGCACTACCATATCCAGATTACCGATCTTCGCCCTGCCGATATACTTTAGGAAAGCGCTTTCACAACTGATAACATTAAGATCTTTATCTACCGAGATCAAATACTTATTAAACTGTTCCATGAAAACCCCCCTACATAGCCCCTATTGTTATAAGGATAGCATTTTTTCCCCCACTATGCAAGATTGTAAGCGCTTACATCATCTTTTTCCCGGTCGCTGCGGCCTCCATGCTGCAGAGGCAGCAGGCAGCCGCTGTAGTGGACGCCAGAAAACTGATCGTGGACGGCGCAGTGGGCATGGTGGAACTGGCGCTGGAGCGGCTGAACGAAAGACACACCGTAGAACTGGACGAAGAGCGCAAGGCCGCCATGGTCTCCAATCTGCTGGTAGTGCTCTGCGGCAATCATGACGCACAGCCCATCGTAAATTCAGGGAGTCTGTACTAATGGCAGAGAAAAAACAGGTACCGTTACGTTTATCGGAAAAACTGTATAATGCCATCGCAGCCTGGGCCGAGGATGACTTCCGCTCCGTCAACGGGCAGATCGAATACCTGCTGACGGAGTGCGTGAAGCAGCGCAAAAAGGATGGCAAATATGTAGGGCAGGATATTGATGTCCCTCCGGTAATCGACATAAAATAAGAAACAACCGTGCGTCCCACACAGCACTTTCCTGTTGCACGCGAAAGATCTCACCGGCCAGTTTTACACATTTCCGGAAAAGATCTTTCGCTCCAACCGGATCAGTTTCCCGATTTCCAGTTTTTCCGGTTCATCGTCATTTCGGCCAAAAGTGACCAGTACCGACTGTTCCTTATCTGCCATTGATGCCGGGATCCCTATTGGTTCGTCCCTGAAATGGTCTGTCAGGTACTCCGTTAAAAAACGTGCAACATGCCACTGCACCCGTGTCTGTGTCAGCCTGTCTCCTTCTTTCTGACTGGAACCGTTTTCGCCGGAACCGTTTTCGCCTGACCGGTCTTTCCTGCCGTAACTGCTTTCCCTTGATTCAAATTTGCATTCCAGAAAAAGAAGGTATCTTTTATCACCCCTCGCGTAGCAGACAGCCAGATCCGGTTTCGCATTCATCATACAGACCAGGAGTTGTTTCTCCCACGCTTTCGATAGCAGTCCGTCCGGGATCTCGTTATGCCCGTAGTTCCTTTCCGTGATTGCGGCGATCACATCAGACCCTATGGTATTGATCGCTTCCTTATCGCCGACCGACATTACGTACTTCAGCAGGCAGTAGTTGAAACTGTCAGCCTCGATGCGCCCTATATCACCCACGGAATAATCCGCCTGATCGCCCTTTGTGGTCAGATATGACTTTTGACGGCATATCTTTTCGATCTCACTGCCATCTTTTTTTCTTTTCCCGGCCAGTTTGATACGCCGGTTCCGCTCCAGAAAATCCCGCAGAAAAGCAGCCTCATAAAACACGTTCTCTATTGTAAGTTCTTTCGGTATTTCTTTGGTTTCTTCTTCACAAATCCCGCACAATACATACAGCCGGACCAGGAAGCGGTATAATTCCGCATCCCCCTCCCTGATTTTTTCCCTGTGTTCATGCGCCCCGTAGTATCTTAATATATTAGAGAGATACAGCGCATACTGCCTTTCTTCCCTGCAGATCGAAAGATCCGCAGCAATATAGTTTTTCATCGACACATCATATCTGTTCAAAGCACTTATCCCCCTGCGGCCTTTCTTGCCGCCATTGCAAGACCTTCCAAAAGATCCGAAAACGAATGAACCCCGTAAAGTGTTACAGAATTCCTGCCGTTTCTTTTCTCCGGGCTTCCGGCTTCCAGCTGCACCGTTTCTCCCCGCCGTCCATACCGCTCATCATGAAAACAGATATCCGTGCAATGTTTCCCGCCTGCATACAGAGTCCCCGTTTTGCCCGTCACATAACAAAACTTCATCTCAGCCCCGTCATCCGATCTTCCATCCAGTTCCAGATCGAGCATTGTGTTTCCCAGATCGCAGAGCACCGGAAAAACCGCGTTAAACTGATTCTTGTAATAAAGCCAGGATATCCTCGGATCCCGCTTCCAATACTCCTGCTGTGAGACAGTCATCTCATCCTCCGGGTATTGGAAGATCAATCCTTTTCTCCTGACCTTCTCCTGCGAAAAATGATCTTCAAAAAAGCTTTCCAGCGTACCGCTTCCGCCCCGGAAAGACATCTGATAGTTAAACGCCCATTTTTCAAAAGGTTCCGCGTTACTCTGCCCATACAGTTCTGACCAAAGATACCCCTCCTCATATCTGTCAGAATGCGCCGGTCTGCCCTCCTGATCCCACACCTCATGGATACGGATCTCCTCATACAGATTCCTGTTTATCCTGATACTATAGACTGCCTGTAATCTTTCGGGTTTCAACATGCATCCTTCCTTTCAAAATATTTTCCATATACGGAAGTACGGTTTTATTTTTGATGCCATTATACATTCATTATCCATGTAAAGCAAGGCTACGACCTCTCTCAGCCGTTCTCATTCAGAATATCCGTCTTTATCCCCAAGATCGCTTTTTCCGCCGTTATAGTTCCCTTTAAGGTGCCGAAAAGGTGGAAATATACACGAAAAAAATCCATAGACTCTGCCAAAGCGCAGAACTATGCGGCGTAACATACTAAAACAGCACTGATACAGTAGTCCCTACCCCCGGTGCACTATCCAGTTCAATTTTGGCATCATGTATTTCAACAATGTGCTTTACAATTGCAAGTCCAAGACCTGTACCGCCTGTAGCTTTGGATCTGCCTTTATCAACCCTGTAAAATCTTTCAAAAACTCTCTGCTGATCCGCCGCAGGTATTCCAATTCCATTATCTTTTACGATCAGACAAGCAGAATTGACTATGATATTCACTGCTACAGTTACTTTTCCACCCGGATTATTATATCGAATAGCATTTTGAACCAAATTCTCAATAAGTTCCTTTATCAATTCTCTGTTGCCATGGATAGTACTCTCTGTGCCCTCAACAGCAATACTGATATCCTTAAGCTTTGCATTTACAGAGATTTCACCAACGCATTCGCATGCCACTTCATACAAATCAAATTTCTCGAATGCCATCCCATGATCTACCCTATCCAGTTCTGAAAGTTTAATGATATCGTTGATGAGCGCAAGCAATCTGTCTGCATTTTTACGGATTTCCTGATAAAAATGATCCCGTTTTTCTTCTCTGACCATTCCGCCTTCTAATAGTTCTGCATAACCGGAAATCGCTGTAAGCGGAGTCTTTAACTCATGAGATACATTTGCCGTAAAATCCTGCCTCGCCTTCGCTGCTGCCAGAATATCCGTATGCTGCGTTCTTAGCGTTTCAGAAAGAGGATCTAATTCCCTGTATGGTGACGCATATTCTGCGCTTTCCAGATTTGAAACCATCATTTCAATAGGTCTTATCAACTGTCTTGTAAGCAAATGTGAGATCACTACGCAAACAGAAATAATCATGAATATAATGAGGATAATGATCGGGGCAGCCGACATAAATACCGCCCATAGACTCTGTGCATCTGTAGCTACTCTAAGCACCGTTCCATTATCCAAAAGGACTGCATAATAGAAGGTATTCTTGTTCATTGTATCTGATTTTCTGACTGCCTCGCCCACTCCATGATTAAACGCTTCCTTTATTTCAGGTCTGTCATTATGGTTCTGCATTAACTCTGCCGATGTATCATTATCGTAAAGGACGGTTCCATCTTCTGCAACCCAGGTAACACGCAGATCATCAATATCCGTAGACAGGCTGATCTCATCTATATCAATATCCACCGACTCAAAATAATGTGTATCTTTTAAGAGTTTTGCGCTTACCGACAGGTCTGCCTTTATCCGTCTCTGAAACAGGCTATAATATATGATCGTGATCCCGACTACTGTTGCCAAAACAGCAATGACAGCGATCCCTACAAGTCTTACATTGATCTTCTTCTTCATTCCATTACATATCCTACATTTCTGATAGTTTTTATTCTGGAACCGTAATCCCCCAACTTTTGACGAAGTGTTTTTACATGCATATCTATGGTTCTTGACTCTCCTTCGTAATCCGTCCCCCAGACCTGATCCATTATGGCCTCACGGCTTAATACAATTCCCTTATTTATAATGAATGTTGAAAGGAGTTCGTATTCCTTAAAGGTCAGTTCTACAACCTTTCCCTCCACTGACACCTCGCGTTTTTCGTTATTTACTACCAGTTCATCAAGTTTAAGTTCTTTTATTCCTTCTGCCTGAGTTCTGCGCAAAAGAGCCTTAACTCTGGAGATAAGTTCCATCACGGAAAATGGTTTTTTGATATAATCATCTGCGCCATCTTCAATCCCTTTGACCAGATCGATCTCTCCGGTCTTTGCCGTAACCATGATGACCGGGAGTTTTTTAGTATCCGGATATTTTCTAAGTTTTCTGGTGATCTCATTTCCTTTTTCATCCGGCAGCATGATATCCACCAGACACAGATCCGGTATAACCTCTTCCATTTTTCTCCAAAAATCATTGGCACAGTTAAATCCACATACCTTATGTCCTGCATTCATTAAAGCAAACTCTTCTATTTCTCTTATACTGTCGTCATCCTCAATAATGTAAATTAACGCCATATGAGCACCCCTGTTGTGTTTATACTGACATTATAGCATTCTGCTTCCCAATTGGATATCGTTGTAATAATTCTTCATACTCTTTATTAAAAGAAGCTCTCTCTTCAGAAGAAAAATTCTTGAAATATTCATGAGTATTATAATCATTATCATAGATTGTGATCATCTCCACCGCTATATTAGAGCAATGATCGGATATTCTTTCAAGGCCTGTCAGGATATCTTCCAGAATAAAACCCATCTCAATGGTACATTTTCCTTTTTTGAGCCTTTTTATGTGGTTTTCCTTGATCTTTTTGGCTAAAGTATCGATCACTTCTTCCAAAGGCTCCACATGCAATGCCATTTCTAAATTATCTTCACAGAAACTCTCTACTGTAAGAGTGCAGATATCACTTATCGCCCTGCTCATTGTTTCTATTTCCTTTTTTGCTTTCGGGGTAAAAGCCAGATTCTTTTCCCTGATCTCTTCGGCAGACTTTACAATGTCTGCGGCGTGATCTGATATTCTCTCAAAATCACTGATACTGTGAAGAATGATCGACATGCTCCGGCTATCCGCTGTTGAGAGATTTTCACTTGATATCTTTACGAGATAGGTACCTAATACGTCTTCATATTTATCCGCAACCGTTTCCAGTCTCATGACTTCTTTTGCTTTTTCAGCATCATAACTATTTAAGACTTCAAGAGATAAGTCTATTGCGTTTTTGGAAAGTTTTGCCATTTCCCGTACCTTTCCCCTGCAAAGTTCCATGGCAAAAGCAGGACGGCTGATAAATCTTTCATCAATAGAAACTGCCTCTGTGATAACCGCTTCCGTACTCTTATCGTCGGGAATCGTAATCTCTGCAAACTTAACCAGCAGATCAGAAAGCGGAAACAGTATGATCGTTGCCCCGATGTTAAACAGACTATGGATTACCGCGATACCTGCTGCGCTTGCTGATTCCTCAAGAAAAGCAAAGTGGGCAAATGAATTTGTGGTATAAAAAACCATCATGAACAAAATGGTTCCGATCAGGTTAAAATACAGATGGATCATTGCCGCCCTTTTGGCATTCCTGTTTGCCCCAACAGAAGAAATAATGGATGTAACACAGGTTCCGATATTTTGCCCCATGATGATCGGCAGTGCTACCGCATAATGAACGGCTCCTGTTACACATAATGCCTGAAGTATACCTACTGAAGCCGATGAACTCTGAATAATTGCTGTCAGTATCGTTCCCACTGCCATACCCAAAACAGGATTTCTAAAGGCAGTCATCATCCTCGTAAATGATGCATTATCTGCAAGCCCGGATACGGCAGAACTCATCGCTTCCATTCCAAACATCAAAATCGCAAAACCAAGCAATATACCTCCCACATCCTTTTTCTTTGAATCCACTCTACCTGCCATAACAAGAATAATACCGACCGCAGCCAGAACCGGCGAAAACGAGGACGGCTTAAGAAGTTTAAGCCAGATGGTACTTCCCTCTATCCCGGTAAGCGATAACATCCATGATGTGATCGTGGTACCGATGTTTGCGCCCATAATGATCCCTACCGCCTGTGACAGTTTCATGATCCCGGAGTTGACAAATCCGACTACCATAACCGTCGTCGCCGATGATGACTGTATTACAGCAGTAACGCCGGCTCCTAAAAGCACCGCAAATATTCGTTTCGTTGTCAGTTTTTCCAAAATTGTTTCCAGCCTGCCCCCTGCCATCCTGGAAAGTCCGTTTCCCATAATACTCATTCCATATAGAAAAAGCGACAAGCCACCTATCATATCCAATACATTAAAAATATCCATACAGATTCCTTTCAAATTCTATTCTTTACCGGGTATTAGAGTAAAATTCAAAAGTAAAATGTATGAACATACTTATGTAAAATCTGTGTAAAATCTTATGACTGCATACTGCTCATACATAGTGCAACTCTTCTCATCAATTTCCGTTAACCTCCACCACTTTTCTGTTAACTTCCACCACTTTTTACACTCACACAGTCATTTTGTTTGCCAGTTCCTGTGACAGTTTCTGTGCCTTATTCGGTATCGTTGACGGTGTGATGCCAAGCGCATTTAGGTGTGCAATTCAAGTGGAAATCACCTGTTTTTCCGCTATTTTCCGGGATTTCAGAGGTTCTTTTCAAGGATCTGGTGCGCTTGAGTGTGCAAGCTCATGGAAGTTCACAAATATAGTGGGGAACTTGTTGAGTACAAAGATAAGGAAGGCAATGAACAGGTTGCTGTTTCCTTTGGAAGTCTCATGTTAATGAGATCCTGGTGTGAAAGATATGAAGAATATCAAAAAGAAGTTAAGGAATATGTTTAGTTTTAGCGTGAAATATGGCTTATTTTTATCTCATTTCCACATTTTATTCTGACTATCTGATTTTTTGTTGTCAAAGTGTTGCCGGTGGTTTCTTTTTGATATACCTCCAGGGGTTTTCATTCACCCCATTAATCTATGGATTCCTGTGTGCGTCCGGATATACCAAACAGATCCATCATGAAATCTTCACGTTCGTTATAGATGTTCACGACATAAATACAATCCGGTTCTATCCGGTAAAACACGTAATTCTTTGCAACAAAAATGCACAAGCACTCTGTATCTACACCGTACATTTCACGAACAGAAATGCCTATCTGTTCATTCTCTCGTAATGATCGGACACTGCCTCCTATCTCTTTGATAACCCTTTTTCTTACATCTCCACCAAACTGGAAATCAAGATACTTTTTAAGTTCCCGCATTTTTTCAGTATAATCCGGTGAGTACTTTAATTTTTTCAATCTATTATCCCCATTTCGCGGTCAAAGTCATCAGCATCGATCCACCCTTCTCGATTTGCCCGTTCTTCAGCTCTTCTCAAATCTGCAGCGAGCGCCCTGGCAGCTCTGATCCTGTCCAATTCATCAGCTTCAGCAACCGTCATGATTGCATATGCTCCATGACCGTTTCTGGTAAGATAAACACGTTTTTTATTATCAACTTCTTTTAGAACCTCTGTATAGTTCCTCAAATCTGAAATTGGCACTATGCTTGGCATGTTCACACCTCTTTCCATAAATTGTTCTACAATAACCCTACTCTTATAATACTACACAAAAGGCAAACGCGCAAGTATATTTACACGTTAATTTGCGTGTTGTTTTGTTTATTTATCCTATACGTATTGTTTCAATGTTGTTTATATTATCCCATCTCTATTGTATTAAACCCGTTTAGGTTTATATTATTGTCTATAATCCGCTGTTTTCGTATCTATATTTTACGGTTTTGACAGATTATTCCTCGTTTCAAAACAAACAGGTATCAAAAAGGTATCACGGAACATTTACTGCTTACCTTTCCCCTCCGCAGCATTTCTTATATTTTAATCCGGATCCACAGGGACAGGGATCGTTTGGATAAATCCTTTCCCGTTTTTTGAAGTGATAATCTTCTTTGAGTCTTTCCAGTATTTCATACACAACAGGACAGATTGCAGCTGATTCGATAATACTTAACAGACTTCCCATTCTATCAGGCTGATCCGTATATGGATAATTTCGACAGTTTTCAGGTTTGCACTCACCAAGTACACAATCCCCATCCTCTTTCAGGAAATCACATGGGCAATGTTTTGTCTTATATGCCCCCTCCGCAGGATCATATTCCAGATACCGATTGATGAAATCCTCTCCACTGATCGAGAGCTGTCCTGCCACCTTTTCAATATCCTCCTGCGGAATTGACCCACAGTACATTTTGCAACAGTTACGACATTGACTACAATCATATGTGGCAAATAATTCCTCATGAAGTTCACGAAATTGTTCATCCAGCTTCAAAGGATCTGCATGCATCTTCAGGTATGTGCGAAATCTGTAATTTTCATTTTCTTTTAACTTCGCTCTTTCGGATATTTCATTCAGAGAAATCATCATATAATCACCCCATGCACAGTTTATAACCTTCTTCAAAATGCTTTTATCGGAGTGGCACTATGCTATCAATCGCCATGCCATCTTCATCGACCACACAACGTACCGCTTCTATCGGAATACCAGCCTTTTTTACTTCATCCAGAAGGTCTGCAAAATATGGATCAATCTCTTGATTTGCATAAAAACAATCTGCATCATTCCGACAGATAACAAATAACAAATGCGGATCTTGCCCCCGATCCTTCATCCACAGAAGAGACTCTAATCTCTCGTTCAGGGCTTTAGATGGTATTCCCGGAAGATATGCGGCTCTGTCATTTACAAACGAAGTCCCCATCACCTGAATCATCAAGTCGTGATTCTCTCTGCCGAAAGCAAGAAGTGTCATCCCTTTTGTATCAGTATAAAACGACAACTTTTCGCCCCGCTCATTGTTAAGATTTTTCGATGCCCATATTTCAGCAATCCGAAGCGGCTCTTTTGTGTCAACACATACCAGGGTATCGCCATCATAAACTGAATATAGATCAAACGGAGATCTACGGTTTTCATTTTCTGCCTTACGCAGGAAGCAAACAGACTCATTTTTCAAAAAATCCATTTCAATACCATTTGAAATATAGACCTCAAAAATATTTCCGCTCACTTCAACCTCAGCAAGTCTGCGGCTTATTCTTCTTATAAATAATCCTTGTACCATGCACTGCCTCTATTTATAATGTTTTTATTTCAGCACTTCCCATGTGGAGTTTTTCTTTGCTCCAACACGCTTTATATATCCTTTTTCCGTCAAAGAC
>JAFUUX010000181.1 GCA_017471325.1 Lachnospiraceae bacterium | reverse complement strand
TGCGATCCTGGGTATGGATGAACTTTCGGATGAGGATAAACTGACGGTGGCAAGGGCCAGAAAGATGATACGTTTCCTGTCCCAGCCGATGTTTGTGGCAGAGAAGTTTACCGGCACGCCGGGAGCATATGTACCCGTGGAGGAAACCGTGCGTGGCTTTAGGGAGATCCTGGCCGGCAAGCATGATGACCTGCCGGAAGCGGCGTTTTATAATGTGGGCACGATCGACGATGCGGTAAAGAAAGCGGAAACTCTTTAAGATGAAAACCTTTTCTTTAAAAATATACGAAGCTGACAGCCCTTTCTTTGAAGGTGAGGCGGAATCCCTGACCGTTCCGGTGGAGGACGGCGAATACGGTGTCATGGCATATCATGAGAATGCCGTAGTGGCAGTAGTGCCGGGGATACTGCATTATAAGCCGGCCGGCGGGGAGATGCAGTATGCGTCTGTTGCGAATGGCATGATGCGCGTGGAACAGAATGATGTGCTGGTGCTGGTGGAAACGGCAGAGCGGCCGGAGGAACTGGATATGGCCAGGGTAAAGGCGGCTGAAGAAGAAGCCAGGGAGGCGCTGTTGCAGAAAAGGAGCCTGCAGGAGTATCGTATTGCGGAGATGCGCCTGGAGAGGGAACTGGCCAGGCTGGAACTGATGAAATTCCGGGACAGGCTGGATTCCTGAGTGACTGGACAAATATTTAAGAATGTGATAAGATAAATGAAATTTTAGTCAGTAGAACGGAGGACATTCTTATGGCAGAACTGGATAGGAACGCAACAGAACTGGAAACCTTAATGCATTCCCTTTCCTTTGCGGATGAGGGAGCCGGCGTGGTACAGACGGCAAATACTACCATGCGCCAGAAGGATGTGGATTTTCTGGTGGCGATCCTGCAGGAACTGCAGGGATACCGTGAGATCGGCACGGTGGAAGAATGCAGGGCATACAAGGAAAAAGCACTGGGCTGAGCGGGTTTGTAGGTAAAACTTCTACCCGCGGTATATGCAGTTAGCGTAAATCCATACCTCTGTATAAGTCCGAATACGAAAATCGAAGATTTTCTGTCTCACTTATGTCTGCGGTATCCATAAACGTTAACTGGTTATAACCGGTATAAGAATAATGATGGAGATAGTATTGGGGCAGGGGTTTTATCGTCACCTGCCCTGCTTTTATGCATAGGGGGATTTATGTCTGCTCAGATGAAACGCTCGCTGGTGGTACAGGGAAGTATCCTGGCCGTAGCGGGACTGATCACAAAGGTCATAGGGTTTATTTACCGTATTCCCATGGCGAATATCATGGGGAATACGGGAAACGGTTTATATTCCGTTGCTTTTGGAATTTATAATATCGCGCTCACGCTGTCATCCTACAGCATGCCGCTGGCGGTTTCCAAACTGATGAGCGCGCGGCTGGCCAAAGGTCAGTATAAAAATGCATACAGATTATTCCGGGATGCGCTGTTTCTGGCTTTTTTTGCCGGGCTGACGGGCTGTCTTATCCTGTTTTTCGGCGCGGATTTTTTTGCCGGACTGTATAAGAAGGAAGGCCTGCAGTACCCGCTGCGTATCCTGGCACTGACGGTGATGGTCGTGGCGATCCTCGGGACATGCAGGGGCTTTTTCCAGGGACATCGGAATATGGTTCCCACGGCTGTCTCGCAGGTGATAGAACAGATCGTGAATGCAGTGGTCAGTGTGGCGGCGGCTTCGTCTTTTGTAAAAATGGCAGAGAGTGGTACCGAGCATGCAGGGTGGAACAGTGTGGCGGCTGCCGGAGCGACCGGCGGGACACTGGGCACATTTGCGGGGGCATTTGCGGCACTGGTGATGTTTGTGCTGATCTCACTGGGCAGGCAGAAAGCACGGAGCATAGAATTAAGCGGGGACGATCTGGCAGACGAGGAACACAGGCTGCTTTTTAAGGCGATTCTCCTAACCATGCTGCCGGTCATTTTGAGCCAGACCATCTACCAGATCGGATATACGCTGGACGATCTGATCTTTGGCAATCTGATGGAAAAGAAAGGGATCCTGAAAACTGCTGTCACGGATATGCAGGGTGTTTTCAATACCCAGTACAACCAGATGATCAATCTGCCGGTGGCGATCGCAACAGCCATGGCATCGGCGACACTTCCGGGTATCGTGGCTTCCAATGCAAGAAAAGAGACGGAGCAGTTAAAAGAAAAGATATCTACCGTGCTGCGTGTCAATATGCTGATCGCGATCCCGTCTGCGGTGGGGCTGGCAGCACTGGCGGAACCGATCATGGGAGTGCTGTTTCCAAGGCTGGGGGATTATATGCTTACGGCGGTCATGCTGCTGCGGACCGGATCGATGGCGGTGGTCTTTTATGCCCTTTCTACGCTGACGACTTCCATATTGCAGGGGTGTGACCGTATGCGTGTACCGGTGCGGCATTCCGCGATATCGCTGGCGATCCATGTGCTCCTGGTGGCGGCACTGACATATTTTACGGATCTGGGGGTTTACGGACTGATCATCGGCAATGTGACATTCCCGCTGCTGGTGTCGGCTATGAACTGCCGTAGCGTGGCGAAACTGATCCGTTACCGTTTCCGGTGGTCTGATACGTTTATCAAACCTTTTCTTGCGGCATCTGTAATGGGGGCAGCTGCATACGGCGTATATTTCCTGACCAGGCCGGTCGCGGGGATGCTTTTGGCGATGATCACGGCCATGCTTTTTGCGATAGCGGTATATGCCTGTATGCTGATCGCTTTAAAGGCAGTGGACCGCGAAGAACTGAGATCCATGCCGTTTATAGGGAAATATTTCCGCAAATAACACTCAGCATTCAGGGGGGTATTTATAGTAAGCGCAATAAATAATTGCGCTTACTATAACGCTCCGCGAGGATGCGCACGGATTTTGTAAGGAAATATGCCGCTTTCAGCGGCCAAAATCCGGCGCAGTAAACGACAAAACGAAAATAGTTTTGTCGTTT
>JAFUUX010000180.1 GCA_017471325.1 Lachnospiraceae bacterium | reverse complement strand
GCGCAATAAATAATTGCGCTTACTATAACGCTCCGCGAGGATGCGCACGGATTTTGTAAGGAAATATGCCGCTTTCAGCGGCCAAAATCCGGCGCAGTAAACGACAAAACGAAAATAGTTTTGTCGTTTACTATAATTTTTGAAGCAAGTGGATAAAGCAACAGTTTCTGATGGGGAAGGGAAATGCGATGGGGATGTTTTCGCAGCTCTTTGGGGTGAACCGGGCACCGGCGGCACAGCAGGTACAGCAGCCGGCAGCACAGGCCGCGGATAAAAGCGGAACGGAATATCTGTCAAAGTTTTCCAGCGGACAGACGGTCGAAGGAAAGATTACCAGTATCAAAGGAAATGACGTGCAGATTGAGCTGCCGGGCGGCGGTCAGGTTTCCGCGCGCCTGGACAATGCCATGGCGCTGCAGCCGGGGCAGACGCTGACCTTTGAGGTGCGATCCAATTCCGCAAGCCAGATTTCCTTAACGCCCTTATATACCAATCTGACGATGGATCCGACGGCGGCGAAAGCCCTGGCCGCAGCGGGTATGGCGGTAAATGCGGACACGCTGGCCATGACAGGCGCCATGATGGAAGGCGGCATGAACATCGATAAAAATTCCCTGGGGAATATGTTCCGTACTATTTCGGACTTTCCGGGGCAGGATATTCCCAACATGGTGGAGATGACGCGCATGGGGCTGCCGGTCAATGAAAGTACGATCGAACAGTATGGCGCTTTTAAAAACTATGAGAACCAGATCTCCGAAGGCATGCAGGAGGTGGCAGAGCAGGCATTGGCGCTCTATGAGGAACTGGCCGGGGACAGCGGCAGTCCCGAGGCCATGCAGTTTATGCGGCAGTTGACGGATATTTTTGCAAAGGAATTGCCGGGACAGACGGCGGCGGATCTGTCCGGCGGACAGATGGGCGTGGATCCGGCTGCGGGCAGGATGGTTCTGCAGATGGAGGAGGCGGTTTCGGAAGAAACGCTGAAGGATCTGACCACGTTGCTTGGGAAAGCGGCAGAAGAGATGCCGGAAGAAAAAACGGCAGCGCAGGTGCCCGGCAAAGAGGCAGCGGCGCTGCTGCGGGATGCGGGGGCAGACGGCGGCCTGCAGACGCAGGAGGGAGCGGACAAAACGGCTGCGCAGCAGGTCAAAGATGCCATACTGCAGATCGCGAAACAGGCGGGGGCGGATCCGGCGCTGGGCGCGCGGCTGGAGCAGACCGCAGCAACGGATACCCAGGTACTGAAACTGGCAAATGCCGTCTTAAAAGCGGCAGATGCGCATGGCGGCAGATTTGCGGATCCGGCACTGAAGGCGCAGATAACAGATCTGTTTTCCACGCCGGCCTTTAAGGAAGTGGTGAAGGGTGCCATGAAGGACAACTGGAGCCTGCGGCCGGAGCAGGTGGGGGATAAAGCAAATGTGGAAAACCTGTTTCAGAAACTGACACAGCAGTCAAAGGAACTGACGCAGATGCTGCAGACCATCGCCGCGCCGGAATCCGGTCTGGCGCAGAGTCTGGGCAATATGAGCAACAATCTGGATTTTATGAATCAGATGAACCAGATGATGCAGTATGTGCAGCTTCCCCTGAAAATGAACGGCAGCGAGGCGACAGGGGATCTGTATGTTTATTCCGATAAGAAGAGCCTGGCGCGTAACGACGGAAATGTCAGCGCCATGCTGCATCTGGATATGCAGTATCTCGGCACGGTGGATGTGTTTACGGCGATCTCGCCGGGGAATCAGGTGCATACGAAATTTTATATGGGTAACGATGCGGCCATGGATCTGATCGAGGCGCATATTGATGAACTGAACGAGCGGCTTGCGCAGCGCGGATACCATACACGGGCAGAGGTGACCACGCACAGTGATATGGATGCGGCTGCCGGCAAACTGCGCAGCCTCAAGCCGGCCGCTGCGGGGAGCAAGCCGGTTTTGAAACAGAGTTTTGATGTGCGGGCATAGCTGCAGATGGGAGCCGGATACCGTTAGCGACCGTACTTAGGTCGGTTACGGGATCGGCCCCGGGCTCAGTCAGATATAAAAAAACTTCATTTATCAGAGGAGAAAAGGGATTGGCGGGGAATAAGACCAAAAAAAAGACCGCGGTCGCGCTGGAATATGATCCGAATGATTCGGCACCAAAGGTGATCGCCTCCGGCAGCGGCGTCATTGCGGATAAGATCATCGAAAAGGCGAAGGAAAACAAGGTGCCGGTGCATAAGGACAGCAAACTGGCAGATACCCTGTCGCGTCTGGAGATCGGCGAGATGATACCGCCGGAACTGTATGAGGTCGTGGCAGAGGTGCTTTTGTTTGTGGATGCCATGGACAAGATACGGGAAAAGATGGCAAAAGCGGGGAAGTAAAGGGAGCGCGGACATGATGAGGGAAAATCAGCGCAGGAAAGGCGCCGCCGGCGAAGCGGAAGCAGCGGAATACCTTACGGCGAAGGGTGTGCAGATAGTAGAGCGGAATTTCCGCTGTAAAAGCGGGGAAGTGGATCTGATCGGAAAAGACGGGGCGTATCTCGTCTTTTTTGAAGTGAAATGGCGCGGCGCGGAGCAGGCCGGTTTTGCGGCAGAGGCTGTGGATCATAGAAAACAGCGGCGGATCTGCGCGGTGGCGGATTATTATCTTTATCAGCAGGGTCTTGGCGAGGAACTTCCCGTGCGTTTTGATGTGGTCGCGCTGGACGGGGAGCGGACGGAATGGTTTCAAAACGCGTTTGACTATTGCGGCAAGGGGTTTTAGGAAACGGAAACAGAGGAGGCCAAAGGAGGCAGGAAATGAGATTATTACGGATCGAGAGCAGCGGCGGGGGAAACTATTTAAAGCACTATGAACTGGTCTATGAAAACCGTGCGGGAAAGGAAAAACATTTTGAGATCGTCAGCCACCGGGAGCACTTGAATGAAGAAAACCTGGGGGAGGCAGTCAGCGGGGTGTCCGTTGTGGCGTTCTGCGGAGGAAAACTGCTGTTGCTTCGGGAATTCCGCATGGGCGTCAACCGCTATGTTTATAACCTGTGTGCCGGCATGCTGGAAGCGGGAGAGGGGATCGAGGAATGTGTCAGGCGTGAGATGTATGAAGAAACGGGGCTTAGGGTGACGAAGATCCATGAGATCCTGCCGCCTTGCTATGCGGCCGTGACGCTTTCCGATATCCGCAACTGCATCGTATATGCGGAGGTGGAGGGGACGATCGGGGAACATGCATCGGCAAATGAGGAGATCAAGGCCGGTTTATACAGCAGGGAAGAGGTGGCGGAACTGATCAGGGAACAGGACTTTACGGCACGGGCGCAGGTGGTAGCCCATGATTTTGTATATTTTGGCAGTTTTAGCGGGAAATTTACATAAATATTGATTTCATGTGGTGGGTGTGATACAATAACAAAGATTTTGGCTGCACGCCGATGGGGGAGACACAGCAGCAGCCGGGGGTGGTTTTGTGTGTTCCGCATCAGGAGTCCGGTGGGAGGCTCAGGGTTTCCGTCCTGAGAGGCTCATATGCGTTAGCCGGACGCAGTCAGATATAAATAGAGGAGAAAAGGGAAACTATGGAAAGGGAAGTCAAAAGACAGACGGAAAAAGGCGGTAACGGCGGCCTGGTGGCGATCCTGCTGCTGGTGCTGCTGATCAGTGTGGCAGAACTGGTGCTGCTGATCCTGCAGCAGAAGAAATTGGAGACGGTAAGTGCCTATGCCGCGGAGGCGGCGGGGATCGTGGCCACGGCTGAGGATGAAGCGGAGCAGAGCAGGATACAGATGGAAGCCTACCGGGATGAGCGGGATTCCTTCCAGGATCAGTTGGAAACGGAAGGAAATAGAGAGGCTGCCGTTACACCGGCACCGACGGCAGCAGGTACGGGAGAAGCGGCGGCGCAGGAAGAAGCGGTGCCCACGGAAAGCGGAGCAGCACAGGGAGAAGGTACACCCACGGAAGCAGCAGAAGCAGGGGAAGCAGACGAAAAAGAGGAAGTTCAATACGAGATCGTGGAAGATATCAACCGGATCTATCAGGACAACCGTTATACGCAGTTTGCCAAGGACGGGGATCCTTATGATACCAAACAATATACCTATTCTTTCCTGTATTCTTATCCCACGGATGTGGTATTTCTGGGGGACAGCCTGACAGAGCGCTGCAGTTGGAATGAGATGTTCCCGGATCTGCGGGTGTTGAACAGAGGGATCGGCGGCGATACCGTAAACGGTGTTCTGGTGCGCCTGGATACCGTAATGAAGACACAGCCGAAGAAGATCTTTCTGATGGTAGGCGTAAACAATCTGATGAACGGAAATGAAGTGGATCAGATCATTGAGGATTACAGCGTATTGCTGGACGAACTGCAGGAGATCCAGGAAGAAGACGGCTGCAAGATCTATGTGGAGTCCATTCTTCCGGCGGGCGCTGCCCTGAAAAATGCATCCCGCGTGATCCTGGACGGCAGGGAGGTCAATGCGGCTGTCAGGGAAATGTGTGAGGATCGCGATATTACCTACATCGATCTGACGGATAAGTTTTCCAATGAAGATCTGGGACTTCGGAATGAGTACGACTACGACGGCGTCCACATTAATGCGAAGGGATACCGTGTATTGCGTGAGATCCTGGAGGAATATGTATACGAAGACCTGCGTTAACTGACCGGAATGCGCCGGATATCAACCGGCGATCATACTCGCGAGCGAGATTCACAGCCGTTTTTCATTTCTCGCCGCGGTATATGCGGTGAAACGGTTCGATTGCCTTACTCTGTACAGAGTTATATGAACAGGCAGAGTTTGCAGATTCTATCGGCAGTGAATCAGTTTGACCAGTATAATAGAGGAGGACAAAAAGATGACGGTATTTGAAGAATTAAAGGCAAGAGGGCTGCTGGCGCAGCTTACGGATGAGAAAGAGATCCGGGAACTGATCGATAACGGCAAGGCGACCTTTTATATCGGCTTTGATCCGACGGCAGACAGCCTGCATGTGGGACATTTCATGGCATTGTGCCTGATGAAGCGCATGCAGATGGCAGGGAATAAGCCCATCGCCTTATTAGGCGGCGGTACCGGTATGATCGGGGATCCCTCCGGCAAGACGGATATGCGCAAGATGCTCACCCCGGAACTGATCCAGCACAATATCGACTGCTTTAAGGTACAGATGAGCCGCTTTATCGATTTTTCCGATGATAAGGCACTTCTGGTCAACAATGCGGACTGGCTTTTGGAACTGAACTATATCGACCTGCTGCGGGAAGTGGGACCGCATTTTTCGGTCAACAACATGCTGCGCGCAGAGTGCTACAAGCAGCGCATGGAGAAAGGGCTGACCTTCTGTGAGTTTAACTACATGATCATGCAGGCATACGATTTCTACACCCTGTACCAGAAATACGGCTGCAATATGCAGTTTGGCGGTGATGACCAGTGGTCCAACATGCTGGCCGGCACGGAGCTGATCCGGCGCAAACTGGGCAAGGATGCTTATGCCATGACACAGGTGCTGCTGCTCAATTCCGAAGGGAAAAAGATGGGCAAGACCGAGAAAGGCGCGGTATGGCTGGATGCGGCAAAGACGTCCCCGTTTGAATTTTATCAGTATTGGAGAAATATCGCGGATGCGGATGTGCTGAAATGTATCCGTATGCTGACGTTCCTGCCGATCGAGGAGATCCAGGCCATGGACAGTTGGGAAGGCAGCCAGTTAAACGAGGCAAAAGAGATCCTGGCATGGGAACTGACCAATCTGGTGCATGGCAAAGAAGAGGCGGACAAGGCAAAGGAGGCGTCGCGTGCGCTGTTTTCCGGCGCGGGCAATTCCGAGAATATGCCGACGACGATCTTAAATCCGGAGGATTTTACAGACGGCAGTGTGGATATCCTGACGCTGCTGGTAAAAGCGTCCCTGGCCACATCCCGCGGGGATGCGAGAAGAAATGTGGAGCAGGGCGGCGTATCCGTGAACGGCGAAAAGATCACGGATATCAAGACCGGCTTTGCCAAAACGGATTTTGAGAGTGACTTTGTCCTGAAAAAAGGAAAGAAGAGTTTTATGAAATATACGCTTGCATAAGCGTGAACTGGCCTTCCCGTGCAGCCGGGAGCGGATGCGCGGGGGGGCTTTTATTGCTTTATAGGGTATGGTTGCGGCGTGAAAAAACATGTGATCCTGAAAATCGAACCCGGCAGTATCGCGGAAGAGTTGGAAATCGAAGCAGGCGATGAACTGGTGGAAGTGAACGGCCAGCCGATCGAGGATATCTTTGATTTTCAGTTCCTCTGTATGGATGAATATCTGGAGGTATTGATCCGCAAGCCGGACGGGGAAGAGTGGCTTTTGGAGATCGACAAGGAGGCCGATGAGGATCTGGGGCTGGTCTTTGATGACGGGCTCATGGATGAGTGCCGTTCCTGCCGCAACCGCTGTATCTTCTGCTTTATCGACCAGATGCCCAGAGGCATGCGCAAAACCCTGTATTTTAAGGATGACGATACCAGGCTTTCGTTTCTGCAGGGCAATTACGTGACGCTGACGAATCTGTCGGATCATGATATCGAACGCATCATCCGTTACCGCATGGAGCCGATCAATATCTCGATCCAGACCATGAATCCCGCGCTGCGCGTGGAGATGCTGAAAAATCCAAAGGCGGGGGAATCCCTAAAGCGGCTGGATGAACTGTTTGAAGCCGGTATACAGATGAACGGGCAGATCGTATTGTGCAAAGGCGTCAATGACGGTGAGGAACTGCGCTACAGCATCGAGCAGATGATGAAGTATCTGCCGCTGCTGCAGAGCGTATCTGTGGTACCGGTAGGGCTGACGAAATACCGGGATAAGCTGTATCCGCTGCAGCCTTTTGAAAAAGCGGATGCGGAGGCTGTGATTGATCTGATCGAAAGTTATCAGCAAAAGGCGTATGCGGAGCACGGGCTGCATTTTATCCATGCTTCGGATGAATGGTATCTGACGGCGGAGCGTACACTGCCTGAGGAAGCGCGTTATGACGGCTATCTGCAGCTCGAAAACGGCGTGGGGATGCTGCGGCTCCTGACAGAGGAGGTGCGGCAGGCGATCCCGGAATACGCTGCGCAAAACGGAACGGCACAATCCGGGCGGGTATGTATCGCTACCGGAAAGAGCGCATACGCTACGATACGTACTCTGGCAGATGCGGTCGTTCAGACATTTCCGGGGATCGAGGCAGAGGTGCGCATGATCCGTAATGACTTTTTCGGGGAGAGGATCACGGTATCCGGGCTGATCACGGGACAGGATCTGGTAGCGCAGCTTCAGGGAACGGATCTGGGGGAGGCCGTGCTGATCCCGCAGAATATGCTGCGCGCGGGAGAAGAAGTCTTTCTGGATGACATGACGCTGTCTGAGGTGCGGGATGCTTTACAAAGGCCGGTGGTTGTTGTAAAATCAAGCGGTATGGATTTTGTGAGGGCGGTTGTGTCACAAAGGGCGTGACGGTCAGTCAAACGCTGTACAGAGCAGAGGAGCCGGAAACGGATATATATGCAGGTATAAGAGGTGATCATGGCAAAGAACAGAAAACCGGTGGTGGCTGTCGTAGGCAGGCCGAATGTGGGAAAATCAACATTATTCAATGCGCTGGCGGGAGAGCGGCTTTCGATCGTAAAGGATACGCCGGGCATCACGAGGGACCGGCTGTATACGGATGTGGAATGGCTGGATCGCAGTTTTACGCTGATCGATACCGGCGGCATAGAGCCGGACAGCAGTGATATCATTTTGTCCCAGATGCGGGAGCAGGCGCAGATCGCCATTGATACGGCAGACGTGATCCTGTTTATGACG
>JAFUUX010000179.1 GCA_017471325.1 Lachnospiraceae bacterium | reverse complement strand
TCAGAACCCCCTGGGTTCTGACAGTTACGCATTTCCGCCATGCATAATCTCGCTTCGCTCGATGGCGGAAATGCCGTTAAACTCGGGCATCCTACGCTACGCTTCGGGAGCCCTCGCGGTACCTTCTGAATAGTTACATCCTGCGTTTCTTTTATTTCCCCGTATACTCTCAGGCATGTTTCCCGCCTCCAAAGGCCGCCTTTACAGATGCCACAAAACTGCCGCCGATCTCCACGGTATCGTTCCCGCCGCGCAGAAAGATCTTCCTCCCTGCCGGATCGATACTGGATACATATTTTCGGTTGACCACCGTACCGCGTCCGCACTGTATGAAATCCCTGCTGAGCGCATCCTCCAGAAACTGCCTGACCGACAGATACGGCACCACGATACAGTCACCCTTCTCCGTATGGATATGCAGTTTATGCATGATGCTGGTCACATAGGTGATCTCATTCAGACGGATCGCCAGGATCGCGCCATCTTTTCTGTAATAAAGATGGCGTTCCGGCTCAGCGAGCTGCGGCGAACGCAGGCAGGCCGCGATACTGTTTTTTAAGTGTTCGGCCGAAAAAGGTTTTTCGATATAAGCGTAACAATGCAGATTCGCATAACTGTAGGATTTCAGATCCTCAAGACAGGTGATGATGATCACCGGCGTAAACTCATAGCGTGTTACCCCGCGGATGCTTTCAATGAATTTCAGACCTGAAGTATCCTCCGGTTTCTCCGGCTGCAGTATCACATCCACGATAAAGAGGTCGATATTTCCCTCCAGCGCGTGCACAGAAGCCTCTTTGGTATCCGCGCAGCATATGACCTCCGTCTTGTCCGTGATCATCCCGATCAGATCCATGATCTTTTTCTGTTCTAATGGCTGATCCTCCAATATCAGTATCCTGCGCATAGATATCCCCTTTCTGCTTCTGCGGCATTTTCTTTCTGCTCATCTGCCACATAACCCTCTGCTGCTTTAAAGGAATATTATAGCATATATCCGTTTGGAAACGGGATTTTTTACTGAATTACATGTTTTTCTGCGCTGATCATTTGCGCTTATGATCCAAAACACATATACTCGCGAACAGAGTGAACTGCCGTTTCTGGTTTTTCACTGCGGTATATGCAGTGAAACAGATCGGTTGACTTACTCTGTATAGAGCAAGCCGACCGATCTGTTTCACCCGTATAAGCATATCTCCGTAAAACGGTTTCGTTCAGCAATCTTCAAGGCTCCGCCAGAGGTGTCATGCTTTTCAGTCCAAGCGCCACCGTAGAGCCGTTATGCAACAGCGCCGATGTGGCCGGCGGCAGTATACCCGCGATCCCCAGAAGGATCAGCGCCGTATTAAAACCAACGATCGTTCTGTAATTAAAAGCGATGCGTTTCATTAGCAATGCCGATAATCCACGCAGCCGCACGATATTCTCAAGCCCTGATCCGCTGATCGTGATATCCGCGATCTGTCTGGCGATCTGCGCCCCTTCATTGATGGCAATGCCGGCGTCCGCGGCGGACAGTGCCGGTGAATCATTGATCCCGTCACCCACCATGATGACTTTCCGCCCCTCTGCCCTTGCCCGCTCTATATATCCGGCCTTATCCTCCGGCAGCACCTCCGCATGATACTCCCTGATGCCTGCTTTTCCGGCGATCGCCGCAGCTGTCCGTTCATTATCGCCGGTCATCATGACGATATGCTTAAAACCGGACGCCCTCAGCGCTTCCACCACCTGTGCGGTCTCTCCGCGCAGCGGATCTTCGATCAGGATGCAGGCACAGAGCATGCCCTCTTTTGCAAAATACAGATGTGAATATTCCTCCGGCAGTTCCTCCAGCAGCGCCTGCTTTCCATCCGGCACAGTGACCGCTTCATCCTCAAAGATAAAGTGATAACTGCCGATCACGGCCTTTTTCCCGTCGATCTGCGAAGCAATGCCATGCGCTACGATATACTCGACCTTTGTATGCATCTCTTCATGGTCAAGGCCTTTTGCCCTCGCCGCCTCTACCACGGCATTCGCCACGGAATGCGGAAAATGCTCCTCCAGACAGGCCGCCTGCCGCAGCAGTTCCTCTTCTGCTTCTCCGTTAAACGAAACAACGCGGACCACGGAAGGTGTCGCCATCGTGAGTGTTCCCGTTTTGTCAAATACGATCGTATC
>JAFUUX010000178.1 GCA_017471325.1 Lachnospiraceae bacterium | reverse complement strand
TTCACAGTCGAATCGCGCACTTGCTGCGCGATTACGACCCAAAACATTCCGGGAGAGAAGGGTTTTGCCCATCGCCGCAGGCGATTTTCATTGGCAAAACCCGTTACTATCACAGCACGAAGGGCTGTGAATAGTAACAAAAAATGCTCCCCCCGGGCGCTGATCGCAGCCACTGCTTTCGGTCCCTAATTTTCACGGACACTTGCAAATTTTCTTATTATTATGTATAATTCCCCTATGCGTCAGCATTTCGTAACATTTGTTACGTATAGACATTGTGGATGCGTGCTACAATAACAACACATGGTTTTTGATACCATATCATATTACGAGATTTCTGAGGTTTAAACATGATGAAAAAAAACACGCAACAGATCTGCCGCCTGGGCATCGATATCGGTTCCACGACCGTCAAGATCGCCCTGATCGATGAAGAAAACCATATCCTTTTTTCTGACTACGAGCGGCATTTTGCAAATATACGGGAGACACTGCAGGGACTGCTGCAAAAAGCCTATGACGCGCTGGGGGACAGGATCATACGCCCGGTGATCACCGGCTCCGGCGGCCTTACCCTTGCCAAACATCTAAAAGTGATCTTTGTACAGGAAGTGCTGGCGGTATCCACTTCCCTGGAGACTTTCGCGCCCAAAACGGATGTGGCCATCGAACTGGGCGGCGAGGATGCCAAGATCATCTATTTTGAAAACGGCAATGTGGAACAGCGCATGAACGGCATCTGCGCCGGCGGCACCGGCTCCTTTATCGACCAGATGGCTTCCCTGATCCAGACGGATGCCATGGGGCTGAACGAATACGCAAAGAACTACAGATCCCTTTATACGATCGCAGCCCGCTGCGGCGTATTTGCAAAGACCGATATCCAGCCGCTCATCAACGATGGCGCTACCAGGGAAGACTTATCCGCTTCAATCTTTCAGGCAGTCGTCAACCAGACCATCTCCGGACTGGCCTGCGGCAAGCCCATCCGGGGACATGTGGCGTTCCTCGGCGGGCCTCTGCATTTTTTATCCGAACTGAAAGCGGCTTTCATCCGTACCTTAAAACTGGACGATGAACATATCATCGAGATCGAAAACTCCCATCTGTTTGCTGCTCTGGGTTCTGCACTCAATGCCACCGAAGAAGGCCAGTGTACATTAAAAGAAATGCTGGACCGCTTAAACGGTGATATCCATATGGAATTTGAAGTGGAGCGCATGGAACCGCTTTTTAAGGATCAGGCGGAATATGATGCGTTTACCGCGCGCCATGAACAGCACTGCGTGGGCACCGCGGATATCAGTAATTATAAAGGCAGGTGCTTTTTGGGCATCGATGCCGGCTCTACCACCACCAAGATGGCTCTGGTGGATGAGGACGGACGCCTTCTCTACTCCTTTTACAGCAACAACAACGGCTCCCCCATGGAAACCGCGATCAGGGCATTTCGGGAGATCCGCGCGCAGCTGCCGGAGGGTGCGGTGATCTCGCGCTCCTGTTCCACCGGCTATGGCGAGCAGCTGATGAAAGCCGCCTTTTTGCTGGATGACGGCCAGGTAGAGACCGTTGCACACTACTATGCCGCCGCGTTCTTTAACCCTGAGGTGGACTGCATCCTGGATATCGGCGGTCAGGATATGAAATGCATCAAGATCAAAAACCAGACCGTGGATTCCGTGCAGCTCAATGAGGCCTGCTCCTCCGGCTGCGGCTCCTTTATCGAGACTTTTGCCAGATCCCTAAACTACAGCGTACAGGACTTTGCAAAGGCAGCGCTCTTTGCGCCCCACCCCATCGATCTGGGCACGCGCTGCACCGTATTTATGAATTCCAAGGTAAAACAGGCACAGAAGGAAGGTGCTTCGGTCGCCGATATCTCTGCCGGCCTTGCCTATTCCGTGATCAAAAACGCGCTGTTTAAGGTGATCAAAGTCTCCGATGCTTCGGAACTCGGCAGCCATATCGTTGTGCAGGGCGGCACGTTCTATAATGATGCCGTATTACGCTCTTTTGAAAAGATCGCCGGCTGCGAAGCCATCCGCCCGGATATCGCCGGGATCATGGGGGCTTTTGGTGCCGCACTGATCGCCAGGGAACGTTATAGCGAGACAACACCCACAACCATGCTTTCTTTCGACGAAATCGAGCATCTGGAATTTACGACCACCATGGCGAAATGCCGCGGCTGCACCAATGCCTGCCGCCTCACCATCAACAATTTCTCCGGCGGCCGCAAGTACATCTCCGGCAACCGCTGCGAGCGCGGCCTTGGCAAGCCGAAGAACGCAAACAACATCCCGAACCTCTTTGAATACAAACTGCACCGTTTCTTTGACTATGAACCGCTGGAAGCAGACAAAGCCTTCCGCGGCACCGTAGGCATTCCCCGCGTGCTCAATATATATGAGAACTACCCATTCTGGGCTACTTTCTTTAAAGAATTAAACTACCGGGTGGTGCTTTCACCGCTCTCTACCCGCAGGATCTACGAACTGGGCATCGAATCCATCCCCAGCGAATCGGAATGCTATCCCGCCAAACTGGCGCACGGGCATGTGCAATGGCTGATCGGACAGAACGTGGATTTTATCTTCTACCCCAGCCTCTTTTATGAACGTAACGAGACCGACGGGGCCAGCAACCATTATAACTGCCCGATCGTCACCTCCTATCCGGAGAACATCAAAAACAATGTGGAAGAGATCGGCCGCGGGGAAGTCGTCTTCCGGCATCCTTTCATGTCCTTTGCCAGCCTGGATACCATCGTGCAGGCACTGGTGGAAGAATTTTCCGAGATCGACCGCTCCCTGGTGGCGGATGCTGCCAGGGAGGCCTGGGAAGAACTGGCCAGAGCCCATGAGGATATGCATAAAAAGGGTGAAGAAGTCCTGCAGTACATGAAAGAGAACCATAAGCGCGGCATCGTGCTGGCTGGCCGCCCCTATCATATCGATCCGGAAATCAACCACGGCATCCCGGAACTGATCACCTCTTATGATATCGCCGTTTTGACAGAGGATTCCGTGGCGCATCTGGGCAAGCCGGAGCGGCCGCTCATCGTCTCCGACCAGTGGATGTACCATTCCCGCCTGTATGCGGCTGCCGCGTTCGTGCGCACCAGGGACGATCTGGATCTGATCCAGCTCAACTCTTTCGGCTGCGGCCTGGATGCCGTCACCACCGACCAGGTATGCGATATCCTCTCCGGCTCCGGCAAGATCTATACCTGCTTAAAGATCGACGAGGTCAACAATCTGGGCGCGGCGCGCATCCGTATCCGTTCCCTGCTGGCGGCGCTGGAAGTGAAGGAACGCAAGCAGGAAAAGCGCCAGATCCGCCCTACCAATTTTGACCGCGTGCTCTTTACGGAAGAGATTAAAGAACAGGGCTATACGATCCTGGTGCCGCAGATGTCGCCACTGCATTTCGACATGTTTTCCGCGGCTTTCAGTACCTGCGGTTACAAGATCGAGGTGCTGACCAATGACAATAAACACTCCGTGGATGTCGGCTTAAAATATGTCAATAACGATGCCTGCTACCCTTCCCTCTGTGTTGTCGGGCAATTGATGGAAGCGGTACTCTCCGGCAAATATGATACGGATCATCTGGCTCTGATGATGACGCAGACCGGCGGCGGCTGCCGTGCCACAAATTACGTGGGCTTTATCCGCAGGGCACTGGAAAAAGCCGGGTACGGGCATATTCCCGTGATCTCCTTAAATCTGAGCGGACTGGAACCCAATCCCGGATTTAAGTTAAACCTGAAACTCGGCGTGCGCGCCTTATATGCAGCCCTGTTTGGTGATATCTTCATGCGCTGCATCTACCGCATGCGGCCTTACGAGATCACGCCGGGCAGCGTGGAAGCCGTTCATCAGAAATGGCTGAAGAAATGCCGGGATTTCATCCGTTCCAGGCATCCCTCTTTCGGTACCTATAAACGCATGTGCCGTGAGATGATCGAGGAATTTGACAATATCCCCATCCATGAGGAACGCAAACCCCGTGTCGGCATTGTCGGCGAGATCCTGGTCAAATTTGCACCCACGGCAAACAACCATCTGGTAGACCTTCTGGAACACGAAGGGGCGGAAGCCGTCGTGCCGGATCTGCTGGATTTTATGTACTACTGTTTCTATAACCAGATCTATAAAGCCGAGCATCTGGGCATGAGCAAAAAGACCGCCCGCAATGCGAAACTGGGGATTTCCGGGATGAACTTCGTGCGCTCCGCCCCTGCCAAAGCACTGGCCAAAAGCAGACACTTTGAGGCACCGGCCAATATCTATGACCTGGTGCGCTATGCCCAGGATATCGTGGATATCGGCAACCAGACCGGTGAGGGCTGGTTTCTGACCGGCGAAATGCTGGAATTGATCCACAGCGGCACCGCAAATATCGTCTGCACCCAGCCCTTTGGCTGCCTGCCAAACCATGTCGTGGGCAAAGGTGTCATCAAGGCTCTGCGCAAGCGCTATCCGCAGTCCAATATCGTGGCCATCGACTACGATCCCGGCGCCAGCGAGGTCAATCAGTTAAACCGCATCAAACTGATGCTCTCCACGGCAAATAAAAATCTGAAAAAGGAAAAAATGGAAGAAACAAAAAATGCAGGCTGAACGCTTGCATTTTTTTGTTTCAGACAGTCCAAATCTCTTCAAAACATCCGCAGGCTTGAATGCACATCCGCGGCCGCATCCGTATATTTCCAAAAGGCCGGCGCCTCAGCCCTGCGGTCCGAAATAACGGAACTCCAGCATCGTCGTATCATCAAACTGCTCCATATCCCCTGCAAACGCGTCGATCGATGCCCTTACCGACTGCATCAGTTCCCGGCTGGGCTGATCCGCCGCCTGATTCAGCGCCATCAGCAGGCGGTCCGTACCATAGAGTTCGTTATTTGCATTATTGGCCTCCGGCGCGCCGTCCGTATAAACAAAGATACGGTCGCCCGGTTCCAGTACAAATTCCCGCTCCGGTATCGGTATGCCCTGCATGATCGCCAGTGCCATGCCATGCCTGTATGTGATCATTTCGTAATCCCCGTTCTTACGCTTTAGGATCGGGTGCTCATGTCCCGCATTTACAGACACGCCTTTGCCCGTACTCAGTTCAATGATCGCAAACCACACGGTGACAAACATTTCCTCTTCATTGCCTTCACAAAGCTGGTCATTGACATCCGCCAGGATTTCCGCCGGACTGCCCCCCACCTGCGCCCGGTTTTTGAGCATCGTTCTTGAGATCACCATAAAAAGCGCTGCCGGTACTCCCTTGCCGGCCACATCCGCGATCACCAGACCGATATGGTCATCATCGATCAGGAAAAAGTCATAAAAATCACCGCCGACCTCTTTGGCCGGATCCATGATCGCATACAATTCAAACTCTTTCCTGTCCGGATAGGGCGGGAAGATCCGCGGCAGCAGATCCGCCTGGATCTTGGCCGCCACATTCAGTTCGGTTTCGATCCTGTCTTTTTCAGCCGTTACCTTCCGTACATTTTCGATATAGCGCTCCAGTTCTCCCACCATGCCGGAAAAACTGCCTGCCAATTCCTCGGTTTCATTATCGGTACGGATCTTCTGCAGCGCTTCTACTGCCTCTTTCGCGGATTTATTGTTTTCATAATTGTGGATGATCTCCTGCGTCTGATACAGCGGCACGATGACCAGCCTGCGTATCTTATTGATCACCCAGCTGCCCAGGATCATAAAGCCGATCACGCTAAAGGCCGTGACCACGGCAGATACCACCACGCCGTCCGTCAGCAGCATGCGCCATTCCTCCGCTACACCCACGTAGCAGATGGTTTCTCCATCCATGACCACCGGAAGATAGGCGTGTACGCGTTCCTCGTCCATGGACTCCAGCATACGCTCGATAAAATCCTCGGCCTGCGGCTCGCCTGCCCTGTATTTGTCCAAGGTCGAATAGGTACCCTCAACGTAATTGACATCGTAGCCGAGTTCAAAGATCTCGCCGCCCTCGCTTATGCGTTTTTCCTCATCTTTGGCGCCGGTCACCTGAAAATGCAGTACATTATCCTCACGGATCGTAAAACTGAAAATGAATACCGGATCATAATTTCTCTTCATGCGGTCAAACTGCTCGCACAGCCATCCATAACTGACCTCCGCAAACAGTTTCTTTTCCGCGTCTGTAAAATGGTCAAACTCCTCATTGCTTACCATCTGCAGATTCCCCATCTCCGGCAGGCCGACACGAAGCTGCGTTTCCTTTGCCAGCAGCGCATCCTCCTCGTAGCACAGGTTCATCTCCCCGGCATGTTCATCCCAGTAGACACACAGGTGCTTTAACGCATGATAGTCCTCCAGAAGATCCACCGCTTCCCTGGAAAGTTTCTCCACATTCTGGAAGGAATTGATGATATACATAAACGTATTGTAATAGATCAGAAACAACGACATGACCACAACGATCAAGACTACATAGATGATCATCGGCCTGCGTATCTGCGGAAGTATGCCTTTTACTTTTTTCTTTTCCATGAACGCCCCTCTGGAACTGCCCCTTAATCCGTCTGCCCGGCAGCCAGTTTGGCCGCCTCGATCTCTGCCTGCTTTGCTGCCGCATCCGCTGCCGCTTCCGCCTGCAGGCGGTTAAAGATCTCCATGGCTGCTGCCGCGGTCTCCGGATCCAGCCCGCTGTTTTCACCAAATGCTTCTTCCGCCGTGGGAATGCTTAAATCCGATCCGTCCAGCCCATAGCCATACCCCCGCGGATCAGAACCGCTCGCCAGATAGTTCATATCCCCGGCCGGCTCCGCTGCATATCCCAAAGCATCCGCCAGCAGTTCCTCCGCTGCGGCATCCGCGTCATACTGCGCACCTGCTTCCTCGGCTGCTTCCGCTTCTTCCGTATTCTCCTGCATTTTCACCGACCACCATTTTACCAGATTTCCATGCAGCGTATTGTAATAATGGATCTTGTCCAGTTTATCCAATGCATCAATCCGCATTCCCCTGTTCTCCCATCAGATATGCAACCGCTTCCTTTAGACCTTCCTCGGAAAAAGCAAACATACGGTAGTTCTTTTTATCTTCTTCCGTTTTTTCATAACTATACGGTTCCGACCAGGTGCAGACCAGGATCTTGTCCTCCTGCCCCTCCTCCGATTTCTTTTCCAGCATAAAGCGCATACCGTCATTACTGCCGGTATAACGCTCTTTTTTGATATAGTTTAAACTGATCAGATACAGCCCCTGTCTTAAGTCTACGCTCATATTCTTTACCTCCGGCATGAAAACCGCCTGCTTGTTTATTCGATTCCCTGCCCGGCAAGCATGGCCCTGATGGCATGCGCCAGCCGGATCGCGCGGATCTCATTTAAGATTGCCTTTTCCTTTTTTTCCTGATCGATCTGTACCCGGCGTGCCTGGATCTCCTCCTGCATTTTTGCCCGCTGCTCCTGCCTTGCTTTCTGCGCTTTTTCCTCAAAACGCTTCCGGTCCCTGCTGCGCTCTGCGCTGTCCCCGCGCGTGCCGGCTGCCGTTCCCAGGATCCTGCCCTGCGGCGCCATATCCACCGTATGCCCGTTTGCGCCCGTTTTTGGGTGCTGCACCTTCCGCGCCTCAGGGTGCTGTTCTATATAAGCATACGCCTCCGTCACCAGCCGGTATGCTTCCCGCACTTTTTCGTTCTGTTGCGGGTGGTTATCCGGATGCAGGCGCTTGGCCAGGTTCCGATATGCACTTTTGATCTGCTCCTGCGGCGCATCCACCGGCACACCCAGCACCCTGCAGGCCTGTTCATAATCCCTGATCATATCCACAGT
Source organism: Lachnospiraceae bacterium (assembly GCA_017471325.1). Taxonomy (GTDB): domain Bacteria; phylum Bacillota; class Clostridia; order Lachnospirales; family Lachnospiraceae; genus NK4A136. The sequence goes on along the minus strand of JAFUUX010000178.1, from coordinate 239 downwards.
TTATCATAGATACCGGTTTCATGCAAATGTCTGTTCCTGCTTATCCGCCTTGATTTTGTTACAGTTTACGGATTCCGTGAACTGTGAACTATAGTATGCGCAATAAATAATTGCGCTTACTATAACGCTCCGCGAGGATGCGCACGGATTTTGTAAGGAAATATGCCGCTTTCAGCGGCCAAAATCCGGCGCAGTAAACGACAAAACGAAAATAGTTTTGTCGTTTACTATATTATTTG
>JAFUUX010000177.1 GCA_017471325.1 Lachnospiraceae bacterium | reverse complement strand
GTAAACGACAAAACTATTTTCGTTTTGTCGTTTACTGCGCCGGATTTTGGCCGCTGAAAGCGGCATGTTTCCTTACAAAATCCGTGCGCATCCTCGCGGAGCGTTATAGTAAGCGCAATTATTTATTGCGCTTACTATAGTCTTGATTTTCACGCCGTTTGTTTCTAAAATAGATTCCATGGGTACTTTATTATATGACAGAAAAAAGAAATGCCTGACCGAGATCGAACAGTACGGCGGCGGGATGATGCGGGCGGCTTACCATGGCAGGTGGGGGCAGTGCCTGCTTCTGCCGGTGGTAATCAGTCCGTTGTTTACGCGTATCTACGGCTGGCTGCAGTGCCTGCCCTGCAGCAGAAAAAAGATCCCGGCGTTTATCAAACGCTACCATGTGGAGATGCGGGACTATCAGCCAAGGCGCTACCGGAACTTCGATGAGTTTTTCCTGCGTGCCATCCGGGAGGGGGCACGCCCCATGACGGGGGAGAAGTCGCGGCTGATCGCGCCGGCAGACAGCAAACTGCTGGTCTATCCGGTTCATGAGGGCGCGAAAGTGATCGTGAAAGGTGTGGAGTACAGTATAGAGGAGTTGGCCGGAATGTCATTTGGCAGCGGGAAGCGCCAAAACGCGGGCAGCAGGGGAGAGAACGCTGATCTGGCGGATTTTGCCGGCGGGCTCTGCCTGGTATTCCGTCTTACGATGGACGATTATCACCACTATTGTTTTCCGGATGATGGCAGGCTGCGTCTGCGGTATCAGATCAAAGGAAAACTGCATACGGTGAGCCCGCTTTCCGCCGGACGGAAGATCTACCGGGATAATTACCGCGTCGTCAACCTGCTGGAAACACGGCATTTCGGAAAGATCCTGATGATCGAGGTGGGGGCGATGTTTGCGGGCTGCATCCGAAACCGCCCGATACGGCATTTCAAAAAGGGAGAAGAAAAAGGGTATTTCCGCCTGGGCGGTTCCTCGATCCTGATGCTGCTGCAGAAGGATCAAGTGGCGCTGGATGCGGATATTATGGAATATGCAGTATCCGGAACAGAAGTGAAGCTTCGCTACCGGGAGGATATCGGCAGCAGGTTATGAGCGGGACATAAAATCGAGGAGGATGGAGATATGGCGGAACAGTTGATCGGGATTAAAGTGGAGGGCATGAGCGCTGTCAATTTTTCCATGCAGCAAAACTACGTGCCGCTGCTGCGCAGTATCCGGCTGGATAATACGGGGGAGGAAACGCAGCATGAGATGAAACTGCGCATCCGTTTCGATCCGGCCTTTGCGCAGGAATATGTGACGCAGATCGATGCACTGGAGCCGGGCAGCAGTGTGGAACTGCGTCCCGTGAAACTGCTGCTTTCCACGGAATACCTCTTCTCACTGACGGAAAAGATCACGGGGCATTATACCATAGAAGTCTTCCGGGAAAAGACAGCGGCGGCACTGCCGGCTGAAACAGCCGTAAATGATACAAAAGAGGGTGTGGTATCGCCGGATGGGGCAGAAGCACTTTCGGCAGCAGAAGAACTTCTGGGGACAGCGGCCGGGGAAGTGGAACTTCTGCCGAAGGATCAGTGGAGCGGCCTGCATATCATGCCGGAACTGGTGACGGCCTTTGTGACGCCAAACCATCCGCATATTGCACAGATCCTGCGCACGGCATCGGATTACCTGCAGAAATGGGGGAAAGATCCGGCATTTACGGCATATCAGACACAAAATACCAATAATGTGAAACTGCAGATGGCGGCCATCTATGCGGCGATTCAGGCGCAGCAGATCGATTATGTGGTGCATCCGGCCAGTTTTGAAGCGGCCGGCCAGCGGATCCGTCTGCCCCAGGCGGTGCTGGAACAGAAGCAGGGCAACTGCCTGGACCTTTCTATCCTGTATGCGTCCTGTCTGGAGGCGGCAGGCCTGCACGGGCTGATCGTGTTTATCACGGGACATGCTTTTGCGGGGGCGTGGCTTGAGGAGGAGAGTTTTGCGGACTGCGCCGTGGATGATGTGTCGGCATTGGAAAAACGCACGGCAGCCGGTGCGGAGGAGATCCTGCTGGTGGAGATGACCGATGCGGTGCGCGGCAAGACCGTGACCTTTGATACGGCGCTGCAGCATGCCAGGGCGCATCTGGTAAAGATGGAGGATTTTGACTATGTGGTGGATGTGAGCCGCTGCCGCAGCAGTGATATCCGTCCGATTCCCACCAGGCTTGAGGAGGCGCAGCAGGAAACAGACATTGAACGCTATGCGCCCGGCATGGTGGCGGCACCGAGCGCATTGGATCAGTCCCTCCTGGGGGCGGTAAAGGAAGGCAAGGTGGAGATCGGCAGGAAAGAACTGTGGGAGCGGAAACTGCTGGATTTCAGCATGCGCAATGCCCTGTTGAATTTTCGCGTGACAAAAAATGCGGTGCAGCTGCTGGTATCGGATCCGGGACAACTGGAGGATGAGATCGCGGACGGAAAGGACTTTACCCTGCTGGAACTGCCGCCGGAACTGAAGCAGAGCCTGCGGGATGAAAAGATGTATTCCGTGGAGAATGACAAGGTTTTGATCGAGGGGATCGTAACGGAGGAATTTAAGCACCGGCGCATCCGTACCGTATTGTCCGAAAACGAACTGCAGGGAAATTTAAAGAGCCTGCAGCGCGCGGCGAAGGTAAGCCTGGAGGAAAACGGCGCCAATACACTGTTTCTGGCAGCCGGATTTCTGCGCTGGTATGAGACGGAACTCTCGGAGAAGCCGCGCTATGCGCCCCTGGTGCTGATCCCGGTGGAACTGGTGCGCAGCATCCGCAATAACGGCTATATCGTGCGCAGCCGGAATGAAGAGACGCAGATCAACATTACCCTGCTGGAATATCTGCGGCAGGACCACGGCGTGGCCATCGGCGGGCTGGATCCGCTGCCGGAGGATGAGCACGGCATCAATCTTCCGCTGGTGTTTCAGACGATCCGGTAGGCAGTGATGGACAAAAAGCGCTGGAACGTGGAAAATTTCTGCTTTCTGGGCCTGTTTTCATTCGGGCAGTTTGTGATGTGGAATGACCTGCGCAACCGCACGGAGGATCTAAAGAAAAACAAGGTGGTGCAGAGCCTGTTGGAAGGCCATATGACCTGGCAGGCGGAGGAGATGCAGGTCAGCCCCGGAAATATTGATGAGATGTATGCGCCGGCAGATCTGGCAGTCCCGCTGAGCGCGGATTCCTCTCAGATGGTGGCAGTGGCGACGGCGGCGAAGGGGCAGAGTTTTGTCCTGCACGGACCGCCCGGAACCGGGAAATCCCAGACCATCACCAATATGATCGCCAATGCGCTCTATCAGGGCAAGTCGGTACTGTTTGTGGCGGAAAAGATGGCAGCGCTGTCTGTGGTACAGAAGCGTCTGGCCAATATCGGCCTGGATCCTTTCTGCCTGGAACTGCATTCCAACAAAGCCAATAAGACCGCCGTACTGGGGCAATTGGAAAAGACGCTGGAGGTAGGGCAGATCAAAGAGCCTGCGGAGTATGCGCAGGCAGCGGAAAAACTGCATTCCCTGCGGCGGGAATTAAATCATGTGGTGGCAGCGCTTCACGAAGAAAAGAATTTTGGCGGTTCCCTCTACGATGCCGTGGCGGTTTATGAGCAGTATAAGGCGCTGAAGGGCAGGGTGGATCTGGCTGAGAGTACGGATATGCAGTTTACCGTGGAAAATGTATCGGCGGAACTGATACGGGAATGGAAGGAACTGCTGCAGGAATACACCACGGCTGCTGCTGCGGCCGGGGATGTGCAAAATCATCCGCTGCGGGGGGTCTGCCGGAGTGAGTATTCCATGGAAGTGCGCGACGCGGCAGGACGGGTATGGAAAGATGCCGCAGCCGGCTGTGAGGCGGCGCAGAAGGAGGCAGATACCCTGCGTGCCCTTACCGGTGTGGATCTGGTGGGGACAAAAGAAGGGCTGGATCTGCTGCTGCGCCTGGGGCGGCAGATGCAGGAGCCGGGCGTGCTGCTCTCTGCGCTGGTATCTTCGGCAAATTACGAGATGATCCTGCAGCAGGTACAGCAGCTGGTGCAGAAGGGGCGGAATTACCGGGCGCAGATGGCACAGGCATCCCAAACCTTCCGGCCGCAGGTTTTTGTAAATTACAATGCGGGGGATGCGCTGGTGCGGCTGCAGGCGGCTCAGAACAGCTGGTTTTTGCCGAAACTGACGGGTACGTCCGCCATCGTCAAAGAAGTGAGGGCCTATGCACTGAATCCGGCGACGGTCACAAAAGAGAATATCAAACTGCTCCTGGAGGAACTCTGGGGCGTGGAAACCCTGCGTGCGGAGCTTGGGGATGTGCCGGTACAGATCACGGAGGCACTGGGCGGACTGTATCTTGGGGAAAAGACGGATTTTGATATGCTGGAGAGGGCGCTGCAGAGGGCGCAGAAAGCCAGAGAACTGCGTAAGGCACTGCCGCAGAGGGAGTGGGAGGCGTATGCCGCAAAATGCAATGCCGGTGTGGATACGGCAGCCCTGCAGCGCTGCTTAAGCAATATAGAGGCCTTTCTGGAGCGGGAGGTGGCGACGGAGCAGGCCTGGGGCATCGATTTTTCCGGGATCGAAATGGCACCGGATTATCTGGCGCAGGCACGGCAGAGATATGAGACATATGCGGCAAATACCGGCCGCCTGCGGGAATGGACCGGCTATCAGCGCCTAAAGCAGGCACTGGACAGCATGGGGCTGCGCTGCGTGACCAAAGCGGCGGAGGAAGGCCGCGTGGAAAATACGGAGGTACAGGGGGCGTTCCTATGCAGCCTGTATTACCGCTTTGCCTCGGAACTGATCGCATCCGATACCAGGCTGTCGGAATTCCGGGGAGTGCAGTTTGAGGGCATGATCGAAAGGTATGAGGCGCTGATCGGGGAGTTTCGCGCGCTCACGGTGCAGGAACTGGTGGCAAAGCTTTCCGCAAATGTGCCTGCGGGAAATGCGGATGCGGCGGCATCTTCCGAACTGGGCATCCTGAAAAAAGCCATCAAATCCAACGGGCGCATGATGTCGATCCGTAAACTCTTTGACCAGATACCGACATTACTGCGGCGCTTATGTCCGTGCATGCTGATGAGCCCGATCTCTGTGGCACAGTATATCGATCCGAAGTATCCGAAATTTGACCTGGTGGTCTTTGATGAGGCCAGCCAGCTGCCGACCAGCGAAGCGGTGGGCACCATCGCAAGGGGCGAGAATGTGATCGTGGTAGGCGATCCCAAACAGCTGCCGCCCACCAGTTTCTTTAAATCCGGCAGGATTGATGAGGAACATGCCGAGCAGGAGGATTTGGAGAGCCTGCTGGATGACTGCCTGGCCATCTCTCTGCCGCAGGAATATCTGAAGTGGCATTACCGCTCGCGGCATGAGAGCCTGATCGCGTACAGCAATATGCAGTATTATGATAACAAACTTTATACATTCCCTTCCCCGAATGATCTGGTATCGCAGGTGAGACTGGTGCAGGTGGATGGCGTGTACGATATGGGCAAGACCAAGCAGAACCGCGCGGAAGCCGAGGCAGTGGTAGCGGAGATCGTGCGCCGGCTTTCGGATGTGAGGCTGCGGGAGGATTCCATCGGCGTGGTCACTTTCAGCGTGGTGCAGCAGCATTTGATCGAGGACCTGCTGACGGAGGCTTTTGTGCAGCATCCGGAGCTGGAGGAGTGGGACAGGCAGAGCCGGGAGCCGGTCTTTATCAAAAACCTGGAAAATGTGCAGGGAGATGAGCGGGATGTGATCCTCTTCTCGGTATGCTACGGACCGGATAAAAATGGTAAGGTGTCAATGAATTTTGGCCCGCTGAACCGGGACGGCGGCTGGAGGCGCTTAAATGTAGCCATTTCCCGCGCACGGAAAGAGATGGTGGTCTACGCGGTGCTGCGGCCGGAGCAGATCGATATAAGCCGGACCAGGGCGGACGGCGTGGCCGGACTGAAGGGCTTTTTGGAATTTGCTAAACACGGTCAGGGCATGATCGCGGCCAAAAGCGGCACGCAGACCGTGCACGAGGATGCGGTGGTGCGGGAGATCGCGGCAGCGGTATCCGGACTGGGCTATGAGGTAAAAACCAATGTGGGCTGTTCAAAGTACCGGCTGGATATGGCGGTGGTGGATCCGGAGGATGGAGAGAACTATCTGCTGGGCATCCTGCTGGACGGGGAAAATATGAGCGGGGAACAGACTGCTGCGGATCGTTTCTCGGTGCAGCCTTCTGTGCTGGCAGGACTGGGCTGGCGTATCATGCGGCTGTGGACGATCGAATGGCTGGATGACGCGCAGAAGGTATTGGAGGAAGTGCGGCAGCGCATAGAAAAAGCAAAGGAAGAAAAACGGCAGGCAGCCCGGGCGGCAGAAGAGGCAGTCAGGGCAGCGGAGGAGGCAGCCCGGACTGTGGAGAAAGCGGCGCCGGCCGAGCCGGAGGCACAGACCATGACAGCAGGCAGGGAAGCCGCTGCACAGGGCGGGACTGTGGTGGATACAGCCGCAGATACCATACGCCTGGGGGATTATACCTTTGAGCGCATACAGCCGTCTGAGCATTCCACAAGGCAGCAGGCGTATGAGAGTGCGGCTCCGCAGGCGGCCGGTACGGCGGATCAGTATGCGGATCATGCGCATCTGTCTGAAGTACGCAGGACGGTGGTGCGTTACCTGCTCACGGAGGCACCTGTCAGCCGCAGGGTGTTGATGAAAAAGACATTTGCGGACTGGGGCGTGGCCCGTACCACCAGCCGTATGGAGGATATCTTTGACCAGGCGGTGCAGGGAATGTCCTGCCAAAAGACGAAAGAGCGCGACCAGGTCTTTTACTGGCGGGCAGATCAGGAGCCGGAGCAATATGATATTTACCGTGGCGCTGACCAAAACGGTGAGTACCGTGGGATCGAGGATGTGCCTTCCCAGGAGATCCGCTCGGCACTTCGGGATATCCTGAAGATGCAGGTGAGTCTAAGCCGGGAGGATCTGATCAAGGCGGCGGCGAAATGCTTTGGCTGTCCGCGCATGGGCAGCACCATAGAAGCGGTGGTCAGTTATGCCCTGGATGACGGCATCGAAAAGGGAGTCTTTGCGGAAGCGGATGGCGGTAAGATCACGATGGCATAGGGCACAGAGCATCCCTAAAACGGCAGTGTATGCCGTATACGGCTTTTGATATAGTTAGTCGCAACAAATAATAATTAGCCTATTGTCGTAACATATCTTACTTGACGGACTTTGAGCCGCATAATAAAATAATATCTGTAGCAAATAGAAGGTGTTTAACAAAAAATCAGATCAGGAGGTATTTCAAATGAAGTTTGTATGTACGGTTTGCGGTTACATTCATGAGGGAGATGCAGCACCGGCGGAGTGTCCGGTATGCCATGCGCCGGCAGACAAGTTTAAGGCGCAGGAAGGTGAGAAAGTATGGGCGGCAGAGCATGTGCTGGGCGTAGCAAAAGGCGCACCGGAGGACATCCTGAGCGGCCTGCGCAGCATGTTTGACGGTGAGTGCTCTGAGGTAGGCATGTATCTGGCGATGAGCCGCGTAGCCATCCGTGAAGGCTATCCGGAGATCGGCGCATATTTTGAGAAAGCAGCATGGGAAGAGGCAGAGCATGCAGCGCAGTTTGCAGAACTTCTGGGCGAATGCCTGACCGATTCCACAAAGAAAAACCTGGAACTGCGCGCAGACGCGGAGTATGGTGCAACCCAGGGGCGTGCGGATCTGGCGAAGCGCGCAAAGGAACTGAACCTGGATGCGATCCATGACGCGGTACACGAGATTGGCCGTGATGAAGCAAGGCACGGCAAGGCATTTGCAGGCCTCCTGAAGAGATATTTCGGTTGATCCGAAAGCAGGCCGGCAGCAGCGGAATCGTATATTGACAGCCACCGGTCTTTGGGATCGGCGGCTGTTTCAGTTCAAAAGAGAGGGTTACGGTATGGATAAAAAAGCAATGTATAAGCTCAGTTATGGCCTGTTCGTGCTGACGGCAAACCGGGACGGAAAGGACAACGGCTGCATCATCAATACGGCGATTCAGGTCACTTCAGATCCGAATGTGATCAGCATTGCCGTGAACAAGAATAATTACACACATGACATGATCATGGATACGAAGAAATTTACGGTATCCATCATTGCGGAGAATGCAGATTTCGCGCTGTTTAAAAATTTCGGCTTCCAGTCCGGAAGGGATGTCAACAAGTTTGCGGCGTTTACGGACTGCAGGCGCGGCGCGAACGACTGCATGATCATCACAAAGGGGACGAATGCTTATATCGCAGCCTGGGTGAAGGAGACCGTGGATATGGGGACACATACCGTATTCCTGGCGCAGGTGACGGATATGGATGTGCTTTCGGACGCGCGATCGGCGACTTACGAGTACTATCAGGCAAATATCAAGCCGAAGCCGGAGGCTGTGGGCAGGACGCAGGACGGACAGACCATCTGGCGCTGCCGCATCTGCGGATATGAGTATGTGGGCGAGGAAGTGCCTGATGATTTTATCTGCCCGATCTGTAAGCATGGCAAGCAGGATTTTGAAAAGGTGGGGTAGGCTACTATATGATCTTATAAAAACCGGGATTGTTCCCGGTTTTTTGATTATAGTTTAACTGCATATACCGAACGGCGGTTCGTTTCGTTCGCGGGTATAAGTTTGGGAAACAGGGCTAATGTAAATATTTTTTTTGATTAAAAAAGTGTCAAAAAACTTGCACTTTGCTTGCACTTTGCGTGTTATACTGATTTCTGAAAAAAGGGAAAGCAATGGTATTATAAATATTAGGAGGAAAATACAATGGCAAAACCGGCTGCAAAACTGATCAAAGAGAAAAATGAGAAAAAAGAGAAACAAATGTATTTTCAGACGACATCTCTGGGGAGGGCATTCTCGGATGCGAGGATCCTGGCGCATGAATCCGTTTTTGATGAGATGGTGGAATATACGCAGTTATTGAAAGATTTTCAGGATACTTATGAAAAAGAGGATGAAAAGAAACTGCAGGAAATGATCGACAGACTGGCAAAACTGCCGGATTTTCTTGCGATGAAGGATGAGGAAGGACAGAGCGTCTATGACACGGTCACGCAGGAGATGAAACCACAGCAGAAGTGGCTTTTTGAGAGGAATCTGACCGAGGCCTGCGCTAAGCTGGATATCTATCTGGATATGGAAAAGATCACCGGTAAGCCGAAGACGATCGAGGTGGATGGTGTGGTGTATACAAAGCAGGCCTTCCGTGAAAAGATGTATAAAAATAACTGGTTGGAGGGTGCGGATGACCTGGCGATCGACCGTATCTTTGAGGGATACTATGCCAGCATGAATGATGCAAAAAACATGTTCAAGCGGCTGGTGCCGAAGATGAAAAAGATCCTGGATACGCCGGTTCCACAGGACAGGCAGAACGGGTATAAATATGAAAATATAAATTCCATTATGGGAGATACTACAGGTTCTTCTATTTATAAGGATCAACTGAATGATGTCTGCGTGATGTACACTGCAAAGGCAAAGAAAGAAACGCATGAAGTAGACAAGGCTGCTTATCTGAAGGACGCTGCAAAAAAAGGCTGGGATCACGCAGGGGATGAGGCATTTCTTTCAGCGGCTACGAACTGCGTTTTGAAAACGGCGTTTATAAAAAGGAGATCGACAGGGCGCTTGATCTGCTGGCTTCGGATGTGATCCCCAGAAAAGAAGGTCAGTCTTACAGTGGTATGATGGAAAGGGAGAATAGACTGAGAGGATTCCGGGAGTCTTTGATGAAAGTGCCGGAGGCAGAGCGGAGCACGGCCATGAAAAAGACACTGGAAGAGACGCAGAAGCAGATCGATCGCTGTGAGCATATCCGGGAGGCGTATAAATATGCGGATAACGTAGTGGATATGGAACTCTGGTGCGGAAGCGATGCGGATAACAGGAAACTGTTTCGTGATATGTACCTGGCCGCAGAAGGACTGGGGGAGGACCATCCCTATGTGCAGCAGTTAAAACTGATCGGGGAAGGCAGGAGTGGGATTTATCCGGAATATGACTTGGAGAAGGGGCAGCAAGGAACGATAGCCGCTACGCAGACGGTGGCAGAGTTACAAAAGGCTGCGGAGATCCTGCAGCAGAGCGAGATCCATACGCCTGCCATGGAGCAGGCCATCGCGGGGATCAATAAGCATGTGGATGCGATCCGTAACCACCACCAATACAGAAATGAGCAGGATAGTTTTGAGGAACTCATGGCCTGGGCGCATGTGACGCCGAAACAGAAACAAAACCTGAAAGACTTTTCTGAGACTCTGGAGAAGGCTGCAGGGAAAGCGGATCTGCCCGAGGACGAAAAGAGACAGATAAAGCAGCTGCAGGAGTATGCAGAAAATGCAGCCAAATATAAGCGTGATCCAAACTGGTATGAGTTACAAAACGGCTCGGAGGGGATACAAAAACTAAAGGAGATCCTGCCGGCATTTATCGGGGAGAGGGGCACACACCACAGACTGTATGACAGCGCGATGAAGGTGCTGAACGATCTGGCACCGGAGAAGGCAAAAGAGGCGGAGAAAGCGGCAAAGCAGACCACAAAGGATCTCAAGGAGCAGTTGGAACTTTCCGAGGAGGAGTGCGTCGCCGCCCAGCAGAAACTGCTGCAGCAGCAGATGGACAGTTTTGAAAAGGATCTGGCCGGATTTAAGATGATGAAAGAGAATCTGGATAAGGTGAAGAAGTCTTACTTCCGGCATGACAATTCTTCCTTATATACCAATATGGTCAATAAGGTGAATGACCTGTGCGCGGCTACAGGTTATCATGAGATGGAACAGCTCAAAGCGGAACTGAAGCAGCTCACGACAGATTACCTGGATCATACAACGCTGAAGCGCGCGTCGTCGCTACACCCCAACGCGGAAACCAGAAGGCTCTGCGCGTTCCAGATGCTGGCGATGACTGATGAGGAAACATATAATAAGTACAGCGCCGATGCAAACAAGCTGCGTGATAAGGATAACCAGATCACGAAGGAGCGTCTGGCATCCATTCCGGGAGTAGGACAGCCGCTGCGGAACAAGACCAGCATCAAGGAGATGATGGCTCAGGATGCGCCTGCGAAAAAGGAACATAAGTCGCATGCCGCGCTGCAGCCGACGGAACCGGTGGCAGATACAAAAATCACCAAAAAGGTTTAAAACTTTTCCGGCAAAGAATGGAGATATTTACAGATAATGAATTGGCAGCTGTCAGGATCCGTAAGGGTTCTGACAGTTGTGTATTGGTCGGCCGGAGTGTGCGGCGTTTTCCGGATGAGGACAGGTATCGGGATATGCAGAAGCATTTTCACGAGAACGATCTGCTGTTGATGCAGTTTGGGCACAATGACACAGATAAGGATATGATGATGTGAAATATGTTTCGGAAGAATAAAACGATATAACAATCGGGAGTTTGTCGAGGTCTGCGTAAGCGAATCTATGTTTTATGGATTTATCATCGGTGCAGATCCTGAGGCGGCATTTCTGTTTTGATATTATTAGATGCCACTAACCCAAATATTTCTTGTATATCTTTTGCCGGATATGATATATTTATAAACGGTGGAAGGCTGCACGCTGCGTGCAGGAGTATGATGCGTAAGGAAGGGATGAAACCATGTTTAAGATCTTAGCAATGAAACATCTCAACGACACTATTTTTGAGATGGTCGTGGAAGCGCCGATGGTGGCCAGGAGCTGCCAGCCGGGGCAGTTTATCATCGTCCGGGCAGATGCAGAGGGAGAGCGTATCCCTTTGACCATCTGCGATTATGACAGGGAAAAAGGCACTGTGACCATCGTGGTACAGATCATCGGTGCGGGTACCATGATCATGAGCAGGATGAAGGAAGGGGATTTTCTGGCAGACTTTGTGGGGCCGTTGGGACAGCCTTCGGATCTGGTGACGGATGATATCGAAGAAGTAAAGAAAAAGAAGATCGTATTTGTGGCAGGCGGTCTGGGTACCGCGCCGGTGTATCCGCAGGTAAAGTGGCTGCATGAGCATGGCATTTCGGCGGATGTGATCATCGGTGCCAAGACGAAGGATATCCTGATCATGGAGGAGCAGTTTAAGGAGGTGGCCGGAAACCTCTATATCACCACGGATGATGGCTCTTACGGACGCACCGGCATGGTGACGAAGTGTCTGGAGGATCTGGTGGTGAACGAGGGCAAGGTTTATGATCACTGCGTGACCATCGGCCCGATGATCATGATGAAGTTTGTATGCCAGTTGACAGAACGTCTGGGGATACACACCATTGTATCCATGAACCCGATCATGGTAGACGGTACCGGTATGTGCGGTGCCTGCCGCTGTTCGGTAGACGGCAAGACAAAATTTGCCTGCGTGGACGGACCGGAATTTGACGGGCACAAGGTAAACTTTGACGAGGCGATGCGCCGCAGCGCGATGTACCGTGACCTGGAGGCGAAGGCCAAAGAAGCATTGTTGAACGGCTGAAACACAAACAAAAAGGAGTTGTGATCATGGCGATAGAAGTAGATGTAATGAAGAAAGTACCCGTAAGGGAGCAGGAGCCTGCAGTCCGCGCGAAGAATTTCAGCGAGGTCTGCCTGGGATATGATCAGGAAGAGGCGATGGCGGAGGCTACCCGCTGCATCAACTGCAAAAATGCGCGCTGCATCCAGGGCTGCCCGGTATCCATCAATATTCCGGCATTTATCCAGGAAGTAAAGGAAGGCCGGATCGCGGAAGCGTATAAGGTGATCAGTGAATCCTCTGCGCTCCCGGCAGTCTGCGGCCGTGTATGTCCGCAGGAGAGCCAGTGCGAAGGCCAGTGCATCCGGGGCATCAAGGGAGAGCCGCTTTCCATCGGCAAGCTGGAGCGGTTTGTGGCAGACTGGGCCAGGGAGAATGGTATTCAGCCTGCGCCGGCAAAGGAAAAGAACGGGAAAAAGGTGGCGGTCATCGGTTCGGGACCTGCGGGACTGACCTGCGCCGGGGATCTGGCAAAGATGGGATATGACGTGACGATCTTTGAAGCACTGCATAAAGCGGGGGGCGTGCTGGTATACGGCATCCCGGAATTCCGTCTGCCAAAGGAAGCGGTGGTGGAAAAAGAGATCGAGAATGTAAAGGCTCTGGGCGTAAAGATCGAGACAGACGTGATCATCGGCAAGTCCATCACGATCGATGAACTGTTTGACGAGGAGGGATTTGACGCTGTATTTATCGGCTCCGGCGCAGGCCTGCCGAAATTTATGGGCATCCCCGGGGAAAATGCCAATGGCGTATTCTCTGCAAACGAGTATCTGACCAGAAGCAATCTGATGAAGGCATTTGATGAAAGTTCGGCTACACCGATCATGAGGTGTAAAAAGGTGGCAGTCGTGGGCGGCGGCAATGTGGCGATGGATGCGGCGCGTACAGCACTGCGTCTGGGTGCGGAGGTGCATGTGGTGTACCGGCGCAGTGAAGCGGAACTGCCTGCCCGTGTGGAAGAAGTGCACCATGCAAAAGAGGAGGGCATTATCTTTGACCTGCTCACCAATCCGGTGGAGATTTTGGAGGACGAAAAGGGCTGGGTGTGCGGTATCAGGTGCATCCGCATGGAACTGGGCGAGCCGGATGAGAGCGGCCGCCGCCGTCCTGTAGAGGTGCCCGGCTCCGAGTTTGTGATCGATGTGGATGCCGTGATCATGTCGCTGGGTACATCCCCGAATCCGCTGATCTCCTCAACGACCAAAGGTCTGGAGATCGATAAGCGCCGCTGCATCGTGGCGCAGGAGGAGAACGGGCAGACATCCAAAGAGGGCGTATATGCCGGTGGTGATGCCGTGACCGGTGCTGCAACCGTGATCCTGGCCATGGGTGCTGGCAAGAGCGCGGCCAAAGGGATCCATGAATTCCTGAACAGATGACGGAAAGAAGTTACTATTCACAGTCGAATCGCGCACTTGCTACTAACGTATGCAGTCCTGCTAAGTTCGCTACGCTCTCTAAGCAGGAACTTGTATGCGCGATTACGACCCAAAACATTCCGGGAGAGAAGGGTTTTGCCCATCGCCGCAGG